>JBLUOL010000079.1:0-23049 GCA_048065775.1 Pseudomonas sp. GW6
CGAAGTGGCCCATGTTCGCGAGCAGAGCTCGCTCCTACAGGTCTGCCCGTCAGATAAAGAAAAGGGAGGCCGAAGCCTCCCTTTGTTCATTTCTGCATACCTCCGGGGCTCGCGAGCTAGAGCGAGACAAGGCGGGAGCGACCGAGGAGAGCGGAGTTTACGTCAGTAAATGAGCATCTCCGAGGTTGTTCCCAACGCCGTATCGCCGACGCGCAGCAGCTCCGGTTTAGAACAGGACGCGGCTGCGAATCGTGCCATTGACGTGCTGCAGCTTCTCCAGCGCCAGGTCGGAGTACTCGGCGTCGACGTCGATCACCACGTAGCCGACCTTGTCGTTGGTCTGCAGGAACTGGCCGGAGATGTTGATGCCGTTGTCGGCGAACACCTTGTTGATGTCGCTCATCACGCCCGGAATGTTCTGGTGGATGTGCAGCAGGCGGTGCTTGCCTGGGTGTGCCGGCAGGGCCACTTCAGGGAAGTTGACCGAGGACACCGAGGTACCGTTGTCGCTGTACTTGACCAGCTTCTCGGCCACTTCCAGGCCGATGTTGGCCTGCGCTTCGGCGGTGGAGCCACCGATGTGCGGGGTCAGGATCACGCGATCCAGGCCACGCAGCGGGCTCTCGAACTCTTCGTCGTTGGACTTGGGTTCGACCGGGAACACGTCGATGGCCGCACCGATCAGGTGCTCGTCCTTGATCGCCTGGGCCAGGTGATCCAGCTCGACCACGGTACCGCGTGCGGCGTTGATCAGGATGCCGCCCTTCTTCATCGCGCGGATTTCCTTCTCGCCGATCATCCACTGGGTGGACGGCAGCTCCGGCACGTGCAGCGAGACGATATCGCACAGGCCCAGCAGCTCGTACAGGTCACCGATCTGCGTGGCGTTACCCAGCGGCAGCTTGGTCACGGTGTCGTAGAAGAACACCTGCATGCCCAGCGCTTCGGCCAGTACCGAGAGCTGGGTGCCGATCGAGCCGTAGCCGATGATGCCCAGCTTCTTGCCGCGGATCTCGAAGGAGTTGGCCGCCGACTTGATCCAGCCACCGCGATGGCAGGAGGCGTTCTTCTCGGGGATGCCGCGCAGCAGCAGGATGGCTTCGGCCAGCACCAGCTCGGCCACCGAGCGGGTGTTGGAGTAGGGTGCGTTGAACACGGCAATACCGCGTTCGCGGGCAGCGTCCAGATCGACCTGGTTGGTGCCGATGCAGAAGCAGCCGACGGCGACCAGTTTTTTCGCGCAGTCGAAGACGTCAGCCGTCAGCTGGGTGCGCGAGCGGATGCCGATGAAGTGGGCATCGGCGATCTTCGCTTTCAGCTCATCGCCCGACAGAGCGGTTTTGAGGTACTCGATGTTGGTGTAACCGGCGGCCTTCAGCGTGTCTACGGCGTTCTGGTGCACGCCTTCGAGAAGAAGGAACTTGATCTTGCTCTTGTCCAGAGAGGTCTTGCTCATCGGAGTACCTGTGTCCCACGGGATGTTGTCAGGGAAGGGCTGAGAAACTCAGCCGGCGCCCGCAGATCGCTGCATGGCTCGATTCACGGGGTGCGTATGCTAGCATGTTCGCCTTTTTCAATGCTCGGTTGCGACCTGAATGGTTCTCAGGGCGACCATGAATCCTTTGAGAGTTCCGTAGATGACCACCCCTGCCCAGATCGAAGAGCTGAAGACCCTGGTTGAGCCCGGCAAGGTGCTGACCGACGCCGATTCCCTCGAGGCCTATGGCAAGGACTGGACCAAGCATTTCGCCCCGGCGCCCTCTGCAATCGTCTTCCCCAAGACTACCGAGCAGGTGCAGGCCATCGTGCGTTGGGCCAATGCGCACAAGGTCGCCCTGGTGCCGTCCGGTGGCCGAACCGGTTTGTCGGCGGCAGCGGTCGCGGCCAATGGCGAAGTGGTGGTGGCGTTCGACTACATGAACCAGATTCTCTCGTTCAACGAATACGACCGTGCGGCGGTGTGCCAGCCGGGCGTGGTGACCAAGCAGCTGCAGCTGTTCGCCGAAGAAAAAGGCCTGTATTACCCGGTGGATTTCGCCTCCAGCGGCTCCAGCCAGATTGGCGGCAATATCGGCACCAATGCCGGCGGGATCAAGGTGATTCGCTACGGCATGACCCGCAACTGGGTGGCCGGCCTGAAGGTCGTGACCGGCACCGGCGAATTGCTGGAACTCAACAAGGACCTGATCAAGAACGCCACTGGCTATGACCTGCGTCAGCTGTTCATCGGCGCCGAAGGCACCCTGGGCTTCGTGGTCGAAGCGACCATGCGCCTGGATCGCGCGCCGAAGAACCTCACCGCGATGGTGCTCGGCACGGCGGATTTCGATTCGATCATGCCGGTGCTGCATGCCTTCCAGAGCAAGCTCGACCTGACCGCGTTCGAGTTCTTCTCCGACAAGGCGCTGGCCAAGGTGCTCGGCCGTGGCGACGTCCCCGCACCGTTCGAAAGCGAATGCCCCTTCTATGCGCTGCTGGAATTCGAAGCCAGCACCGAGGAAGTGGCCAACCAGGCGCTGGAAACCTTCGAGCATTGCGTCGAGCAGGGCTGGGTGGTCGATGGCGTGATGAGCCAGAGCGAACAGCAGCTGCAGAACCTGTGGAAGCTGCGCGAATATATCTCCGAAACCATCAGCCACTGGACGCCGTACAAGAACGACATCTCCGTCACGGTCAGCCAGGTGCCGGCCTTCCTCAAGGACATCGATGCCATCGTCGAAGCCAACTACCCGGATTTCGAGGTGGTGTGGTTCGGCCATATCGGTGACGGCAACCTGCATCTGAATATCTTGAAGCCCGATAACCTGTCCAAGGACGAGTTCTTCGCCAAGTGCGCGGTAGTCAACCAGTGGGTGTTCGAGACCGTGCAGAAATACAACGGCTCGATCAGTGCCGAGCATGGCGTGGGCATGACCAAGCGCGACTACCTGCACTACAGCCGTTCGCCAGAAGAAATCGCCTGCATGAAAGCGATCAAGGCGGTGTTCGATCCCAACGGCATCATGAACCCCGGCAAGATCTTCGTCGCGTAGCTAATTGAGTTGCTGAATTTTTGGAGGTGTGTATGAGAGGGACTTTATTTTTGTTTGCTATGGGGCTTTCTATGTCTGTGAATGCTGCTGTTTGTAGCGTTCGTGATGTTGGAGAGTTAAGCCTGATGCATGAGGTAGAGTTGAGAGAGGCGTTTTGCACACAGGCAGTGAGAGAGATGTATAACTCTAGTGCTTATGACCGCAGTGTACGATATCCCACCACAGGTAAAGTTGGTGACGCTGAGAAGTACAGGTCAGCGCTATCGGTTTGTAGTCATGCAGTTTCAAATTTGAAGCTGGTATATAGAGATAAATTTGGCTCTGATCTTGATATTTCACGCTGCAATTAGTTACTGATACGAATGGAGGGAGGTGCCGTGTATAAGCTCGTGAACATTCCTGAGGCCGAATTACCCCTTGAGCCGTTCGGTTTTGAGCATGAGTCTGGGCGTCAGGTATTTTTGTTAGTGGGTGCCCTCACTAGAGACCTTGAACTGAATTTGAAATTTCATGGTTATGTCAGAGGCTTTAATCTTCATATGAGTGACAGCACTATTATTGAAAGCGGTTGGATGAAGTCTCTGTAGTTATCTCTGTTAATAAGGAGTCGGTGATGAGCTATCAGCACCAGTATGTCGACGGAACCACCGTCCACTTCCCCCTCGGCAAGGTCGTTTGCATCGGCCGCAACTACGCCGAGCATGCCAAGGAACTGAATAACCCGGTGCCCAGCGAACCCTTGCTGTTCATCAAACCGGGTTCCTGTGTGGTGCCGCTCGATAGTGGCTTTGCCATTCCCGAAGACCGTGGCTCGGTGCATTACGAGGCGGAGATCGCCGTGCTGATCGGCAAGCCGCTGTCGAAGAAACCGGACGCTGAGGAAGTGCGTGATGCCATCAGCGGCTTCGCCCCGGCCCTGGATCTGACCCTGCGCGACGTGCAGGCCAGGCTCAAGGAGAAGGGCTATCCCTGGGAAATCGCCAAGAGCTTCGACGGTGCCTGTGTGCTGGCGCCTTTCGTGCCTGGCGATGCCATCGAGGATCTGGCCGATATCGGCATTCGCCTGGTGATCAATGGCGAAATCCGTCAGGACGGCAACAGCCGCGACATGCTCAACCCCATCGTCGCGATGATCCAGCACATGGCCGGGCACTTCGCCTTGCAGCCTGGCGACGTGATCCTCACCGGTACGCCGGTCGGAGTTGGCGCGCTGAACAAGGGCGACGAGCTGGTGCTGGAGTTGGTCGGTCACAGTAGTTTCACCAGCCGCGTGTTATAAGCTCTGACCGCCGCCTTCCAGGCGGCGGAACTCTTCCAGACATCGGATGTCGGATTGCCATCAAGCAGCCGAGCCGTCGCCGATGCCCTCCCTCCGTTCCCGCCTTTCTCGCCCCCGTTACTGGTTGTTCGGCATAGCCGTGCTGGTCGTGGCAACGGTAGTAAAAACTCAGCATTGGGATGATCGCGCCCTGCTCTGGTGGCAGGAGGGGCATACGCCGTTGGTCGAGCGCTTGTCCAGCGTCTGGCTGCCTGGCTACCGTGCGGTGATTCAGGCCAAGGCGTTGTCTGGTCTGGAACAAGATGAAACCTCGGGGCTTACCTACAACCCGGTAACCGGCACCCTCTTTACGGTGACCGGCAAGAACCCTCTGCTGGTGGAACTCTCGCGTGAGGGTGAGGTGTTGCGGCGTATCCAGTTGAAGGGCTTTGCTGACCCGGAAGCGGTGGAGATGATGGACAACGGGCGCATGGCCATTGTCGATGAGCGTCGGCGTCAGCTCACCACCTTTACCCTGCGTGACGACGACCTGGAGCTGGATGCGGCCGATTTCCCCGGCTTCGACCTGGGCTTTGCCGAAGCGGGTAACAAGGGCTTCGAAGCCGTTGCCTGGGATGCGCGCAGCAGCAGCCTGATGTTGGGCAAGGAGCGCAGCCCGATGGGCCTGTTCAGCCTGCCTTTTCCTGGTGAGGACGGTGCTGCTGGCGTGATGCAGCCTTTCCACTACGGCAATCTGGGTATGCGCGATATTTCTTCGCTGAGTATCGATGCGCGCACCGGTCACGCGCTGGTGCTGTCCGACGAGTCGCGCATGCTGCTGGAGATCGACCGCGCCGGCCAGCCGGTCAGCTTTCTCAGCCTTACCGGCGGTCTAAATGGTCTGGATCAGGGCATCAAGCAGGCTGAGGGTGTGGCCATGGACGAGGACGGCAACATCTATATCGTCGCCGAGCCCAATCTTTTTTACGTCTTCAGCAAGCCGCAACCGGATGCCAGTTGAGTGGGGGGACGGATTCAGTTTGGCTTAAGCCGCGATTCAGTCTGGCTTCAGCTAGCGGCACTAATCTGAACCCGTCACTTACGAACAACGAGGTTCTCACCATGAAACGTACCGCTCTCGCTCTGATGGTTCTGCCGCTGCTCAGCACTGCCGCTTTCGCTACTGGCTACACCGGCCCGGGCGCTACCCCGCAGGTCACCACCGTGGCTGCTGCACTGGAAGCTGCCGATGACACCCATGTCGTTCTGGAAGGTCAGATCGTCAAGCGCCTGCAGGACGAACTCTACGAGTTCAAGGACGCTACCGGCACCATCCAGGTGGAAATCGATGACGAAGACTGGCCGGGCCAGACCGTCTCGGAAACCGCCAAGGTGCGCCTGACCGGTGAAGTCGACAAGGACTTCAACAGCCGCGAGATCGATGTCGATCGTGTCGAACTGATCAACTGATCGCGATATTCCGCCCGCCCGCCACGTCAAGCCCGTGGCGGGCTTTTTCGTGGTAGTCAGAGAAAATCATCATGCGTCGTCTGCTCTCCATCAACCCCTGGCTCTATCTGCTGTTCTTCGTCTTGTTGCTTGGCGCGGTGTTGGGTCAGCAGTATCGGCTGTTCGAGCGAGCCTGGTTCTCCGTGCAGGAGTGGCAGCATGGTGCGCAGTGGCGCGATCAGTCGCTGTGGCTGGGCGACTACCGCGTGGTGATCGAGGCCAAGCCCATTGCCGATATCAGCGATGTGTCGGCGCTGACCTACGATCCGGATCGCCACAGCCTGTTCAGCGTCACCAACAAGCCGGCCAAGGTGATCGAGATCAGCCTGCAGGGCGAGCTCAAGCGCACCATCGATCTCGAAGGCTTCGGCGACCCTGAAGCCATCGAATACATCGCGCCTGGCGTCTACGTGATCGCCGATGAGCGCGAGCAGCGTCTGGTCAAGGTGCGTATCGACGATGACAGTCGTGTGCTCAACGCCGCCGATTTCCAGCAGCTATCCCTGGGTATCGGCCTCAACGGCAACAAGGGCTTCGAAGGCCTGGCCTACGACGCCAAGAACCAGCGCCTGCTGGTGGCCAAGGAGCGCGACCCGGTGCGCATCTTCGAGGTGCTCGGCTTCCCCCATGTCGACGAGAGCAAGCCATTGGCGCTGCAGGTCAATACCGATCCAAAGCGCGATGCGCGGTTGTTCGTGCGCGACCTTTCCAGTCTCGACTTCGACGCCGCGACCGGCCATCTGTTGGCGCTGTCGGACGAGTCGCGCCTGGTGATCGAGCTCAATGCCGAAGGCAAGCCGATCAGTACATTGTCGCTGTTACGTGGCCAGCATGGCCTGCAGCGCAGCGTGCCGCAGGCCGAGGGGGTGGCGACGGATGACGACGGCAACCTTTACCTGATCAGTGAGCCGAACCTGTTCTATGTGTTCAGGAAGCAGGGCGACTAACTCGTCTGGTCGTCGATCACCGCGCTCGGTGCATTTTTTTGCACAGACTCGATGCCGCTCTTGCAACTGGCGGCGCTGGCATACATCTGGCTTTGCCCGACCACCTGGCCGTTGGTGGCCATGAGCAGGAAGTAGTGTTTATCGTTGCTCGAGGTCTTGGTCTCGAAGGCGCCATCGCGTTGTGAGTTCTTCCTCACCGACTCGATACCGTTAAGCGCCGAGTCCTTGGCCTTGTACATCTCGCTGCTGAGGATGACCTGGCCATTGCTCGCCAGCAGGTTGAAGTGGAACTGGCCGTCTTTGGCCTTCTTCAGCTCGAACTTTCCAGACATGTTCATCTCTCCCTGAGCGCCCGGCGGTATGCCGCAGCGATGCTCAGCAAGCGTAGTTCATCAATGCGAGTGGCTCTTGCCGACATGGGTATGGCCATCGTCCGGTAGCGGTTGCACACCGCCGCTGACGTTGAGCTGGCGCAGGATGCCGCAGTCTTCCGCCCCCTTGGGGTCGTTGCAACGGTCGCGCAACTCGGTGAGTTGGTCACGTAGCGCCTGCAGGCTGTCGATGCGCGCCTGAACATGCTCGATATGTTCGTCCACCAGGCTGTTGATGCCGGCGCAGCTCTCGTGGGGCAGGTCGCGCAGGGCCAGCAGTCGTTGAATCTCTTCCAGGGTCATGTCCAGCGTCCGGCAATTGCGGATGAACACCAGGCGCTCCAGGTGCTGGGCGCCGTACAGGCGGTAGTTGCCTTCGCTACGTGCGGGCGCCGGCAGCAGGCCTTCGCGTTCGTAGTAGCGTACGGTCTCTACCTGGCAGCCGGCCTTTTTCGCCAATTCTCCGATTTTCATGGGATTGCTCCGTAGGTGCTTGACCCTATAGTGACTACAGGGTGTGTACTCGGCAATAGATACCTGACGGAGATTTGCCATGAGCCGCTGCTGCGATCACTCGCACCAACAGCCACCTGCTCATCCTGAGCATGTCCACTATCACGCTGGACACAATCACGAGGCCGTGCCGCAGCCAGCGGACGCCGCGCTGACGGGCGCGTGCAATACCCGTATACGCATCGAGCAGATGGATTGCCCCACGGAAGAGCGCCTGATTCGCGACGCGCTGGGTCGCCTGCCTGGCGTGGCCGGTCTGCATTTCAATCTGCTGCAGCGCGTGCTCACCGTCAGCCATGACGAAGGCATGCTGGCGCAGGTGCTGCCGGCCATCCGCGCGCTGGGGTTCACCCCGCAGGTCGAAGATGATCGCACTGCGCAGAAGCCAACTGCTGCGCCTGAGAAAAAGCCCTGGTGGCCACTGGTGCTGGCTGGTGGGGTGGCAACCGCTTCGGAAGTCGTGCATTTCGCCGGGCTCGGCCCCGACTGGCTGGTGGCACTGCTGGCCGTTGCCGCCATCCTGATGTGCGGGCTGAACACCTACAAGAAGGGCTGGATCGCCCTGAAGAACCGCAACCTCAATATCAATGCCCTGATGAGCATCGCCGTGACCGGCGCGGTGCTGATCGGCCAGTGGCCGGAAGCAGCGATGGTGATGGTGCTGTTCACCCTGGCCGAATTGATCGAGGCGCGCTCGTTGGATCGGGCACGTAACGCCATACGCGGGCTGATGGATCTGGCGCCGCCGCGCGCTACCGTGCAGCAGGCCGATGGCAGTTGGCAGGAGCTCGACGTGCAGGCCATCGGGCTGGGCGCGGTGGTGCGGGTGCGTCCTGGCGAGCGCATCAGCCTCGATGGTGAGGTGGTCGGCGGCAGCTCGACGGTCAATCAGGCGCCGATCACCGGGGAGAGCCTGCCGGTGGAAAAACGTGTGGGCGACGCGGTGTTCGCGGGCACCATCAACGAGGCGGGCTCGCTGGAGTTTCGCGTAAGCGCGGCAGCACGCGATACCACCCTGGCGCGCATCATCCATGCGGTGGAGGAGGCGCAGGGCTCGCGTGCACCGACCCAGCGTTTCGTCGACCAGTTCTCGCGCATCTATACCCCGGTGGTCTTCGCCTTCGCCCTGGCGGTGGCCGTGCTGCCGCCGCTGGTCATCGGTGGCGCCTGGCTCGACTGGGTCTACCGCGCCCTGGTGCTGCTGGTGGTGGCCTGCCCCTGTGCACTGGTGATTTCCACGCCGGTGACCATCGTCAGCGGCCTGGCGGCCGCCGCACGCAAGGGCATCCTGATCAAGGGCGGCGTCTATCTGGAGAACGGGCGGCATCTGGCCCTGCTGGCGCTGGACAAGACCGGCACGCTGACCCATGGCAAGCCGGTGCAGACCGACAGCCTGCACTTGCTGGAAGTGGATGAACCGCTGCACGCCGCCTGGGCGGCGAGCCTGGCCGCGCGCTCGGATCACCCGGTTTCACGGGCGTTGGCCCAGCGTGCTGAAGAGCAGGGGCAGGCGTTGCACGATGTCGAGGATTTCGAGGCACTGCCGGGGCGGGGTAGCAAAGGACGAATCGATGGCACGCTTCTCTTTATGGGTAACCACCGCCTGGTCGAAGACCTCGGGCTGTGCTCGGCGCAACTGGAGCAGCGCCTCGAGGCACTGGAACGCCAGGGCAAGAGCGTGGTGGTGCTGTGCGACGAACAGCGTGCGCTGATGCTCTTCGCCGTGGCCGACACGGTGCGCCAGACAAGCCGCGAGGCGGTCGCCGAACTTCACGAACTGGGTGTACGCACCTGCATGCTCAGCGGTGACAACGTCCATACCGCCGCGGCCATCGCCGAACAGGTCGGTGTCGACGAGGCACGCGGCGACCTGTTGCCAGCCGACAAGCTGGCCTGGGTCGAGGCGCGTCAGGCACAGGGCAGGGTGGTCGGCATGGTCGGCGACGGCATCAACGATGCGCCAGCCCTGGCCAAGGCCGAGATCGGCTTTGCCATGGGCGCCGCCGGCACCGACACGGCCATCGAGACGGCAGATGTCGCGCTGATGGACGACGATTTGCGCAAGATTCCGGCCTTCGTTCGCCTGTCGCGTCAGACCCACGCCATCCTGGTACAAAACATCGTCCTGGCTCTGGGCATCAAGGCGATCTTCCTGGCCCTGACGCTGGCAGGCGAGGCGACCATGTGGATGGCGGTGTTCGCCGATATGGGCGTGAGCCTGATGGTGGTGTTCAACGGCCTGCGCCTGCTGCGCAAATGAAGGAGGGCGATATGAACATGAAACTGCAAGTCGCCATCGACGAGGCTTTCGCTCAGGCGCAACAAGAACTGCGTGCCCGCCGTAGCGCCGAAGCGATGGTCTGGCTGGAGCGGGCGCACATCCTTACTCAGCGTCGCCCATGGCTACATGCACGTTCACATCGGTTGATGCTGCGGGCCGGCTGGCAACAAGGGGATATGCGTGAGGTGCTTGGGCAAATGCCGCGCATCCTGGCGGCGCTGCTGTTCTCGCGCATCTGGGTGCCCATAGGTAATACCGGGCGGGCACGGGTCAGTGCCTTTCAACCCATGCCGATCAGCGAGGAACTGCGCCGCCTGCTCGAGTAGGGGGGCAAGCGCACCTGCCGTTTCCGGTGCGCATGGCGAATCGCAGGAGGCTCGGATTGCGTTCGGGCTACCTACTGCGCAAACCAGAGTGGTGGAACAACGGACTCTGTGGGAGGGGCTTCAGCCGCGACAATCGCCGCTGAAGCGCCTCCCACGGGATGTGCCGGTCACAGATTCAGCGTTTGAGCGTTTTCACGCCTTCGGCGGTGCCGAGCAGCAGCAGGTCGGCCGGGCGGGCGGCGAACAGGCCGTTGGTGACCACGCCGACGATGGCGTTGATGTCCGCCTCCAGCTTCACCGGGTCGGTGATCGACAGGTTGTGCACGTCGAGAATGACGTTGCCGTTGTCGGTCAGCACACCTTCGCGGTACACCGGGTCGCCGCCCAGCTTCACCAGCTCGCGGGCGACATGGCTGCGCGCCATGGGGATGACTTCCACCGGCAGCGGGAAGGCGCCCAGCACCGGCACCAGCTTGCTGGCGTCGGCGATGCAGATGAAGGTCTTGGCCACGGCGGCGACGATCTTCTCGCGGGTCAGCGCCGCGCCGCCGCCCTTGATCAGGTGCAGGCGCTCGTCGCTTTCGTCGGCGCCGTCGACGTAGAACTCCAGCTCGGCGGTGCTGTTGAGGTCGTAGACCGGGATGCCGTGGCCCTTCAGGCGTGCAGCGGTGGCTTCGGAGCTGGCGACGGCGCCATCGAAGTCCATCTTGTGCTTGGCCAATGCGTCGATGAAGAAGTTGGCGGTGGAGCCGGTACCGACGCCAACGATGCTCTTGCTGTCGAGGCGCGGGAGAATGTGGTCGACGGCGGCCTGGGCCACGGCCTGTTTCAGCTGATCCTGGTTCATCGCGGGGAAATGCCTGGGAAGGTGGGGGAAGTAGGCGCGAATTATAGCCGCAAGTGCTGTGCTGACGGAGCAGAACCCACGCGTTTCGTATGGTCGTCCGGCGCGGCGCTGGGGTAGACTCGGCAGTCCTCTCAAAGCCCGAACGCCTGCGAAATCGCCATGCTCGAACAGTACGTGAAGAAGATCCTCACCTCGCGCGTTTATGACGTCGCGGTGGAAACCCCGCTGCAACCCGCCCGCCAGCTCAGTGAGCGGCTGGGCAGCCAGATTCTGCTCAAGCGCGAGGATCTGCAGCCGGTGTACTCGTTCAAGATTCGCGGCGCCTATAACAAGCTGGCGCAACTCTCGGCCGAAGAGCTGGCGCGCGGCGTGGTCACCGCGTCGGCCGGCAACCATGCGCAGGGTCTGGCCCTGGCGGCCAAGCATCTGGGGGTGAAGGCGACCATCGTCATGCCGCGTACCACGCCTGAGCTGAAGGTGCAGGGCGTACGCTCGCGTGGCGGCAAGGTGGTGCTGCACGGCGATGCCTTCCCCGAGGCGCTGGCGCATTCGCTGAAGCTGGTGGAAGAGAAGGGCTACACCTATATCCACCCCTACGACGACCCACTGGTGATCGCCGGCCAGGGCACCGTGGCCATGGAAGTGCTGCGTCAGCACCAGGGCCACATCGACGCCATCTTCGTCCCAGTCGGTGGCGGCGGCCTGATCGCTGGCATCGCGGCCTATGTGAAGTACCTGCGTCCGGAAATCAAGGTGATCGGCGTCGAGCCGGACGACTCCAACTGCCTGCAGCAGGCGATGGCGGCGGGCGAGCGCGTGGTGCTACCGACGGTCGGGCTGTTCGCCGACGGCGTGGCGGTGGCGCAGATCGGCCAGCACACCTTCGATATCTGCAAGCATCACGTCGATGAAGTGATCACCGTCAGCACCGATGAAATCTGTGCGGCAATCAAGGACATCTACGACGATACCCGTTCGATCACCGAGCCGGCCGGCGCGCTGGCCGTGGCCGGGATCAAGAAGTACGTCGAGCGCCAGGGCGCCAGTGGCGAAGTGCTGGTGGGTATCGATTCCGGCGCCAACGTCAACTTCGACCGCCTGCGCCACGTTGCCGAGCGCGCCGAGCTGGGCGAGAAGCGCGAAGCGATCATCGCCGTGACCATCCCCGAGCAGCCGGGCAGCTTCAAGGCCTTCTGCGAGGCGGTGGGCAAGCGCCAGATCACCGAATTCAACTATCGCTATCACACTGACCGCGAGGCGCACATCTTCGTCGGCGTGCAGACCCATCCGGAGAATGACCCGCGCCAGGCGTTGGTCGAGGGCCTGCGTGCGCAGGGCTTCCCGGTGCTGGACCTGACCGATAACGAACTGGCCAAATTGCATATCCGCCATATGGTCGGTGGTCATGCCGCTGGTGTCGGTAACGAGATGGTGCTGCGCTTCGAATTCCCCGAGCGGCCGGGCGCACTGTTCAATTTCCTGCAGAAACTGGGCGGGCGCTGGAATATCTCGATGTTCCATTACCGCAATCACGGCGCTGCCGATGGCCGCGTACTGGCGGCGCTGCAGGTGCCTGAAGATGAACGCCATCTGGTGCCGACGGCGCTGGATGCCATCGGTTATCCCTACTGGGATGAAAGCGACAATCCGGCTTATCGCCTGTTTCTGGGTTGAAAGCTGCCTTCGAACCGTAGGGCGGGTGTAACCCGCCGCCGCGTTCTGGCGGGTTGCACCTGCCCTACTTAAATAAAAGGAAACCACGATGGAACACTACCTGCTGGTCCGTATTCTCCACAGCGCCCCGGGCGTGTTGCTGCTGCTCGGCCTGATCGCCCATGGCGTCATGCTGTTCAAGGCGCAGCGCGGTGGCGATGCGACGGTGCTGGCGCGCAAGTTGCGCGTGACTCTGCTGTTCAGCTTCCCGGCATTCGCCGTGCTGGCGCTGAGCCTGCCAGTTACCGGCTACTGGCTGGTGGACACCGCCGGCTGGCCGCTGGGACAGACCTGGCTGCTGCTGGGCAGCATTCTCTATGCGCTGATGATGCTGCTCGGTTTGCTGCTGGCCGGTCGTCTGGCGGTCTGGCGTGCGCTGGGCGACACACCGGCGCCGACATCGCTCAAGCGTCTGTGCCTGATCTATGCCGGGCTGATTCTGCTGCTCTTGATCGTCATCATGGCGCTGATGGGGGCCAAGCCCACTTAAAGTAGCCGCAGAGCGGCGTCTGATGACCCTCTCCCACCGGGAGAGGGTGCCCGAAGGGCGGGAGAGGGCTTGTGGCTCGATGAAACTGCCCGGTAGCGTGTCGCGGGGCCGCCCAGGCTGTGCGCACCGGCGGTTGACGATGGAGCTTGCGGTGCGCGCGGCGCACCCTACGTTCGGTGGTGACGCTTAACGCAGCGAAATCACCGGCCAGCCGCGCTCGATGGCGGTGGCGCGCAGCACGTCGTCCGGGTCGACCGCCACCGGGTTGGCCACGGCCTCCAGCAGCGGCAGGTCATTGCGCGAGTCGCTGTAGAAGTAGGCGCCATCGAGGTTGTATCCCGTTTCTGCCAGCCATTCGTTCAAGCGGGTCACTTTGCCGCCTTGGTAGCACGGCGTGCCAGTGATCTGCCCGGTATAGCGGCCGTCCTGCATGCCGCATTCGGTGGCGATCAAGGTCTCCACGCCCAGGCGCTCGGCGATGGGCGCGGTGACGAAGCGGTTGGTGGCGGTGATAATTACCAGCTTGTCGCCAGCGGCACGGTGTTCGGCCAGCAGTGCCTCGCCCTTGGCCAGGATGATCGGCTCGATCACCTCGGCCATGAACTCGCGGTGCCACTGCGCCAGTTGCGCCATGTCGTGGCGGCCGAGCATGGCCTGGCTGAAATTCTGATAAGCCACCACATCCAGCTTGCCGGCGCAGTAATCGGCATAGAAGGCATCGTTGCGCGCCAGGTACTCGGCCGCGTCGACCAGGCCGCGCTGGCAGACGAATTCGCCCCAGCTGTGATCGCTGTCGCCAGCCAGCAGGGTGTTGTCGAGATCGAAAAGGGCCAAGCGCACGGTTCGTTACCTGTTCTGTAGAAAGGGAAGGCGCGCCAGAATAGCCGCTTTGCCGGGGCTTTCAAACAGCGCCTAAACCCGCGTTGCTGCTGTCGCCGGCTTTGTGGAACAATGCCGGAACTTGCGTGTACGAGGTTGCTTGCCGTGATCGATTCTGATGGTTTCCGCCCGAATGTCGGCATCATCCTGACCAATGATGTCGGCCAGGTGCTCTGGGCCAGGCGTATCAACCAGGATGCGTGGCAGTTTCCCCAGGGTGGCATCAATGATCGTGAATCGCCGATCGATGCGCTTTACCGTGAACTGAATGAAGAGGTCGGGCTCGAAGAGCAGGATGTGAAGATCCTCGCCTGCACCCGAGGCTGGTTGCGTTATCGTTTGCCGCAGCGTCTGGTGCGCACGCACAGCCAGCCGCTGTGCATCGGGCAGAAGCAGAAGTGGTTTCTGCTGCGCCTGACGGGGGCTGAAGACCGCGTACGCATGGACCTGACCGGCAAGCCCGAATTCGATGGCTGGCGCTGGGTCAGCTACTGGTATCCGCTGGGCCAGGTGGTCACATTCAAGCGCGAGGTTTACCGTCGCGCGCTCAAGGAACTTGCCCCGCGTCTTATAGTGCGCGACTGATACGGACCCCAATCGAGCATGCTCAATACGCTGCGCAAGATCGTCCAGGAAGTAAACGCCGCCAAGGACCTCAAGGCGGCGCTGTCGATCATCGTGCAGCGGGTCAAGGAAGCGATGGGCAGCCAGGTCTGCTCGGTCTACCTGCTCGACCCGGAAACCAACCGTTTCGTGTTGATGGCCACCGACGGCCTCAACAAGCGCTCCATCGGCAAGGTCAGCATGGCGCCCAGCGAAGGTCTGGTCGGCCTGGTCGGTAGTCGCGAAGAACCGCTGAACCTCGAAGACGCTGCCAGCCATCCCCGCTACCGCTACTTTGCCGAGACCGGCGAGGAACGCTACGCCTCCTTCCTCGGTGCACCGATCATCCACCACCGCCGGGTGATGGGCGTGCTGGTTGTGCAGCAGAAGGAGCGCCGCCAGTTCGACGAAGGCGAGGAAGCCTTCCTGGTCACCATGAGCGCGCAGCTTGCCGGCGTTATCGCCCATGCCGAGGCAACCGGCTCGATTCGCGGCCTGGGGCGCCAGGGCAAGGGCGTGCAGGAGGCCAAGTTCGTCGGCGTGCCGGGTGCGCCGGGGGTAGCGGTCGGAACCGCTGTCGTGGTGCTGCCCCCGGCTGATCTGAATGTGGTTCCAGACCGCAGTGTCGATGACATCGCTGCCGAGCTGGAACTGTTCGACAAGGCGCTGGGTTGGGTGCGCGAGGACATGCAGGAGCTGTCCGAGAAACTCGCCACTCAGCTACGCAAGGAAGAGCGCGCGCTGTTCGACGTCTACCTGATGATGCTCGAGGACGCCGCACTGGGTAACGAGGTGCGCAAGGTCATCCGTACCGGTCAGTGGGCGCAGGGCGCCTTGCGCCAGGTGGTGCTCGACCACGTCAATCGTTTCGAGCTGATGGATGACGCTTACCTGCGCGAGCGCGCCTCCGATGTGCGCGACCTCGGTCGGCGCCTGCTCGCCTACCTGCAGGAAGAACGCAAGACCACGCTGGTCTATCCGGATAACACCATCCTGGTCAGCGAGGAGCTGTCGCCGGCGATGCTCGGCGAGGTGCCGGAAGGCAAACTGGTCGGTCTGATCTCGGTGACCGGTTCGGGCAACTCCCACGTGGCGATTTTCGCCCGCGCCATGGGTATTCCCACGGTCATGGGTGTGGTCGACCTGCCGTACTCGAAGATCGACGGCATCAAGCTGATCGTCGATGGCTATCACGGCGAAGTCTTCACCAACCCCAGCGAGCTGCTGAGCAAGCAGTACGCCGAGGTGGTCGAGGAGGAGCGCCAGCTCACCGAAGGGCTCGACGCTCTGCGCGCGCTGCCCTGCGAGACCCTCGACGGCCACCGTATGCCGCTGTGGGTCAACACCGGCCTGCTCGCCGATGTTGCACGTGCCCAGCAGCGCGGCGCCGAGGGCGTCGGCCTGTACCGTACCGAAGTGCCGTTCATGGTCAACGAGCGCTTTCCCAGCGAGAAGGAGCAACTGGCCACCTATCGCGAGCAGTTGCAGGCCTTCCACCCGCTGCCGGTGACCATGCGCACCCTGGATATCGGCGGCGACAAGTCGCTGTCCTACTTCCCGATCAAGGAAGAGAACCCCTTCCTGGGCTGGCGCGGCATTCGCGTGACCCTCGATCACCCGGAAATCTTCCTGGTGCAGACCCGCGCCATGCTCAAGGCCAGCGAGGGGCTGAACAACCTGCGCATCCTGTTGCCGATGATTTCCGGCACGCAGGAGCTGGAAGAGGCGCTGCACCTGATCCACCGTGCCTGGGGTGAGGTGCGTGACGAGGGTACCGATGTGCCACTGCCGCCTATCGGCGTGATGATCGAGATCCCGGCAGCCGTTTATCAGACCCGCGAACTGGCGCGCCAGGTCGATTTCCTCTCGGTCGGCTCCAACGACCTGACCCAATACCTGCTGGCGGTCGACCGCAACAACCCGCGTGTGGCCGATCTCTATGATTTCCTCCACCCGGCGGTGCTGCAGGCCTTGCAGAAAGTGGTCAACGACGCGCATCTCGAAGGCAAACCAGTGAGCATCTGCGGTGAGATGGCCGGCGATCCGGCGGCTGCCGTGTTGTTGCTGGCGATGGGCTTCGATTCGCTGTCGATGAACGCCACCAACCTGCCCAAGGTGAAATGGTTGCTGCGGCAGGTCACCCAGAGCAAGGCCACGGAACTGCTGGGGCAGGTGATGACCATGGACAACCCGCACCTGATCTACAGCACCCTGCACCTGGCGCTGCGCAATCTGGGGCTGGGCCGAGTGATCAACCCAGCCTCCAATATCCAGGCCTGAAACGCTGCGTAGCCCGGATGCAATCCGGGGAAGATTTGTACGGTGTTCCCGGACTGCGTCCGGCTACCGACGTAACGCGACCTCGTCGAGTACGGTGCTATGTGGGCCGAAGCTGCGCTCGGTGATGCTCCAGCCGCCATTCTGTTTGAGGTTCAGCACCGTGCTGGCGCGAGTGCCGTAGGTGGCGCTGGCGATGAACACGCTCGACAGCAGGCGCTCCGTGGCCAGTCCTACGCCAGTGTCCGGCAGCAGGTGATCGGCTGGCTGGCTGCTGTCGCTCAGCATCTCAAGCAAGTCTTCATCCACCCCATCGATGCGTTCACTCAACGCATCTCTGGCGCGCAGCAGCTTCGGCCAGGGCGTGTCGAGGCTGGCGTTGGACAGGCCATATATGCCGCTCTCTAGTTGCCTGGGCTGTCCTTCCTGAGAATTGAAATGCCAGAGCTGTTGAGCATCGCCAACCAGCAGATTGAAGCCGGCATATTCGGTGGCATCGCGCATGATCCTGTCGAGATAGGCCGGCGCCGACTCCTGACCCAGCAGGTAGTCGGCTGTCAGCGCGCCGCGTGAACGCGTGCCAGCTTTTTGCCTGGGATCGCGGATGTTGGTCAGCGCTGCGAAGCGGCCTTGCGCGGTAACGCCGAGCCAGGTACCCCCAGCTTGCAGATCGCGACCGGCGAATACGCCAGGTGCATCCGGCCATTCACTCAATGCGGCGCTGGGGCGCGCGTAGAACTCGTCGCGATTGGCCGCCAGGCGCAGCACCGTCGGGCTTTCGGGCTGCCAGGCGAAGACGATCAGGCACATGCGCATTCCTCCTATGGCGGAGTCTGGCAGGCTAGCGAGCTCAGCCAGGGGCGGCAACCGTTCCGTCGATCCGTGTGCCGTTGAGGAGACATTTCCGCTACCATGCCGCTTTGTTTTTGGGGGTGTCTATGGAGCTGCTGCTCTACCTGGTACTGGGCTCGGCTGCCGGTGTGCTGGCTGGCCTGTTCGGCGTGGGCGGTGGTCTGATCATCGTGCCGGTGCTGGTGCTGAGCTTCACCGCACAGGGTCTGGCAACGGAAATCCTCACTCACCTGGCAGTGGGCACTTCCCTGGCGACGATCATCTTTACCTCGATCAACTCGCTGCTCGAGCATCACCGCAAGGGCGCGGTACGCTGGCCGCTGTTTCGCTGGCTGACTCTGGGTATCCTGCTGGGTGCAGCGCTGGGGGCGCTAACCGCAGCGCTGATCCAGGGGCCTTGGTTGCAGAAGATCATCGGTACCTTCGCCATCATCGTTGCCGCGCAGATGGCGCTGGACCTGAAACCCAAGGCCAGTCTCGGTGTCCCAGGCAAGCCGACGCTGACGGTAGCCGGCGGGGTGATCGGTTGGGCGTCGGCGATCTTCGGCATTGGCGGTGGTTCGCTGACCGTGCCCTTTCTGGTCTGGCGCAGCGTGCCGATCCAGCAGGCGGTGGCCACCTCGGCGGCCTGTGGCTTGCCGATCGCCATTGCCGGTGCGCTGAGTTTCATGTTTACCGGCTGGGGGAATCCGAATCTGCCGCCATGGAGCGTCGGTTTCGTGTATCTCCCGGCATTGCTGGGCATCGCCGTGACCAGCATGTTCTTTGCCCGTTTTGGTGCGCGCCTGGCTCATCGCCTGTCGCCACTGTTGCTCAAGCGTCTTTTCGCCTTGCTGCTGTTCAGCGTGGGCCTGAGTTTTTTCATTTAAGGAGTCCTGGATGCTGCCTTATCCGCAGATCGACCCGGTGGCCATCGCCCTTGGTCCCCTGAAAATCCACTGGTACGGCCTGATGTACCTGGTCGGTATCGGCGGTGCCTGGCTACTGGCATCGCGCCGGCTGGAGCGTTTCGATGCGACCTGGACCAAGGACAAGCTGTCCGACCTGGTGTTCTGGGTGGCCATGGGGGTGATTCTCGGTGGCCGTCTGGGCTACGTGTTCTTCTATGACTTTGCCGCCTATATCGCCGAACCGGCGAAGATCCTGCGAGTCTGGGAGGGCGGCATGTCCTTCCACGGCGGGCTGATCGGGGTGATGCTGGCCACCTGGTGGTTCGGCAAGCGCAACGGCAAGAGCTTCTTCGAGCTGATGGACTTCATCGCGCCACTGGTGCCGATCGGGCTGGGCGCCGGGCGCATCGGCAACTTCATCAACGCCGAGCTGTGGGGCAAGGCCACCGATGTGCCCTGGGCGATGGTCTTCCCCACCGACCCTGAGCAACTGGCGCGCCATCCGTCGCAGCTGTATCAGTTCGCCCTGGAGGGCGTGGCGCTGTTCACCATCCTCTGGTTCTATTCGCGTAAACCGCGCCCCACCATGGCCGTGTCCGGCATGTTCGCCGCCTGCTACGGGGTGTTCCGCTTCATCGTCGAGTTCGTCCGTGTGCCGGACGCCCAGCTGGGCTACCTGGCCTGGGGCTGGCTGACCATGGGCCAGATTCTCTGCCTGCCTATGATCCTCGGCGGTATCGGCCTGATCGCTTACGCCTACAAGCGCCAGGCCGTACAAGGAGCCGTCTGATGAAACAGTACCTCGATCTGATGCGCCACGTGCGCGAGCACGGCACCTTCAAGGAAGACCGCACCGGTACCGGCACCTACAGCGTGTTCGGCTACCAGATGCGCTTCGACCTGGCCGCTGGCTTCCCCATCGTCACCACCAAGAAGTGTCACCTGCGCTCGATCATCCACGAGCTGCTGTGGTTCCTGCAGGGCGACACCAATATCCGTTATTTGAAGGAAAACGGCGTCAGCATCTGGGACGAGTGGGCCGACGAGAACGGCGACCTCGGCCCGATCTACGGCTACCAGTGGCGCAGCTGGCCGGCGCCCAGTGGCGAGTCCATCGACCAGATCGCCAAGCTGATCGAAATGATCAGGAAGAACCCGGACTCCCGTCGCCTGATCGTCTCGGCCTGGAACCCCGCGCTGGTCGAGCAGATGGCCCTGCCACCGTGCCATGCGCTGTTCCAGTTCTACGTGGCAGACGGCAAGCTCTCCTGCCAGCTCTATCAGCGTTCGGCAGACATCTTCCTCGGCGTGCCTTTCAACATCGCCAGCTACGCGCTGCTGACGCTGATGGTGGCGCAGGTGTGCAACCTGCAGCCGGGCGAGTTCATCTGGACCGGCGGCGACTGCCACCTGTACGCCAACCACATCGAGCAAACCGATCTGCAACTGACCCGCCAGCCGCTGCCGCTGCCGACCATGAAGCTCAACCCCGAGGTGAAGGATCTGTTGGCCTTCAAATTCGAGGACTTCGAACTGGTCGGCTACGAGGCGCACCCGCATATCAAGGCGCCGGTGGCGGTGTGAGATGGAAGTGGGTGGGCTCTGGTGGGCTAAAGCGGAGCGCCGCCCGGCCCACCCTACGGTCTGGCAGCGTCACGAAGCTCTACTAGGATGTAGGGTGGGCCGGGTGGCGTTTCTTGTAGGGTGGGCTTCAGCCCACCGATTCACCAATCCGTTGCCGCCGGCCCCTTCACCGACACCCAACAGGCAAAGGACTGCCCATGCCCCACTACCGCCGCGAACGGATTGCCGGTGCAACCTACTTCTTCACGGTCACTCTCGCTGATCGTCGTTCCCGCTTACTGGTGGAGGAAATCGCGCTGCTGCGCCAGGTCTACGTCGAGGCCAGCAAGCGCATGCCGTTCAAAACCGTCGCCATCTGCATCCTCCCCGACCATCTACATGCCGTATGGGAGCTGCCTGAGGATGACCGCGACTATTCCCGGCGTTGGGCATTGATCAAAAGCCAGTTCTCGCGCGCGTTACCCGCCATGGCTACCGTCAGCGCCAGCAAATCCAGAAAGCGTGAGAAGGGAGTCTGGCAAAGGCGCTTCTGGGAGCACCGCATCCGTGATGAGGAGGATCTCGCAAGGCATGTCGATTACATCCATTTCAACCCGGTGAAGCATGGCCTGGTGAGTCAGGTTGGTGACTGGCCTTATTCGAGCTTCCATCGTTATGTCGCGCGCGGGCTCCTGTCGGCAGATTGGGGTGGGCGGGGCGGTGACGATGGGGAGTTTGGGGAGTAGCGGGGAGGTGTGGGCGGTGAGGTGGTGGGCTGAAGCCCACCCTACGCGGGGTTTCGATACGCTCCTGTAGGGTGGGCTTCAGCCCACCAACTGCATGGCGATTTCACTGCACAAACGCTCTACCTGTTCGGCGCGCTCGGCCTCTTCCAGGCGCGCGCCGGGGTTGAGTGATGACCATTCGGGATGCGCCCGTGCCACGTTAAGTGGCGCCGGTAGCTTGCCCTGGCGCCACAGGGTTTCCTGAGGTGCGTTGAGGGTGATGGCGTCCATCGCGGCGTGTCCACGTACGTTCAGTGCGGCCAGCAGTTGCTGCTGACGCAGGGCGAGCAGGCGCAGTACAGCATCGTCGACGGTCAGCTCGCGCTGGCCCTTGAGTTTTCCCTTCAGTCGTTCCCCGTAGTTGCGCAGGGTCTGTGCACTGCCGCCGATCACCGCACCCAGCGCTGCGGCAGCGCCCAGGGTGATGCCGCCGACCAGCAGGTCGACGCCGACGCCCGTGGCGGCACCGGCCGCCATGCCGCCACCGACCTTGATGCCGAGCTGCTTCAGCGTTTCCGGGTTGAACAGGTCGTCGCCCCAGCGGCCGTCGAGCAGCGGCAGGTCGGCCGCCTTGGCATCGCTGCTGCGGAAGGCATACAGGCGCAATAGGGCCTCGACGCAGCGCTGCTCGCGTTGGCGAATCGCATCGCGCAGCTCAGAAATGGCGCCCTGTTCCAGCACCGGCTGGGCGGCGACGCTGCGGCGGCAGGCGGCGCAGTCGATCAGCAGTTCGGCGATCAGTCGGTTGCCGGCCTGACGACGGGCCTGGCGCTGCGCTTCGTGATCCTCGATCAGGCGTTGCAACTGGGAACGCGAACGCTCCAGCAGCAGGGCCAGGCTTTCGTACAGGCGTCGTTCGCCATCCTCGGCTGGCGCCACGCTGTCGAAGGCCACCAGGGCATGCAGGCCGAGGCGAGCCAGGGCTTCGCGCCATTCACCTTCGCGATGGCTGGCGCTGGCGACGAAGTTGAGCACCGGCAGCAGCGGCCGGCCACACATGGTCAGCACCGCCAGCTCGTCGCGGTACTTGGCCAGCACCGGTTCGCGCACGTCGATCACGTACAGCCCGGCGTCGGAGGCCATGAGCTGACGCAATACCTTGGCCTCCTGTTCGTAACGCTGGCGCGCTTCGCTGCCTTCGAGAAAACGCGCCAGACGGGCCGGGCCGTCCAGGCGCTCGCCGGGACGGTCGAGGCGCTCCAGGTAGTCGAGCAGGGCAATGGCGTCCTCCAGACCGGGGGTGTCGTACAGCTCCAGCAACGCCTGACCATCCACCGACAGGCGCGCACCCTCGACATGGCGCGTGGTGCTGGCGCGCGGCGAGACTTCGCCGAACTCCACGTCGCGGGTCAGGGTACGCAGCAGTGAGGTCTTGCCGACATTGGTATGGCCGACCAGGGCGAGTTTCAGCGGTGCGCTCATGCCGTGGCCTCGATCAGGCAGCGAGGAGGTAGCAGAGCGTGCATCGAGGTAGGAGCGAGCTCTGCTCGCGAAGCTTTTGCCGTTTGCCATGGTTCGCGAGCAGAGCTCGCTCCTACATGAAGCCTGTGTGCCTGCGGATCTCTAGTCATGTCCGCTCTCCAGCCAGTTCAGCGGCGCCGTATCACCGTGGGTCAGCCCTAGGGTGTCGAGGGCCTGGTGCCAGTCCGTCAGGCGCGCGCTGTCCAGGCTCTCACCGGGCCTCGGCGGTAGCAGCCAGATGCGCGTGGCGCTCGCACAACGCGCCAGTTCGCCGAGCAGCGCCAGGGTGCCGCGATCCGGTGAGCGCCGCGGGTCGCAAGCGATGGCCAGGCGTTCGGGCGGGAAGCGGGTCAGTTGTTCGAGCAACTGGCGGCGCTGTTCGCGGCTGTCGATCACCCCGGCATCGGCCACGCCCTTGGGTAGCGGCGCGGGCGGCCAGGGGCGGCGCTCGT
>JBLUOL010000080.1:0-22811 GCA_048065775.1 Pseudomonas sp. GW6
GTGGCGCAGCAGCAATGCGCGCTGCCCCGGCTGCAGCTCACGCGGTGCCAGGGCATGGCGGGCGGCCGCCCCATCGGCAAAGTGCTGGAACAGCAGCAGGGCATCCTCGCCGCGCTCGCGCAGCGGCGGGATGGACAACGGCGCGACGTTGAGGCGGTAGTAGAGGTCGGCGCGGAAACGCCCGGCATCGGCGGCCTGACGCAGATCTTCCTTGGTCGCGGCGATCACGCGGATATCCAGCGGGATCAGCTGATTACCACCGAGGCGCTCGACCACACGCTCCTGCAGCAGGCGCAGCAGCTTGACCTGCACATCCATGCTCATGCTCTCGATCTCGTCGAGGAACAGGGTGCCGCCGTTGGCGAACTCGAACTTGCCGATACGCCGTTTCTGCGCGCCGGTGAAGGCGCCGGCCTCATGGCCGAACAGCTCGCTTTCCACCACCGACTCGGCCAGTGCACCGGCGTTGATGGCGACGAAGGGCCCTTCGCGGCGGTTGGACAGATCGTGCAGGGCGCGTGCGACCACCTCTTTGCCGGCGCCGGTCTCGCCGAGAATCAGTACATCGGTGGCGATGCTGGCAAGCGCACCGATCTGTTCGCGCAGGCGCTGCATGGCCGGCGATTGGCCAACCAGACGGCTGGACAGTTGCTGGCGGTCATTGAGCGCCATACGCAGGCTGCGGTTGTCCAGCACCAGGCGGCGCAGCTCCAGCGCGCGGCGTACGCTGTCGAGCAGGTCATCGTTGGCGAAGGGTTTTTCCAGGAAGTCGTAGGCGCCGGCGCGCATCGCCTGCACGGCCAGCGGCACGTCGCCATGGCCAGTGATCAGCAGCACGGGCAGCTCGGCATCACGCTCGCGCAATTGCTGCAGCAATTGCAGGCCATCGATGCCGGGCATGCGGATATCGCTGACCACCACGCCTGGCCAGCCAGCGGGAATGCGCGCGGCCAGACCCTGCGCATCGCCCAGGCTGATGACCTTGAGCCCGGCCAGGTCGAGCGTCTGGCTGAGTGCCTGGCGCAGATGGGCGTCGTCGTCGATCAGCAGTACCTGAATGCGGCTGTCGATGGCGCTGTCGCTGGTCATGGCGAAGGATCCTCTGAGGGTTGCAGGTTGACGCCGGGGCTGGCCAGGCGCAGGCGCAGGGTGATCAGCGCGCCGCCGGCCGGATGATTGGCCAGCAGCAGTTCGCCGTCCAGCGCACGCACCAGACTATCGCAGATGGCCAGGCCCAGCCCCAGGCCTTGGGCGCTGGTTTTGGTGGTGAAGAAGGGCTCGCGCGCGCGCGCCAGTGATTCGGGCGAGAAGCCGGGGCCATTGTCACGCAGCAGCAGATGGAGGTGCTCGGCTTGATGCTCGATGCTGATCCAGATGCGTCTAGGTGGTGCTTTATCGATCAGCGCATCGAGCGCATTGCCGAGCAGATTGCCCAGCACCTGACGCAGCCGCGTCTCGCCAGCCTGGACCCAGAGGGTGGCGTCCGGCAGGTCGCGAATCAGTTCCACGTCCATGGCCCGGCGGCGCTTGGCCAATAGCGCCAGGGCATCGTCCAGCGCTGGCTGCAGGGCAACCCGCTCCGGCGCGTGGCGGTCGCGGCGGGCAAAGGCGCGCAAATGGGTGATGATCGAGGCCATGCGCTCGGTCAGCTCGCTGATCAGCTTGAGGTTGGCGCGAGCGTCGTCGCTGCGCTGGTGATCGAGCAGGGTGCTGGCGTTCTCCGCATAGCTGCGGATCGCCCCCAGCGGCTGGTTGAGTTCGTGGCTGATGCTGGCGCTCATGGTGCCGAGTGCTGACAGTTTGCCGGCCTGGACCAGCTCGTCCTGAGCGCGCACCAGCTCCTGCTGAGCCTGTTCACGCTCGAGCACTTCCTGCTTGAGGCGGCTGTTGAGCAGCTCCAGATCCTGCGTGCGTTCGGCGACGCGCTGCTCCAGTTCGGCCTTGGCGCGAGCGTCCAGAGCAATGCGTTCCAGGTAATGACGGCGACGCAGGATCAGCAGGCCCAGCAACAACAGCAGCGCCAGCAGCGCGGCCGCCCCGACGGCCACGGCGCTACGCACGGGGCGGTCGAGGAGGATGCGTGGAGCGAGAATGCTCACCGTCCAGCCGGTTTCTTCCAGAGCGCGGCTTTGTGTCAGCCAGGCGTTGGGATCGATATCGAGCAGGGGCGGCGCCTGGGTCGGGTAGGGCTGGTTGGCGGCGATGGCCGATTGCTCGACGCGGTCCAGCGGGCGACTGGCGTGAAAGCGCCAGTCCGGGCGCGAGGTGAGGATGACCACGCCGTTGGTATCGGTCACCAGCAACTGTTCAGGCGTGTTGCCCCACAGCGTTTCGGTGTGGTCGAGGTCGACCTTGACCACCAGTGCGCCGATATTGTGGTCGTTCTCGCGCACCGGGTAGGCGAAGTAGTAACCGCGCTTGCCGGACGTTGTACCCAGGCCGAAGAAGCGTCCCAGACGCCCGGCCAGCGCTTCACGAAAATACGGGCGAAAGGCGAAGTTGCCGGCGACGAAGCTGTCGGGTTTGTCCCAGTTGGAGGCGGCCAGGGTGACGCCGCGCGGGTTCATCAGATAGATCACGTCGGCGCCGGTCTGGCTCTTCACGCGGGCCAGCAGGCGGTTGGCGTTGTCCAGCTCGGCCGGGTCTTCGGGGGCGTGCAGGGCGGCGCGCAGGCCCGGCAGATCGCCAAGAATCTGCGGCAACACTTCGTAGCGGCGCAGCGTGCCGAGCAGGTTGGCCACATACAGATCGAGGGTTTGCCGGTTCTGCTCGATCAGCACTTCGCGGTAGTAGCGCTCGGCCAGGAAGTGGACGGGCCACAGCAGTGGCGCAAGCAGCAGCGCCAACAGCACGAGGCTGCGCCAGCGCAGGCGACGGGGAGTGGCAGTGTTCGTGCTCATGGCAAACCGTGTAGAAATGATCGGCGCATTATGCACGTTAAGCGTGCGGCCGGTGATGTGCGCCGGCCGCGCGGATGAAACGCAGGGCCTTCAGTTCATGCGTTGCAGGCAGGCATCCAGTGCCGTGCGCCAGTCCGGCAGGCGAACCTGCCAGTCTTGCTCCAGTCGCTCGCCATCCAGGCGCGAATTGAGCGGGCGCTGCGCCGGTGTCGGATACTCGCTGCTGGGAATGGGACGCAGCCTGGCGCAAGGTTTGCCGGCTGCACGCAGGCGCTCGGCGATGGCGCTGGCGAAGCCGAACCAACTGGTCTCGCCCTGACAGGTCAGGTGGTAGGTGCCCCAGTGATGGCGCCCCTGCTGCCACTTGTCGATCAGTTCGGTGGTGGCGCTGGCGATGCTGCCGGCCCAGGTCGGCGCGCCGATCTGGTCGTCGACCACGCTGAGCTCTTCGCGCTCCTGCAGCAGGCGCTGCATGGTCAGCAGGAAGTTGCGCCCGTGCTGCGAGTAGACCCAACTGGTGCGCAGGATCAGGTGGTCGCAGCCGCTGATGCGCAGCGCCTGTTCGCCGGCCGCCTTGCTGGCACCGTAGACGCCGAGCGGGTGTGGCGTATCGGCCTCACGGTAGGGGGTGGCCTTGCTGCCGTCGAAGACGTAGTCGGTGGAGTAGTGGATCAGCGGGATGTCCAGCTCGAAACAGGCATCGGCCATGATGCCTGGCGCCTCGGCATTGATGGCGAAGGCCAGCTCTCGCTCCTGCTCAGCCTGGTCGACGGCAGTATAGGCGGCGGCATTGATCACCAGCGCCGGCCGCTCGCGCAGAATGGTTTCGCGCAGGCTGTCCGGGCGCGACAGGTCGAATGCCTGCCTGCCGAGACTGATCAGTTCGTGCTCGTGCAGGGCCAGTTGCAGTTCGCGAGCGACCTGGCCGGTGTGGCCGCTGATCAGGATCTTCATGCGAAGATCTCTGCGTCGGTCAGGCTCAGGCCCTGTTGGTCCTTGGCCGAGAGTTGTGGCGACAGACCGTCGAGCGGCCAGTCGATGGCCAACTGTGGGTCGTCCCAGCGGATGCAGCGCTCGTGGGCGGGGGCGTAGTAGTCGGTGGTCTTGTAGAGGAATTCGGCGTATTCGCTGAGTACCAGGAAGCCGTGGGCGAAACCTTCCGGCACCCACAGCTGGCGTTTGTTTTCGGCGGACAGATGCACGCCGACCCACTTGCCGAAATTCGCCGAGCTGCGGCGTACGTCGACCGCGACGTCATAGACCTCGCCGGCACTGACGCGCACCAGCTTGCCCTGGGCCTGCTGCAGTTGATAGTGCAGGCCGCGCAGTACACCGCGCGCGGAGCGCGAATGGTTGTCCTGGACGAACTCACGGGTTACGCCGGTGGCTTCGGCAAAGCGCCGTGCGTTGAAGCTCTCGTAGAAGAAGCCGCGCTCGTCACCGAATACCTGGGGTTCGAGAATCAGCACTTCCGGCAGTGCGGTTGCGATCACTTTCACAGCGATTCCTCCGCCAGTTTGTAGAGGTACTGGCCGTAGCCGGTCTTGCCCAGCGCCTTGGCGCACACGAACAGTTTGTCGCGGTCGATCCAGCCCTGCTGATAGGCGATTTCTTCGAGGCAGGCGACCTTCAGGCCCTGGCGTTTTTCCACTGTTTGTACGTAGTGCGAGGCATCGAGCAGGCTGTCGTGGGTGCCGGTATCGAGCCAGGCGAAGCCGCGGCCGAAGCGCTCAACGCGCAGGTCGCCGCGGGCCAGGTAGGCATTGTTCACGTCGGTGATTTCCAGCTCGCCGCGTGGCGAGGGCTTGACCGCCTTGGCGATCTGCACCACATCGTTGTCGTAGAAATACAGGCCGGTCACAGCAAAGCTGGACTTGGGTTGTGCCGGCTTCTCCTCGATCGACAGCGCATTGCCAGCGGCATCGAATTCGACCACGCCGAAACGTTCGGGGTCGCTGACCCAGTAGCCGAAGACCGTGGCGCCGCTGTCGTGGCTGGCCGCGCGCAGCAGCTTCTCGGTGAAGTGCTGACCATGGAAGATGTTGTCGCCGAGGATCAGGCACACCGAGTCGTTACCAATGAACGACTCGCCGATCAGGAAGGCCTGCGCCAGGCCATCAGGCGAGGGTTGCTCGGCATACTGCAGTTCAATGCCGAACTGGCTGCCGTCGCCAAGCATCTTGCGGAAGTTGGGCAAGTCTTCGGGGGTGGAGATGATCAGAATCTCGCGAATGCCGGCCAGCATCAGCACCGACAACGGGTAATAGATCATCGGCTTGTCATAGATCGGCAGCAGTTGCTTGGAGACGCCGAGGGTGATGGGGTGCAAGCGAGTGCCGGAACCGCCGGCGAGAATGATGCCTTTCATAATTCCTGCTCCTTAGAGTGCGCCGAGTCGCTGACCTTGATAACTGCCATCCTGCACGCGGCGGCACCAGTCGAGGTTGTCCAGGTACCACTGCACCGTCTTGCGCAGACCGGTTTCGAAGGTTTCCTGCGGTACCCAACCCAGCTCGCGCTCGATCTTGCTGGCGTCGATGGCGTAGCGCAGGTCGTGGCCTGGACGATCCTGCACGTAGGTAATCAGGTCTTCATAGTGCGTGATACCGGCAGGCTTGTGTGGAGCCAGTTCTTCCAACAGGGCGCAGATGGCGCGTACCACATCGAGGTTCTTCTGCTCGTTATGGCCGCCGATGTTGTAGGTCTCGCCGACCTGGCCTTCGCTGACCACCTTGAGCAGGGCGCGCGCATGGTCTTCCACGTACAGCCAGTCACGCACCTGCTGCCCGTTGCCGTACACGGGCAGCGGCTTGCCCGCCAGGGCATTGAGGATCATCAGCGGGATCAGCTTTTCGGGGAAATGATACGGGCCGTAGTTGTTCGAGCAGTTGGTGATCAGCACCGGCAGGCCGTAGGTGCGCTGCCATGCACGCACCAGATGATCGGATGCGGCCTTGCTCGCCGAGTAGGGCGAGCTGGGGGCGTAGGGTGTGGTTTCGCTGAACAGGTCGTCGACCCCGTGCAGGTCGCCGTACACCTCGTCTGTGGATATGTGGTGGAAGCGGAAGGCTGCCTTGCGCGGCTCGCTCAAACCGAGCCAGTAGGCGCGGGTGCTTTCCAGCAGGCTGTAGGTGCCGACGATATTGGTCTGGATAAAGGCTGCCGGGCCATCGATGGAGCGGTCGACATGAGACTCCGCCGCCAGGTGCATGATGGCGTCCGGCTGGAACTCGGCCAGTGTCGCCGCGACGCATTCGCTGTCGCCAATGTCGCCCTGGACGAAGCGGTAGCGCGGGTTGTCATCAACGGGTGTGAGCGACTCCTGGTTGCCTGCGTAGGTCAGTTTGTCGAGGTTGAGTACCTCGTGTTCGGTATTCTGAATCAGATGACGAATCAGAGCTGAACCGATAAAGCCGGCACCGCCGGTAATAAGGATGCGCATTGATATTGTCCCTGGCGAGTGGTGGCGAAGGCAGCCTTGGAAGAGCTGATGAGCGTTGTTTTGACTCGGCTGTGTATGAGTCGACCAAGAAGAGGCCCTGCTCGGCCGTACGGCAGAGCCTTTGATGGCGCATCTTTTACATCAAATTGATTAAGTTGAGCGAGTCGTTTCGATTGGCCAACAGGTATAGGGAATAAGGTTATCTCAAAGGTGATTTTTGCTGAATTTCTGGCGCCAGAAATTAACTGCGCTATTCATTATTATGGATGTTGAAATGCCACTATAAAAGTGGTTAAGTCACGGCATAAGAGTTTCCGGCGAAATTCTGTCGCCTTCTTTCTACTTTGGTGTATTTCTGCCTATTTTTTGACGTCAGCAGATTTTTGTGAGCGAAAATTGAGGCGGGAGTGAATTTCATGCGTCTGCAGTCAGCCGGTAGTTCCTTACTGGCGCGCCCTGGCTTCATCGAGTATTTCCTGGCAGCCATGCGGTTGGTTCATGGCGTTACCGCTGCCTTGCCAGGGTTTCTGCTTCTGATATGGCTTTCGGATGAGCCGGTTCTGACGCAAAGCTACGCCACGGTACTGCTCTTCTTCGGCGTTCTTGCGGTAATGATGTTTCAAGCCCTGGGCGTCTACTCCGAGGAGATATTCAGTAGCCTGCTGCGCTTCCGTGTGATGTTCTTTGCCTGGTCTGCAGCGTTCTGTCTATTGCTGTTCATGCATCAGGCGCTGGCGATGTTCAGCTTCATGGAGTGGCATTTCCTCAGCCTCTGGTTTCTGGCCAGTCTCTTCGCGTTCGGTGCCGAGCGTTTGACGCTGCTCGCTCTCTACCGGTATTGGATGCGCGCCGGACAATTTCTGCAGAGTGCGGTCATTCTCGGGGCGACCGAAAATGGCCTGCGTCTATCGGAGTTCATGCAGCGCCATAGCGATATTCGTTCTGGGTTGATCGGCTTTATCGACGACCGCATCGGCCGCTTGCCCGATACGCTGGGTGGTCTACCGTTGCTGGGCGATAGCAACGCCCTGGAGCGTCTGGTGCGTGATGAGCGAGTGACGCAAGTGCTGGTCGCATTACCCTGGTCGGCCGAGAACCGCATCGGCCAGATCGTGCGCGAGCTGCGCAAACTGCCGGTGAACGTTCTGCTGGTGCCGGACATGCTGGCCTTCAGGCATGCGCGTAATCGCATTACCGAGGTGGCCGGGCTGCCGATGTTCAACGTCTCGGAAAGGCCGCTTGACGGCTGGTCTCCTTTGATCAAGCGGCTCGAGGACCTGCTCCTGGCGCTGCTGGCTCTGGCCTTGGCCCTGCCATTGATGATCTTGGTCGCTCTGGCTATCAAACTCGACTCTCCCGGGCCTGTGCTGTTTCGCCAGAAGCGTTACGGCTACAACAACAAGCTGATCGAAGTGTTCAAGTTCCGCTCCATGTACTGCGACCGTTCCGACGCCAACGCCGAGAAGCAGACCACGCGCAATGATGACCGAATCACTCGTGTCGGACGCTTCATTCGCAAGACCAGCCTGGATGAGCTGCCGCAGCTGTTCAACGTGCTGCTCGGCAGTATGTCGATGGTCGGGCCGCGTCCGCATGCGACCGCCACCAAGGCGGCCGGTATCCTGTTCGAGGATGCGGTTAAGGAGTACACCGCGCGTCATCGAGTCAAGCCCGGTATTACCGGTTGGGCGCAGATCAATGGCTATCGCGGCGAAACCGATACGCTGGAGAAAATCGAGAAACGTGTCGAGTACGACCTGCAGTACATCGAGAACTGGTCGGTCTGGTTCGACCTGTACATCCTCTTCCGCACCTTGCCTGCGGTCATCTTCACCCGCGAGGCCTACTGAATGAGCGTCCTGATCCCCTGTATCATTGCCGGTGGTGCCGGCACGCGCCTGTGGCCGGTTTCCCGCGAGGCCATGCCCAAGCCGTTCATGCGCCTGGCCGATGGCCGCAGCCTGTTGCAGAAGACCTTCGAGCGCGTCGCCGGCCTGGATGACGTTGCCCGATTGCTGACGGTGATCAACCGGGATCTTTTGTTTCGCACGCTGGATGACTATCGCGCGCTGAATCGGGGGCGTGTGGGGCTGGACTTTCTCCTCGAACCCACGGGGCGCAATACCGCTCCGGCGATTGCGGCTGCAGCGTTGCACGTCGCGCATCATTACGGCGAGGAGGCCCAGTTACTGGTGTTGCCTGCCGATCATCTGATTCGCGATCAGGCTGCTTTCGCCGCCGCTATCGCACAGGCACGAGAACTGGCCGAGGCCAGTTGGCTGGTGACTTTCGGTATTCAGCCGGATCATGCCGAGACCGGCTATGGCTATATCCAGCAAGGCGAGAGCCTGGAGGGCGGTTACCGCGTCGCCAGTTTCGTCGAGAAACCCGATATGGCGACGGCCGAGGCCTACCTGGCCGGTGGCCGGCATCTGTGGAATGCTGGCATGTTCTGTTTCCGCGTGGACGTAATGTTGCGCGAGCTGCGCGAGCATGCGCCGCAGGTCGTCGAAGGCGTGGAGAAATGCCTGGCTCTGAGCGTGCCCACGGCAGGCAAGCAGGGTGTGCAGTGCGAGCTGGACGCGGCGAGCTTCGCCGAAGTGACTGACATTTCCATCGACTACGCCCTGATGGAGCGCTCGCCCAAGGTGGCCGTGGTGCCCTGTGACCTGGGTTGGAGCGACATCGGTTCGTGGCAGGCGCTGCGCGAACTCACCGCCGCCGATGCCAACGGCAACCAGATCAATGGTGAGGTGGTGCTGCACAACGTGCAGAGCTGCTATATCGACTCGCCCAAGCGCCTGATTGGCGCCGTGGGCGTGCGTGACTTGGTGGTGGTGGACACGCCCGATGCGCTGCTGATCGCCGATGCCAACAGCACACAGGACGTGAAGTACGTTGCCCAGGAACTGAAGAAGCGAGGCCACGAAGCCTATCGCCTGCATCGCACCGTGACCCGTCCGTGGGGCACCTACACCGTGCTGGAAGAGGGCGCGCGCTTCAAGATCAAACGCATCGTGGTGCGCCCTGGCGAGTCCCTGTCGTTACAGATGCACCATCACCGCAGCGAACACTGGATCGTCGTCAGTGGCATGGCGCGGGTGGTCAATGGTGAGCGTGATTTCCTGCTCAACACCAACGAGTCGACCTTCATTCCCGCCGGCCACCGCCACCGCCTGGTCAACCCGGGGGTGATCGACCTGGTGATGATCGAGGTGCAGAGCGGTGAGTACCTCGGCGAAGATGACATCGTCCGTTTCAACGATATCTATGGTCGTGCGCCGGTGAGCGAGAAGACCAGCTGATGCGTGTGGCCCTGATCATCCCGACTCGCAACGCTGGCGCTCATATTGATCGCCTGTTGCCGGCGCTCGCCATGCAGACGCTGCAGCCGGACGAGTTCCTGGTTGTCGACAGCGCCTCGCGTGACGATACGGTGGCGCGCTTTCGCGGCGCCGGGGCGCGTGTGGAAGTGATCGACCCATCGCAGTTCAACCACGGCGGCACCCGCCGCTGGGCAAGCGAGCAGGTCGATGCGGACGCGCTGATCTACCTGACCCAGGACGCGATTCCGGCCGACGCCGGTACGTTCGCCAACATCATTGCCGACCTGCACGGCGAGGCCGATATCGGGGTTGCCTATGGGCGACAACTGCCGCACCCGGATGCAGGCCTGCTGGGCGCGCAGTCGCGTCGTTTCAACTATCCGCCGCAGAGCCGCACCAAGCGCATGAGTGATGCACCTGAGTTGGGGATCAAAACCTGTTTCAGCTCCGATTCGTTTTCGGCCTACCGGCGTGATGCGCTGGTCGCCGTGGGTGGCTTTCCCGAGGACGTGATCGGCAGCGAAGACGCCTACGTCGCGGCCCGCATGCTGCTCGGCGGTTATGCCGTGCGTTATGCAGCGACCGCCGAGGTGTATCACTCGCACGATTACAGCGTGCTCGAGGAGTTTCGTCGTTACTTCGATATCGGTGTTTTTTACGGACGTGAGCGCTGGATCGGGCAGGCGTTCGGTTCGGCTGGTGGCGAAGGCATGCGTTATGTGAAGGCCGAGATGGCAGCGCTGCGCGCGGCCGGCTGCCTCTACCGTTTGCCCGAAGTCTTTCTGCGCAGTGCGATGAAGCTGGCTGGTTACCGTCTTGGTCAGGTGGAAATGTCTTTGCCATCAACCCTCAAGCGTCGCGTCAGTATGTTTTCCGGGTACTGGCGTTAGCCCCTACTTTGCTACAGGAAGTTCGATAAATGAAACATGTGATCTTGTTGTTATCCGTCGTGATGCTGGGGGCATGCACCACACCTGCGAGGGTTATGCTGCCTGATACGGACACCATAGAGGCCGGGCAGCAGGCGCTCGATCAGCTTGCCCTGGTGCCTCCACCGCAAGAGCGTGTGCGCGTGGGCGATACGTTACGCATCGTCCGCGATGCCGGTGAGATGCCGACGTTATCTGCCTTCAATGTCAGCACCATCTACGAGCTGACGCTGTTCACCGTACTCAATGACGGTTCAATCTATTACCCGTTCATCGGCAACGTGCAGGCGGCGCGTCGCACGCCCGGCGAAATCGCCGAATCCCTCACCGAGCGGCTTAAGGAGGTCTACCGCCAGCCCAAGGTAACGGTGAACATCAACAACGCGCCGGGCAATACCGTTTTCGTCGGTGGTGCGGTGCGCAATCCCTCGGCCGTGCCGATTCCGGCGGCCAACAACATCCAGCAGGCCATCATCGGGGCCGGTGGCGTGCTTCCCACGGCGGACAGCCGCAAGGTCGCCTTGCTGCGAGAAGATTCCGAGGGGGCCTATCACGCCTATTTCCTCGACTACAGCCAACTGCTCGTCACCGGAGAGCACGGGCGCAAGACAGTCGGGCTGCAGCGCGGCGATATCGTCTTCGTGCCCAAGTCGGCGGTCGGCGAGCGAATCGAGGGCGTGGACGTCTATCTGAACCAGCTCATTCCTTTTACCAAGTCGATGGGAATCGGCGCCAGTTACACAATCAATCGCTGAGGAGCGACACACTCATGATCGAAATTCGTTCCTTTCGCGACCTGTTGCGTCTGCTGTTTATATTCTTGCGAGAATTCAAGTGGGCGATGGGGATAACCCTGGTTGTGATCCTGCTGGGCGCATTCCTGCTGCCCGCCAAATACGAGTCCAATGCGCGATTGCTGGTGAAGCCGGGGCGTGATGCTGCCTTACCGCTGGAAATCAGCGATCGCCAGGCTATGGTGATGCCCATCAGCCAGCGTGATCCGATTGTCGACGAAGAGCGCATGCTCACCGGCCGGCCGATCGTCCGCGAGGTGGCTGAGCATTACCTGGAAGTACTGGCCAACCAGCCACCTCCGCCGTGGGTATGGAAGCGTATTAAATATGAAGTGAAGCGCGTTGTCGGTGCGGTTATTGATGGGGTGCGCACGGTCTTCGAAACCATCGGCGTGATCGAGGAACAGACCGACGTCGAGCGTCTGGCACGTGCCTTGGAGAAGAACTTCGAGGTCGACCATGCGCTGGGTTCGAGCGTTATGGAGATTCGCTTCACCTGGAACGAGCCGGATGTGGCGCAAGCCATCGTCGAGCACTGGATCGAAATCTATCAGCGCCAGCGTACCGATGCGCTTGGCCGAAAGAGCCTGTTCACGTTCTACGAAGCGCAGAGTGCGGCCAGTGCCCTGCAGATCAAGAGCTACAAGGAACAGTTGCTGCAGAAGATGACCGGGCTCGGCGCCGCCAGCATCACCGACCGTTTGGAGGACCTGTCGGAGCGTATCAACATCCTGCGTGGCGAACGCTTCAATACCCAGCGCCTGATCAGTTCTTCGGACAGCGTTCTGGAAAACACTCGCAATCAACTGAAGGGGCTGCCTCAGGAGGTCGTAACGGTTCGTCAGATCGCCCTGAACCCGGCCCAGCAGGACCTGCGTCGCCTGCTCAATCAGAAGCGTCTCGAGCGCGTCGATATGCTGCGCACCTATATGACCACCGCCGAGCCCGTGCGGGCGCTCGACGAGTCGATCGCCTCGCTGGAGAAGCAGGTGGCCGATGAGGGGGATACGGTGCAGAGCTCCGAGGACCGTGCCCCTAATACGCTGTCCATTCACCTGCAGCGTGTTCTGCTCGACGAAACCAGCAATAACAAGGCATTGCGCGCTCAGCTCGCGGCTCAGGAATCTCAACTGCATGAACTCGAGGCGCAGCGCAACGAGGCGATGCGCGAGGAGCCTGAAGTGGCTCGCCTGCAGCGTGAGCTGGATGCGGCAGAGAAGAACTATGTGCTCTATACTGACAGTCTGGAGAAGTCTCGGATTGATCGCGAACTGGACAACAGCCAGATCAGCAACATCGCAGTCATCGAGGCCGCGACGCTAAACCCTGCCCGGGTCTTCCCCAAGACGCTGGTGATGTTGCTGCTGGCTTTGCCATTCTCGGCGCTGGTGGGCTTGCTGGTGGTCTATGTGTGCTACTTGCTGGATCAGCGCATCCATGATGGCGGCCTAGTGGAGTCGCGCTTTGGCCTGCCCCTGTGGACGACGCTTCCCGAGCGGAACAATTCCAGTGCCCAGACTAGCAATGCCTTCGCTGCCAGTGTCTACCGGCTGTATGGTTTCATGCCGCTCAAGCGCATCGCCAGCGATGGTTTGATGCTTGGCCTGACCTCGGCACGTCATGGCGAAGGGGTCGGCTTCGTCATCGAGCAGATGCGTCAGTTGCTTGAAGAGAATGGCCTTAATGTACGCGTAGGCGGCGCAGAGCCGGCCCAACCCGGCGAGGTCGTGCTGCTCGATGCGTCTGCTCTGCTCGACAGCCGCGAGGCGTTTGTCACGCTGCGCCGCGCGGACATGATCGCGCTGGTGGTAGAGGCACGACAAAGCTCCATTCCAGTGGTCCAGCACGTGCTGTCGATTCTCACCACCGCGTTCGGCAAGGTGGACGGCATCATCATCAACCGTCGCTGCTTCGAGGTGCCGGGCAAGGTTCTGAAAGTGATTGATCGTTTCCGAGGCGCGTTCTGATGCGCATTGCCCTGCTGGCGCCGTTGCCCCCCGAGAAGAACGGCATTGCCGATTACGCGGGGCATTTCAAGGCGGCGCTGGAAGCCGACGGGGTCGAAGTACTGACCCCGCTGGCCGGGTGTGGCGCAGAGCCGGGGGCCGTCAACGCCCGGGTGTCATCGTTCGACTGGAGCGGCGTCGATCTGGTTCATGGCGAGCTTGGCGGTGGGCGTCTGCGTGAGTTCCACGCGCTGGAGCTGCTGCGCATGCGCTATCCCGCGCTGCCGTTGACGGCGACCATCCACGATCCCGAGCGCCTGGTATGGCGTCAGGCGAAGTTGCCCCGCGTCCTGGCCTGGACGGAACGCTTTCCGGGCCTGCTGCAGCAGGCGGCGGTGGTGCTGAATGACCCGTTCACGTTGCGTCAGGAGCGCAAGCTGGCGCACGGCATGAATCGTCTGTTCACCCTGACCGGGCTCGGGGCATCCTGCCTGCGCCAGCGCATGGGGCTTGCCGACGGGCGGGTCGCCGTGGTCCCGCACGGCAATCTCGACATAGCGCCGGCTGCCCTGCCGGACCTGGATGTGATGCGTCTGCTGTATTTCGGCTTCATCTACCGGGGCAAAGGCATCGAGGATCTTCTGCAGGCCCTGGCCAGGGTTCTGCAGGCCGACGAGTCGCTGCACGGACGCCTGCGCCTCACGCTCGCTGGTGGTACCGCAGCCGAGATGGCATTTGGCGGGCGTAATGATTACCTCGACGAGCTTCGCGAGTTGATCGGTCGCCTTCAACTGCAGGAGAGCATTGATTGGCGCCTGGACCTGCCACGCGAGGAAATCGCCCAGGTCATTCAGCAGCACCATGTCATGGTTCTACCGTACCGGGAGTCGCAGAAGCTGCGCATCCTGGGTGAGCAACGTGGCACCAGTGGTGCACTTTCCTGGGCTGCGGCCTGCGGTCGTGGGGCGATTACCTCGGACGCCAGGGCATTTGCCGAAGAGGTCAGTAGCGGAAACGGCATGACCTATGCTCAGGGAAATGTCGAGGCGCTCGCGCAGGCGTTGCAGGGTATCGCTCGTCAGCCACAACTGGCTGCGGCCTGGGCGGACCGGGCAAGCTCGATCGGGCGTGAGCGCCGGTGGAGCAGTGTTGGGCGGCGTTTTCACGAGCACTTCGCCGAACTGTGCAGACAGGAGCCGATGCCATGAGAAAGATAGCCGCCGCCTTGATGATCGTTCTGCTTGGAAGCCTGTTGTTGTGGGGGATGCGGGTGGACGCCCAGATGCACGCGCTCAAGGCGCCGCGTGAGGTCGTCTGGAAGGATTTCCTGGGCGTGAATGCACAGTTCCTGTGGTTCAGCCCGGAGCGGTACAACCAGCAGATGGAGCGTTTGAAGGCGCTTGGTCTGCAATGGGTGCGCCTTGATCTGCACTGGGACCAACTCGAACTGGCTGAGGACCAATATAATGTAGCGGCCCTGGATGTACTGGTGCGTGATCTGGAGCGCCAGCAGCTCAAGTCCGTTTTCTATCTGGTGGGCTCGGCCCGTTTCATCACTACCGCCCCGCCGGAGTCTCCGTACCAGGATCAGTATCCGCCGCGCGACCCGGAGGTTTTCGCCCAGCGCATGGCGCTGCTGGCCATGCGTTACCCCAGTGTCGATGCCTGGCAGGTCTGGAACGAACCGAATCTGATTGGTTTCTGGCGCCCCGAGGCAGATGCGGCCGGCTACGCCCGCCTGCTCGAAGCCAGTACCAGGGCTCTGCGCAGCGTCGCCCCCGACAAGCCGGTGGTGGGCGCCGGGCTGGCATTCTTCAGCGATCTGCCCGGTGGCGCGAGCATGTTCGAGCAGCTCGGCCAACTGGGTGTGCAGCGGCTGAACACCATCGTTGCCTATCACCCCTACACCCAGCTGCCGGAAGGCAACATGCGTGGCAGCAACGATTTCGCCCTGCGCACACGCGAGCTCAACGATGTATTGCGCCGTTCCGGTGTACCCGCCATCTGGGCGACGGAGTGGGGCTGGTCCAGCTATTCGGGGCCCAAGGAGGCTCAGGACATCATCGGCCGAAACGGCCAGGCCGATTACGTTCTGCGGCGTCTGGCCTTGATGAGTACGCAGGATTTCGACCGGGTTTTTCTCTTCACCCTCAATGACCTCGACACCCGTGCAACCGTCAGAGACCGTGACTATGGGTTGCTTGATCTTGAAGGTAATCCCAAGCCTGTCTACCTGGCGCTGCAACGGTTCCTGAAAATCACCGGGCCGCGCCTGTTACCCGCCGAGCCCCCGCAGATCGCAAAGAAGATCGACGGGCTGTACAACATCGCCTGGAAGGACGAGAAGGGACGGAACCTGCTGATGTTCTGGGCGGAGAAGGGCGCTGAGCTTGAGCTTCCGGGAGTCACCCGCGCCGTTCTCCACGATCCGCTCACGGGGCGCGAAACGGCGCTCGGCAATGGCAGCTGGGTGAAGGTGAAGACCAAACCGTCGCTGCAGATACTGACCTGGGACTGAACCTAGATGCGTTTATTGTGGGTTCTCCCTTATTCGCCCTGGCCCACCACCAGCGGTGGCAAGACCCGCCAGTACAATCTGCTGCGCAGTCTGGCCGAACGTGGGCACCGCATCACGTTGCTGGTGCAGAGCAAGCAACCACTGAGCGCCGACGACCGGGCTATGCTCGAGCCTTTGCTCGAGCAACTGATCGTCGTGCCGCGCCGCCCGCTGCGCAGCTTCGCAAGTCTGTTCGTGGCGCTGTTCGCGCCAGCCCCTCTGCTGGCTGGTGTGAATGGTTATGCCCCACGCATGCAGGCCGCGTTCGTCGAGTTGCTGCAGCAGCGATGGGATGTCGTGCAGGTGGAGCACAGCTATACCATCGAGCCGTTGCGGAAGCCGCTCCGTGAACAGCGGCAGCCGTTCGTGCTGACCGAGCACAATGTCGAGTCATCGCTGGGGGCGGCCACCTATTCCCGCTTTCCGACCTGGGCGCGGCCGTTCGTCTGGTTCGACCAGTGGCGTTACCGGCGCTGGGAGCGCCAGGTGCTCAGGCAGGCGGCACGTGTGGTCGCCGTGACCGAAGCGGATGCGGCCGTGATGCAGCGCCTGGCTGGGCAACCGGTGGCCGTGGTGGTGAATGGCGTGGACTGTGCGCAGTTCGCTGGCGCAACGCCCGACAATGCTTGCCAGAGGATCCTGTTTCTCGGCAATTACGAGTACTCGCCGAACGTCGATGCCGTGCAGTGGGCGCTGGATGAGATCATGCCGCTGCTGTGGCAACGCAACCCGCGTGCGGTCATCAGCATCTGCGGGCATGCGCTGCCGGCCCAATGGCCTGAGCGCTGGTCTGACAAGCGAATCGAGTGGCAGGGGTTCGTCAGCGACCTCCCGGCGCTGCAGTCGCAGTCGTCGGTGTTTCTTGCCCCGTTGCGCCACGGCGGTGGCTCGAAGCTCAAAGTGCTGGAGGCCCTTGCCGCCGGTCTGCCGCTGGTAAGTACCGCGCAGGGGGTGTCCGGCCTGGCGCTGGAGCCGGGGCGCGACTATTTGGCTGGCGAGACGGCGCAGCAACTGGCCGTAGCGTTGTCCGAGGTGCTGGACCAGCCGGCGTATGCCGCGCGACTCGGCCAGGCCGGGCGCGAGTATGTCCGCGTCCATCACGACTGGGCGGTCGCTGCCAGTCAGGTGGAGGCCATCTACGAAGACCTGGCGCGCCAGCCGGTATCGGAGGCGTCATGCGCATAGGCCTCGACTATCGGATGGTGGCGTCTGCGCCGATGTCGGGTATCAGTCGTCAGGTGCTGGCGATGGAGCGCGTGCTGCGCGAACTTCCCGATGTAACCCTCACCCGCTATGCCGTCGCGCCGTCAGGAGCCGATCTGCGCCAGCAGGTCTGCTGTCCGCCCTGGGATTGCGCCTCGGCTTCGATGCACCAGCCCCACAACCGGCTGCGCTTCGAGGCCTGTTTTCTGCCAGGCGAACTGCGCAGGCAGGGTATCGATCTGTACATCGCGAACTTCAACATGGGTCTGCCCCTGCCTCCGCGTCCCAAGGGCACGCGTTACGCGCTGTTGCTGCACGATCTGTTTCAGATCACGCTCAAGAATTACCACGCCAATGCTTTCAAGGCTGCGGTCTACCGTGCCTGTGACCGCCTTTCGATCAGCTATGCGGTGCGGACGGCCGATCAGATCTGGACCCCTTCGCGCTTCACGGCCGACGAGGCGGTGCGGTTGTTTCCTGGCGTGGCCGACAAGGTTCGGGTACTGCCCAACCTGGTAGAAGGTTTCAGTGGGCAACCTGCGGCGCTTACCCGGCCATTGCCTTCACGTTACTGGCTGGTGGTGGGCACGCGGGAGTTGCGCAAGAACATCCCATGGTTCGTCGAAGCCTGGGCGCAGGCCAGGCGTGAGTCTGCTGAAATTCCTGATCTGGTGATGGTCGGCAGCCTGGACCACTTGCCTCAGGCGCAGCGTGACCTGCCAGGCCTGCATGCCTTGTCGGGACTCGATGATGCGCAGCTTCACGCCGTGTATGCGCGAGCGCAGCGGCTCTGGCAGCCCTCATACGCCGAAGGATTCGGTCTGCCGGTTGTCGAGGCCCTGAGCCTGGGTGTGCCGGTGGCCGTGGCTCGCGGCTCCTCCCTCGAAGAGGTGGCGCCTGCGATCAGCCCGCGTTTCTCGCCCAGTGATGGGCCGGCACTGGTACAGCTCATGCTGGGGCTGTCTGCGGAGCCGGCCGAGGACCCACAACTGTTGCGTCAGTGGGCTGAGCGATTCGGCCCGGCAACCTATCGTAATCGCCTGATCGAATTGATCGCGGAAGTGAGTTCGTAATGCCAGGAAAGCTAATTGCCATCGTCGTTGGCGTCGTATTTGGTGCGCTGCTGCTGTTTCTGTCCCCGGTCAAGGCCGTGGCGGCCGTCTTCGCGGTGGCGGTGGCCCTGAGCGTACTGCGCTTTCCGCTGTGGGGGCTGCTGCTGTTCGCGCTGCTTGCCACCTTCATGCCCTACGCGACGGTCAACCTGGGAATTCGTACCACGGTCAGCGAGGCGCTGCTGGCGCTGACCTGGGGTGCCTTGCTGTGGCAGGCGTTCATTTCCCCGGCCTCCCGGGTCGCGGTCACCGGCACCACCGAGCGCTGGCTCATGGTGCTGATGCTGTTCAGTATCCTGCCCTTCGTGGTGGGGCAGCTCACCACACAAGGCACCGCCAGCGGTCTGTCCAACTGGCTGCGCTGGTTGCTCAACCTTTCCGTCGTGTTCCTCGCTGCCAAGCTGCTGCAGGAGCGCAAAAACCGGGAGTTGCTGGTTGTCTGCCTGTTGCTCGGCACGTTGGCGATGCTGCTCCTGTCGATCGCGGTATTCCTGAGGACCCGCTCAGCTTCCGGCATGCTGCCGGTGCTGACGTTCTTCAGTTACGGCAACCTGGATATGCTCGGCTTCGCCCTGAATGCGCTTTCATCGCGCATGGGCTCGCCCTGGATGCACCCCAATGCCACGGGCGGCATCATGGCGCTGTTGTTGCCCCTGGCGCTGTGTTTTGGCCTTGCCAATGAAGGCTGGCGGCGCTGGCTGGGGCTGTGCGTCGCCTTGCTGGGGGCTGCGGCACTGCTGCTGTGCAGTTCGCGCGGGGCGATGCTGAGCCTGACCGTGGTACTGATCTGGATGGCGGGACGGCGAGTTCCCTATACCGGTCGCCTGTTGATGCTCGGTGCCGTGCTTGTCGTTGCGCTGGTGATGAGTTACCCGCCTCTGCAGGAACGCCTGGCGACGATCTTCTCCTCGGATAACGCCAGTACACAGGAGCGATTCGACGAATACCGGATGTTCCCCAGGGCGGTGCTTGCCTACCCGTTCGGTCTGGGCTTCAAGCTGGAGCCGCCTATCGAAGGCACTGACCTGATCGGCATCTCCAACCTGTGGCTCAACTTCATGTACAAGCTAGGGCTTGGCGGCATGCTGTTGTTCATCGCCGTCACCTGGCGCTGGTGGCGCGAGAGTCGGCCTGAGCAGGGGGCTATCGTGCTGACGCGGGACAATGCGATCTGGCTGGGTAGCCTGGGTGGTGTGCTGGCAGCGCTGATAAGCGGTCTGTTCGACCATTACTTCAGCTTCGCGGTGGTGATGATCGGCCTGTTCTGGTTGCTGGTGGGTATCAATCTGCTGGAGGCCAGGCGGCTGTTCCCTGCTCGCAAGCTCCATCGCGGATTGCAGCGCCAGCGCCTGGGTGTCGTGGTCAACGAGCGAGGCTGAGGGGCGACCATGCTTGGCTCCGCCGCGTCGCTCACCCTGGTTACCCTGTTCGGCCTGGCGCTGGGCTTTGCCCGTGAGTGGCTGCTGGTCAGCGCATGGGGCGCTGGCGCGCAGAGCGATGCCTTCCTTGTCGCACTGTTTCTGCCGGAGGCGGTTCGCATGTCGCTGGCCGGTGGGCTGCTCAGTGCCGCTGCGTTGCCTCTTTATCTGGCCGAGGACGAGGTGGGGCGTCGTCGCTGGATGGGGGCGCTGTTGCCGCAGCTTGCGTTGATCGGTCTGGCCGTCGCGCTGCTGGTACTCGTTACGGCTCCATGGATTGTCGGTGTGATCGGCCTGGGCCTGAGCGATGCCGGGCAGGTCCAGGCAGGTGACACCTTGCGGCTGCTTGCGTGGTGCATACCGGGTTTCGTGCTGCATGCGCTGCTCAGTGTGCCGCTGCAGGCCAGTGAGCGCTTCGTGATGGCGGGATTGGGCTCGGTGCTGTTCAACGCACCGCCCGTGATCTATCTGGCAAGCATGGGGACGCAAAGCAGTGTCTCCGGTGTAGCCGAGGCCTGCGTGCTGGGCAGCGTGCTAATGGCCGGCTCGCTGCTGCCCTGGCAATGGAAACAGGGCTGGAGGCCATGGCGCAGCAACGGCTCCCTGCAGGCACTTCGGCTACTGGGGCAGCGCATGTTGCCGTTGGTTGGCAGCAACGCGGCGAGCCAGGGGCTTGCCCTGCTTGAGCGTTCAGTCGCGTCGCTGCTCGGGGAGGGCGCTGTTACCTGGGTCAACCTGGCCCGCAAGCTGGTGAACCTTCCGCTTGTGGCATTGATGAGCCTCAATCAGGTGCTGCTGGGCCTGATGAGCAGCCGAGCCGATACGCAGCGTATTCCTTTGCTCAGACGTGGGGTCGAGACGGCAAGCCTGCTCGCGTTGCCGGCCGGCATCGGCCTGGTGGGCGCCGCCCCTGCGCTGGTGGCATTGCTGCTGCCGTCATCGCTGGGGGCTGATCCGCTACCGGCGCTGCTTGCCTGGTTTGCCCTGCCGCTGGTGTTCGGTTGTTGGAATGCCTTGCTCGCCCGTTATGCCTATTCAACCGGCGACACGGTTCAGCCGCTGTACTGCGAACTTCTGGGCAGCGGCGTCAACGCGCTGTTGTTGCTGGCGCTGCCCTGGTGGCTGGGGTTGGCCGGTATACCGCTGGCAGCCGTGGCAGGCGTGCTGGTCACGGCCCTAGCGCTCATGCGCCGCCAGGCGCTTCTGGGCCAGTTGGCCTGGGTGCGGTACTGGCTGTGTGCGGGCTTGTTGCTGGGTATCAGCGCAGGAGGTCTTTTCGGCGTGGCAGACACCTGGTTGCAACTGGGGCTGACTACGCTGTTCGCGGCGGCGACGCTCGCCGGCATGGCATTGATACTGCGGCCCTGGCGTGCCGCCTGAGCGGTGCGGGTACGTCTCACGAACACACGAACAGTCAGAGCCCCGTAGCGGGCTTTCTTGAAGGGGAAGCAAGGTGGAGCAGCGCTGGATTCAGATTGATATCGCCAAGGGCGTGGGTATCCTGATCATTGTGTTCGGGCATGGATGGTTCGTGGCCAGCTCGCCGGATTTTCTCTATCCGCTGGTGGCGTCCTTCATTCTGCCGCTGTTTTTCTTTCTCTCCGGGGTTTTCTTCAAAACCACTGGTACCTTCGCTGAAACGGCTATTGGCAAGGCCGATGCCCTGCTCAAACCTTTCTTCTTCACGATGTTGTTGTATGTCGTGGTGCGTGATGTGTTGCGAGGGCAGCCCCTGCTACCGGATATCGTAGGCTTGTTCTATGCCTCGGTCAGCACACTGCCCTGGCAAGCATTGTGGTTCCTGCCGCACTTCTGGCTGGCAATTCTATACAGCTGGTTGTTGTTGCGCCTGCTTGAGTCGTTGCGGTGCCCCGCTCCGATCATGTGGCTTGTCGTGGTCGTTCAGATGCTGCTGGGAATCTGGCTGCTTGGCTGGTCGTGGCATTCGCCGGTCACCTTTTTTGGCCAGTCCTATAGCATACCTGGGCTGCCGTTCAGTGCCGATGTTGTTTTTATCAGTAGCGCATACTTCTTGCTTGGCTATCTATTACGCTCGGCTCTGCGTGCACATAAAACCTCGTTGATAGGTCTATTAGTTAGCGTCGTATTGTTCGGTATGATTTTCTTTTTTCATCCCGTGACTATGGATTTGGCGCAACGACGTTATGATCATTGGCTGTGGACCACGTTGTTGGCGGTTCTGGGGGTGTATATCTGTTGGGCGTTGTCAGGTCTGATGACACATTGGAGCTGGCTTTCCAAAGCTATGACATATATCGGGCAATCGACTCTGATTATCCTGATCTTCCATGGTGAGATTCAAAACAAAAGCTTCGCCTTGCTGAGATGGTTTTCTGTTCCTGATAATTTAGGTGCCGCTATTGCGCTTGTGTTTACCTTGATTGTTTCCTTGCTGATTGGTGAATTTATTAAGCGATTTAGTTTTTTGCGTGTGATGTATTTGCCTGTTTGGAAGAAGAAGAATAAGAAAAAATTGAAAAAGGCGACAGCCAGTCAGGTCTCAGAGTAAGAGAAGGGTTTTGTAATATTACGGTTGGATTTGAGTTGCTCCGGCTTTTTAGGTTTATTTGTTTAGGTCAGACCGCCAAGGCCTGACCTTTTTGTTGTTTTTGTTGCTAGCGGGGTTGGGCTCGCCTCCACAGGCGAAGTTGTCGTTTCAGGAGGCGTCGGTAGTTTTACTAGTTGTCTCGTGGCTCCTCCTAAGCGACAACCAGCCCGGCCTTGTACATTTAAGCGCCTTAACCAAGGCTTTGTAATTGTCGTCCGTACTGCCAAATGGAGGCTCGACGCCGTCTCTGCCTGCCGCTTGTTGTGGCGTTTAGAGGCATTCTGGCATGGCCGCTTGATGGATCAGTCCACCGGCGCGCAGCATGGCGACCATGCTGAACGTGAAGTCTTGCTTCTCATAATGGTGCTGGCTGTCTAGCCGAGGGTGAGCGGTGCAAAACGCTCGAACGCCATCACATACAGCTAACCAGCTAGGGTCTGTTGCCGTTTCGCGCTAACCAATTGATTTATAAGAGCAAGCTCGTATCGTTGAAGCTCTGACCCGACATCGATACGAGCTTGCAATGCCCCGATTACTACTCAACGACGAGCATTGGTCGAAGCTGCGGGAAATTCTCCTGCACAAGGCCATCTACAACAAGCGTGATCTACGAAT
>JBLUOL010000081.1:0-22652 GCA_048065775.1 Pseudomonas sp. GW6
GTGGTGAGCACGCGCACCGGGCGCAGCTGGCCGAGGCGACGGGCCACGCGCAGCATCTTCAACTCACTTTCGACGGTCAGGCCGTAACCGGACTTGATCTCCACCGTGGTCACGCCATCGGCCAGCAGCGCATCGAGGCGCGGCAGGCTGGCGGCGATCAGCTCGTCCTCGCTGGCCGCGCGAGTGGCGCGCACGCTGCTGAGGATGCCGCCGCCGTTGCGGGCGATGGTTTCGTAGCTGACGCCTTCCAGGCGCTGCTCGAACTCTCCAGCGCGGTTGCCGGCATAAACCAGATGGGTGTGGCAATCGACCAGGCCTGGGGTCATCACGCCGCCACGCCCAGCTTCGACTGCACCCTGAGCCAGCGCCTCGTCGAAGGTGCGTGACGGCCAAAGACCGGCAATGCGACCGTCCTCGACCAGTACGTTCATCGCCTCGTCCAGCTGCGCCAGGCCATCGAAGACCTGCACATCGCGCCAGAGCTGTTTCGAGGTGGAATGCATCGGCATGGGATTCTCCCGGCTTGTTTTGTATATACAATATGAGTGGATCGAATCGGCGTCAAGCTGTCAGCAACGGCCTGACCTTATGATCACAAGACCTGGCAAGACGGCTTGATACCCTGAATAGAGCGTTACCGGCCTCTATTTGGAGACATCTTCGCCGACCCTGTGATCGGAACCGTTTGTCGCCTAGCCTTTATGTATACACATTTGGAGAGATCATGCCCTGCACCCTGCTCGACCCCACAACTGCCCGCGCAATGCCCTGGAAGAACGGTGGCGGCTCCACCGTGGAATTGGCTATTTCGCCAGCGGATGCCGGCCTGGAGGATTTCGCCTGGCGCATCAGCACTGCGCAGGTGGCGGTGGATGGTGCCTTTTCCAGCTTCCCGGGCATCGACCGCAGCTTGGCCGTGCTCGCCGGTAACGGCGTGTGCCTGCAACGCGCCGACGGGCAGCGCGAAATGCTGCTCAGCGGTGGCGCCATAGCCGTGTTCGGCGGTGAAGAAGCGATCAGCGCCCATCTGCTGGACGGCCCGATCACCGATCTCAACCTGATGACGCGACGCGGCGTCTGGAAGCATGAGTTGCAGTTGCTTGAGTGGCAGGGCGAACAGGCGCTGCAGAACGATGCCGAGATTTTGCTGCTGTGGAATGCCGCGCCCGAAGCTCTGCACTATCAACTGCCAGAGGGCGGTCAGCAGGTGCTGGCAGCACACAGTGGTGTGCTGCTGGAGAACGAGCAGGGGCGCCTCACACTGGAAAGTGATCAGCCATCGCTACTCTACGTTAGCCGAATGCGCAGAGGCTGAGCACCAGAAGAACTGCGGGACGCCAAAAGCGACGCCCACACGATGCCAATGCGCCATCGCGTCGGTATCTGACCGCTGACCGTCGCTCTCACCCATTACCTCCCCCCTCACCTCCGTACCCTCCCCCGGGTTCGCCGAATGCGAACTCGGGGGATTCGCTGCTTCACGGCCAGCACATCGGCCCTTTCAACACTCTCGCCAACCAAGGGAGGACGCGACACCCCTTTCTCTGCCGCCAACGATGTCTAAAAACATACGGAGAGCAAGCCATGTCATTTCGCAGAAAAACACTACTGGCCCTGGCCATCAGCACCGCAACGGGGGCACCACTGGCCTTGGCCAGTCAGGCCGAAAGCCAGGGTTTCATCGAAGACAGCCACCTGAAGTTCATGACCCGCAACCTCTACTGGAATCACGATCGCCATGGCGGTGCTGATGACCGGCGCGAATGGGGCCAAGGTTTTCGCCTCGACTACACCTCCGGCTATACCCAGGGCACCCTTGGCTTCGGCGTCGACCTGAGCGCCTATTCGGCGATCAAGCTCGATGGTGGTCGTGGATACTCTGGACAGGCGGGCGTACTGGTACCGGATGGCGAAGGCACCAAGGACGCAGCAGGCTCTGCCGGCGCCTCGGTGAAGATGCGCCTGTCCAACACCGAACTGCGTTATGGCAACAACCTGCGTCCTTACAACCCGGTTTTCGCACCGGCCGATGCGCGCCTGGTTCCGGGCACCGCTACCGGATTCTGGCTGACCAGTTCAGAGTGGGCAGGCCTGGACCTCGAAGCCGGACACATGACCGCCTCCAAGGACTTCAACAGCACAAACAGCGACGATGATTTCCACGCATCCTACGCCGGCGTCAGCACGGATACCGTGGACTTCGTCGGCGGCAACTACGCCATCACCGACAACCTCAGCGTCAGCCTCTATGGCTCGGAGTACAAGGACATCTGGCGTCAGTACTACGCCAACACCAACTACACCTACTCGCTGAGTGACGATCAGAGCCTGAACTTCGACTTCAACATCTATCGCTCGAATGACGAAGGTCGCAAGCTGGCCGGCGAGATCGGCGTCACCGCCTGGTCGTTCGCCGCCGCTTACACCGTCGGCGCGCACACCTTCAAGGTGACTCACCAACGCATCAATGGCGACCAGCCATTCGACTACCTGGGCATGGGGCCAGGCACTTTCCATGATTCCATCTACCTGGCCAACTCCTCGCAACTGGTGGATTTCAACGGCCCGAACGAACGCTCCTGGGGTCTGTTCTACGACCTCAACATGGCCAGCTATGGCGTGCCCGGTCTGACCTTCCACGCCCGCTACATCCGTGGTACCGACGTCGATGGCAGCAAGATGGATCCGAGCAGCCCCTACGCCTACTACGCTGACAGCGAAGACCACTGGGAACGCGATCTCGCCGTGGGCTATGTGGTGCAGAGTGGCCCGGCCAAGGACCTGTCCTTCAAGTTGCGTCAGGCCACCCACCGTATCGGCAACGGCAAGTCCGACGTGTCCTCAGATCAGGTTCGCCTGATCATCGAGTTCCCGTACGAGATTTTCTGACCCTGTAAATGCACAAGCCCCGGCACTCAGGCCGGGGCTTGCGTACGCACCACACAGGATCAGAACTGCGCAGCATCCAACAGATACAGCGACTCGCTACCGGCCTTGACCGACGCACTCAGCGAGTGAATGCGCGGCAGCAGGCGGGCGAAGTAGAAGCGCACGGTACCCAGCTTGCTGGCGTAGAACTCGTCCTGCCCTTCCTTGCCCAGCGCGGCACGCGCCATCAAGGCCCACATGTAGGCATAGGCGGTGTAGCCGAACACGTGCAGGTACTCCACCGAGGCCGCACCGATCTCGTTGGGATTGCCCTTGGCACGATCCAGCACCCAGGCGGTCAGCTCGTCGAGGTTCTGCACAGCCGCCGCCAGCGGCTTGGTGAACTCGTCGAGATTGGCATCGGCCGAAGCGACGAAGGCCTTGATCTCGTCGGCCAGGTGCTTGTAGAAGCTGCCGCCGCTGCCGACGATCTTGCGCCCCATCAGGTCCAGCGACTGGATGCCGTTGGTGCCTTCGTAGATCTGGGTGATGCGGCAGTCGCGCACCAGCTGCTCCTGGCCCCACTCACGGATGAAGCCGTGGCCGCCGAAGATCTGCTGGCCATGCACGGTGGTTTCCAGCGCCATGTCGGTGAGGAAGGCCTTGGCCACCGGCGTCAGCAGGGCGACCAGCTCGTCGGCACGCTTGGCGGTGTCCTTGTCCTCACTGTACTTGGCGGTATCGAGCTGCATGGCGACGTAGCTGGAGAAGGCGCGACCACCCTCGTTCAGCGCCTTCATGGTCAGCAGCATACGACGCACGTCCGGGTGCACGATGATCGGGTCGGCGGCTTTGTCCTTGGCCACCGGGCCGGTTGGTGCGCGGCTCTGGATGCGCTCGCGGGCGTATTCGACGGCGCTCTGGTAGCTGCGCTCGCCCAGGGCCAGGCCCTGGATGCCAACGCCCAGGCGCTCGTAGTTCATCATGGTGAACATGGCGTTGAGGCCCTTGTTCACCTCGCCGACCAGGTAACCGGTGGCGCCGTCGAAGTTCATCACGCAGGTGGCCGAAGCCTTGATGCCCATCTTGTGCTCGATGGAGCCGCAGCCCAGCGCGTTTTTCTCACCGAGGGAGCCGTCGGCATTGACCATGACCTTGGGCACGATGAACAGCGAAATGCCTTTCGGCCCGGCCGGTGCGTCCGGCAGCTTGGCCAGCACCAGATGAATGATGTTCTCGGTCAGATCGTGCTCACCGCCGGTGATGAAGATCTTGGTGCCGCTGATCTTGTAGCTGCCATCTGCCTGGGGTTCGGCCTTGGTGCGGATGATGCCCAGGTCGGTGCCGGCGTGCGGCTCGGTCAGGCACATGGAACCCGCCCAGACGCCGGCGTACATGTTCGGCAGGTACTGCGCCTTCAGCTCTTCACTGGCGTGGTTGAGGATCGACAGGCAGGCGCCGGCGGTCAGCATCGGATACAGACCGAAGGACAGGTTGGCCGAATTGACCATCTCCTCGACCTGGGCGCCGATCACCTTGGGCATGCCCATGCCGCCGAACTCCGGCGAACCGCCGACACCGACCCAGCCGCCTTCGGCGTAGGTCTGGTAGGCCTCGGGGAAACCGGCCGGGGTTTTCACCGCGCCGTTGTCCCAGGAGCAGCCCTCTTCGTCACCGCTACGGTTCAGCGGGGCGATGCTGCCCGCGGTGACTTTGCCAGCTTCTTCCAGGATGGCACTGGCGGTATCGGCATCGACCACCTCGGCCAGGGCCGGCAGCTCGGCCCAGAGCTTGGAGACTTCGAATACTTCATTGAGCACGAAGCGCATGTCGCGCAGGGGGGCTTTGTAATCGGCCATGACACATCCTCGAAAACGGACTTACGTGAGAGGGCCGAGTTTACTTGAACAACTTTATAGACACATAGGGTCTTGTTGTGACCAGTAATTCACAGCCAGTCACTAACTATCTGATTGACTGAGGCCAAGGAAAACCTCTGCTGACCGCTCGTCTGCCAGCGCAGCTATTCGCGCCCGGAGGCCAGCTTCACAGCCCCGCGACGCTGGCCGGCGCTACGGATGCAATTGCGCCCGGCGGCCTTGGCGCTGTACAGCGCCTTGTCCGCCTCCTTGATCACTTCCTGCGGCGTGCGTTGCTCGGCCTGACGTTCGGCGACGCCCATGCTCACGGTCACCGACACCTCGCTGGCGGCCTTGCCGGCCCGGCGCTGCTTGCCTTCGCGGTCATCACGCGGGCGGTTTTGCGGATCACGCAGTTGCATGCGGTACTGCTCGATGGCCATACGCACTGCCTCGATGTGCGGCAGGGATTGCTCCACGCTCTTGCCGGGAAACAGCAAGGTGAACTCCTCACCGCCATAGCGGTAGGCCTTGCCGCCACCGCCAACCTTGCGCAGCTGACCGGCGACCAGGCGCAGCACCTGGTCGCCGACATCATGGCCGTGGGTATCGTTGAATTTCTTGAAGTGATCGACGTCGACCATGGCGATCACATAATCACGCCCCAGGCGCTGCAGGCGCTCGTTGAGCGCCCGCCGCCCAGGCAGCCCGGTGAGCTCGTCACGAAAGGCCATCTGGTAGGCCTCGTGCGCCACTGCAGCCACCAGCATGAGCATCACCATGCTGATCATCACCTGCAACGCGTTGGCCAGGATGAACACCTGCGGCAACATCCACAGCAGACCGCACAGCCCCACCAATTGCGCCGCGTGCAGCGGCCTGGGCTTGCGCAGGTACTGCACTGACAGCGCGATGAAAGCGAGCAGGAACGCCAGATAGACCAGTTGCGCCAGGTTCATCCAGGCACCATGCAGCGACGGCCAGTGAATCTGTGCCAGCCAGTCGGCGATACCCTGTGGATAACGGCGCGTCAAGCCGAAAGCCACTGCGCTGACCGCCAGCAGCACCAAGGCGCGGGCGAACATGTCCTGCGCCAGGTGCGAGCGCTCCTCCCAGCAGCCGTAGAGGGCATAGAGCAGTGGTAGCAACAGGCAGATCAGGTGAAAGACCAGAGCTGCATCGCCGCGTATCTGGCCATTGTCACGGAAGTGATCGACCTGGATATCCAGCAGGAAGTAGCCGACATACAGCGCCAGCAGCAGAAACACCTCGCGCTGACGGCCATAGACCAGACAGAACGCACCGCCGAGCAACAACAGCAGCGTCGGCAATACATTGAACAGGGAGATGAAGAACTCGCTCAGCCCTGGCAGCAGAGCAGCCACTATCCCACCGGCCAGCAAAGGCAGCGACGAGAAGAAGTGACTGAGGCGCAAATTGGCCGGACGGATCACGCTGACATCCTGGGCGAGAGATGAATGCATTCTGCCTGCTTCACCTGTTGAAAACAGCGACAGGATGCGACATTCCCTTCAGTACCCGGCGCAAAAACGACAACGCCGCCCCGAGGGGCGGCGTTGTGATTCAACCGAAAGAGATGGCTCAGAGCCAGTCTTAGAAGCCCAGAGCGAAGTGCTCTTCTTCCATCTCCATCAGGTTGCTGGCGCCCGACAGCATGGCTTCGACATGCGTACGGGTGCGCGGCAGGATGCGCGCGAAGTAGAAGCGAGCGGTCTGCAGCTTGGCCTTGTAGAAAGCCTCGTCATCAGTACCGGCAGCCAGCTTCTCGGCAGCCAGACGCGCCATGTCGGCCCAGAAGTAGGCCAGGCAGGCGTAGCCGGAGTACATCAGGTAGTCCACGGAGGCGGCACCGACTTCCTCGCGATCTTTCATCGCGGCCATGCCGATCTTCATGGTGATGTCGCCCCACTCCTTGTTCAGCTTGGCCAGCGGCTCGACGAATTCCTTGACGGAATCGTTGCCCTCGTTGGCCTGGCAGAACTTGTGCACGATCTTGGTGAAGTTCTTCAGGGCGCCGCCCTGAGTCATCAGCACCTTGCGGCCCAGCAGGTCGAGCGCCTGAACGCCGGTGGTGCCTTCGTACATCATCGAGATGCGGCAGTCGCGCAGGTTCTGCTCCATGCCCCACTCGCTAATGAAGCCGTGGCCACCGTAGATCTGCATGCCGTGGGAAGCGGCTTCGAAGCCCACTTCGGTCATGAAGGCCTTGGCGATCGGAGTCAGGAAAGCCAGCAGTTCGTCGGCGGCTTTCTTCTCTTCTTCGTTCTGGCTGTGCTGAACGATGTCCACCTGCTTGGCGGTGAAGTAGACCATGGCGCGGTTGCCTTCGGCGAACGCCTTCATGGTCAGCAGCATGCGGCGTACGTCCGGATGCACGATGATCGGATCAGCGGCTTTTTCCGGCGCTTTCGGGCCAGTCAGCGAACGCATCTGCAAACGCTCGCGAGCGTACTTGATGCCACCCTGGAAGCCGACTTCGGCATGGGCCAGGCCTTGCAGCGCGGTACCCAGACGAGCGGTGTTCATGAAGGTGAACATGCAGTTCAGGCCTTTGTTGGCCGGGCCGATCAGGTAGCCGGTGGCGCCATCGAAGTTCATCACGCAGGTGGCGTTACCGTGGATGCCCATCTTGTGCTCGATGGAACCGCAGGAAACGGCGTTGCGCTCGCCTACGCCGCCTTCGGCATTGGGCAGGAACTTCGGCACGATGAACAGCGAGATACCTTTGGTACCGGCCGGTGCATCGGGCAGGCGGGCCAGAACGATATGGACGATGTTATCGGCCATGTCGTGCTCACCAGCGGAAATGAAGATCTTGGTGCCGGAAACCTTGTAGCTGCCGTCGGCCTGCGGTTCGGCCTTGGTGCGCAGCATGCCCAGGTCGGTGCCGCAATGCGGCTCGGTCAGGCACATGGTGCCGGTCCACTCGCCGGAAACCAGCTTGGTCAGGTAGGTGTGCTTCTGCTCGTCGGTACCGTGAGCACCGATGGTGTTCATCGCACCATGGCTCAGGCCCGGGTACATGCCCCAGGACCAGTTGGCCGAGCCGACCATCTCGCTGATGGCCAGACCGAGGGATTCCGGCAGACCCTGGCCGCCGTGCTCGACGTCATGCGCCAGGCTCGGCCAGCCGCCCTCGACGAACTGCTGATAGGCCTCTTTGAAGCCGGTCGGGGTTTTCACGCCGGATTCGCTCCAGGTGCAGCCCTCGGTGTCACCCACACGGTTCAGCGGCGACAGCACCTGCTCGCAGAACTTGGCGCCTTCTTCGAGGATGGCGTCGACCATGTCCGGAGTGGCGTCCTGGCAGCCAGGCAGGCTCTGGTAGTGCGCTTCATAGCCCAGCAGCTCGTCACGAACGAAACGAATGTCACGCAAGGGGGCCTTGTAGTCAGGCATAACGGTAAACCTCTGCGGTGGATTCCTAGTAGTTGGGGTGACCGTCTTGGCGGTCGCTCTCGGGATCACTCCCGGCTGCCTGGCCACGAGGCTGCGGCCGAAGCAATCAAACAGGCGTTTGAAACATACGTTTACGCCAACCCCTTGTCAAGCGCTGCCAATCGGCCGGCTACGCGACCAGATCGATGCGAGGCTCCGGCGCTGGCAACTCACCCAGACGCCGATACAGATCAAGATTAGGCGCTGGCGGCAAAGCCTGCTGCGACTGCTCGGCGGGCTGCTCATCCGCTTGTCTGGCTTCTTCACGTGCCTTGCGCTGCTCGACGGCGTTGGTGGCTTCCTCTCGGCGCTGCTCAGCCAGTTCGACGCGCGCCTGCGCCGCCTGCGCCTGAGCCAGAGCAGCTACACGCAGGTCCTGCGGGGAAGGTTCGATGGGCGCAAGTGCTGCGCGCAGGACGATTTCCATCTTGCGCAACGTCGCTTCGGGATCATTGGGGATGGGAGCGGTATCGATGCTGACTTCGCCGGACACGGCGTAACGCTGCCCATCAGGGCCGCGCTTGAAGCTGTAGGTGGGCGCACCGGCGTATTGCCCACCAACGGCCGCGTGCGCCTGCTCGTGGGTGCGCACCTCGCGGTCACGTTGCACGAGATCGGCGATTTCCAGCTGCTGCTGGCGCTGCTCCTGGGGGCTTGGCTCGGCCTCGCCTGCAGGTGTCGATGAATTGGTATCGCGATCCGCCTCCTCTCGGCCGGAAGCAGCGGAGTCGGCCTGTTGCTCCTGTGGCGCGGCGACAGGCGCCTGGTCGGCACGGGCAATATCAGGGGAAACATCGGACGACAGCGGTCTCGCCGAACTGGCGGACGGCGCGGAGAGGAAAGGTGGCAGGCTGCTGCCAATCTGCATGAGCGCCCTCCTGCCCCGCCACTGGCCGCATCCGCGCGGCCGGGGTGAGACAACTTAAGCGCGGGTATCGATCAGGGTGCCTAGCACCTCGTCAGCCGTGTCGACGACACGCGCATTGGCGCGCACTTCGTTTTCACCGACACGCAGTGCGACGAGGCTTTCGGTCAGGTCGGGACGGCTACGCTCGGAAACCTGTGAGCTCGGGTTGACCTGATTCTGCGGCGGGGTCTGCGTGGTCTGCTGAGAAGGGTTGATGGTGTTGCTGGCGATATCACCGGCTGCCTGTTCGACACGACGTTGACCGGCCTGAATACCGTTCAAACCCGAATTGAATGCGTTGGCGGAGATTTCCATCGGCAGCCCCCTGAGAGATATAGAACCTAATGACGAGTATTGAAGCAGAAAACGGCTAAAAAACGTACAGGCAAAAGGCTATGGTCACTTTACTGTTTATTACCAGTCTGCCAACAACTCGAGATTGAGGTGCTGCGCCACCGCCGCGGCCGTCACTTTGCCCAGGTGCGGCACACGCCCCAGACACGGCGCTGGCAGCCGCTCGCTGAGGGTGGCGAGATTGTCTTCCAGGCGTGAGGTCTTCGGCTCGACGATATTGGCCACCCAGCCGGCCAGCCTGAGCCCGTCCCGCTCGATGGCTTCGGCACTGAGCAATGCATGGTTGATGCAACCCAGGCGCACACCCACCACCAGAATCACCGGAATGCCCAGCGCCATCGCCAGGTCTGACAGGTTTTCCTCGCCGGCCAGCGGTACGCGCCAGCCGCCTGCGCCCTCCACCAGAGAGAAGTCCGCGCCCTTGGCCAGGATCGCCCGTACTGGCGGCAGCAGGCTGGCGACATCCAGTTTGACGCCCACTTCACGGGCCGCCAGGTGCGGGGCAATGGCCGGCTCGAAGGCCAGCGGGTTGACCTCTTCATAGCGCAGCGGCAACGAACACTGGGCGAGCAAGGCCAGCGCGTCGTCGTTGCGCAGCCCATCGGCGGTTCGCATGCAACCGGAAGCGACCGGCTTGGCCGCTGCGGTGCTCAGACCCTGCTGGCGCGCCGCATGGAGCAGGCCAGCGGCAATAGTGGTCTTGCCGATTTCGGTATCCGTTCCGGTGACGAAGTAGGCTTGGGTCATCTGATCTTCCCGTAGGAGCGAGCTCTGCTCGCGAAGCGTGTTGGCGAGCGAGGCTCGCGCCTATGAAGGTTTCTGCAGCACGCCGTACACCACCTGATAGGTCGCCGGCAGCCCTTGAGGCAGGCGAAAACACTCGTAAGCCTCGATCAGCGCACGAATGCGTGAGCGCCCGGTCAATCCGCCCGGTCGCCCCGGATTGAGGTTGTGCGCGCCGAGGTCCTTGAGTGAGGTGGTCAGGCTGCGCAGATCCGCGAAGTGCAGCACCTCGGCCTGACGCTGTAGCGTCAGCGGCTGTAGGCCGCTTGCCGCGCACAGCTGCTGGTAATCCTCGAAGCGGCGAAAACGATTGACGTGGACGAAACCATCGACCGCCAGCCAACTGTCACGCAGCTCCTGCAGGGTACCGACGCACAGGCTGGAGAACGCCAGCACACCACCGGGGTGCAACACCCGCTGCGCTTCGCTCAGCACGCGCGGGAAGTCAGCGCACCATTGCAGCGCCAGGCTGGAGAACAACAGCTCGACGTTGTCGCTCTGCAGCGGCAGAGCCTCGGCATCGCCAGCGATGAAATGTGCAGCACCGCCCTGCGGGCGGGCGTGGCGAAGCATGCCCTCGGCGATATCCACAGCCAGCCCTTCGCCTTGTGCAAAACGCTCGGCCAGGGCTCGGGTGAAATAGCCCGTGCCGCAGCCCAGGTCCAGCCAACGACGTGGCCGCAGCGAGGTCGGCAACCGCGCCAACAGTTGGGTGCCGACGTTGCGCTGCAGCTCGGCCACTGCATCGTAACTTTCCGCCGCGCGGGAAAAGGACGCCGCGACCTGACGTTTGTCCGGCAACGCCGCATCACCGTAGGGTGCATCGTGCGCACCAAGGGATTGGTAAAGCGGGTCCGTACCACGTACCCCACGCAGCTCAGACATCGTTGGCCTCGCAGATGAAATCGAGCATCAAGGCCGCCAGAGCATCCGCCTGGTCAAGTACGAAGGCGTGACCACAGTCTTCCAGCACGTCCACCTCACCCGTTGGCAGCAGCGCCAGCAGCGCGTCACCGGCCGCCGCCGGCACCAGAGCGTCCTGCTCGGCCAGCAGGTGCAATTGCGGCCCGGTGAAAGCCGCCAGCGCCGCGCGATTGTCGAGAGTCGCCAGCAAGCGCAGCCCGGCCAGCAAGGATGGCTCGTCGCTGGACGCCAGATGGTTCTGCAGCTGTCGTGACAGACCGCGCGTGTCGGCGCAGCCTTGGGCACAGAGCATGGCGAAGCGTTTGAGCGTAGCGCCGGCGCTCTCCTGGCAACCCTCATAGAAGGCTGCGTAGGTCTGCGCTGGCATTGCCGTCGGCCAGGCAGCGCTGGCGACGAAACAGGCGTTACTGACCAGGGTGATCAGGCCACGGCAACGCTCGCCACGACGTGCCGCCAGGGCAGCGGCCAACATGCCGCCGAGCGACCAGCCGGCCAGCCAGCAATCATGTGGCAAACGCGTATCCAGCTCGTCGAGCCAATCGGCCGCTGCCGCACTGCTCAGGCGCGGCAAGGCCGACACCTGCACCTGCATATCGCCACCCAGCGCCTTGGCCAGCGGCTGCAGCAAGGCGCCGTCCAGGCCCCAGCCCGGCAATAGAATCAGCGTCTCACGCATCGGTCTGCACCTGCGGCCAGCACTCGGCAAGCGCTTCGAGCAGCAGCTCGAGCTGCGCATCGCTGTGCGCAGCGGACAGCGTCACGCGCAAGCGGGCACTACCAGCAGGCACGGTCGGCGGGCGGATGGCGCCCACCAGCAGGCCGCGATCCTTGAGCAGGGACGAGAGTTTCAGCGCCCGCGCGCTGTCGCCCACCAGAATCGGCTGAATCGGCGTGGGGCTGTCCATCAGGCTCAGGCCGATTTCGGCAGCGCCCTGACGAAAGCGTGCGATCAGTCGGTTCAGATGCTCCCGACGCCAGTGTTCACTGCGCAGCAGCTCCAGGCTCTGCAGCGTGGCGCAGGCCACCGCTGGCGGCTGACTGGTGGTGTAGATGTAGGGGCGAGCGAACTGGATCAGGGTCTCGATCAGTTCCTCGCTGCCGGCAACGAAGGCGCCGGCGGTACCAAATGCCTTGCCCAGCGTACCGACCAGCACCTGCACGTCATCCTGGCCCAGACCGAAGTGCTCGACGATACCGCCGCCGGTAGCGCCCAGCGGGCCGAAGCCATGGGCGTCGTCGACCATCACCCAGGCCTGCGTGGCGCGCGCCTCGGCACACAATGCCGGTAGATCGGCCAGATCGCCGTCCATGCTGAACACGCCATCGGTGACCACCAGACAGTTGCCCGTAGCCTTGCGCAGGCGGTTGGCCAGGCTCACCGCATCGTTGTGCAGGTAGCGAGAAAAACGCGCGCCGCAGAGCAGGCCGGCATCGAGTAGCGAGGCGTGATTGAGACGGTCCTGCAGCACGCTGTCGCCCTGCCCGAGCAAGGCAGTGACGACCGCCAGGTTGGCCATGTAGCCGGTGGAGAACAGCAACGCACGCGGCCTGCCGGTGAACTCGGCCAGTGCTTCTTCAAGTTCATGGTGCGGCGTGCTGTGGCCGATAACCAGATGCGAAGCGCCGCCACCGACGCCCCATTTTTCCGCGCCGTGCTGCATGGCGCGGATCACTTCGGGGTGGTTGGCCAGGCCGAGATAGTCGTTGGAACAGAAGGCCAGCAGCTCCTGATCGTCCGCGCGCACCTGCGGCCCCTGCGGGGTCTGCAACAGCGGGCGTTGGCGGAACAGATCGGCGGCCTGACGCTCGGCCAGGCGCGTAGCAAGATCGAAGCTCATGCACGTTTTCCGTAGAAGCGAGCGTCGCGAGCGAAAACCAGGACAGGAGGTCATTCGCGAGCAGAGCTCGCTCCTACATAAAAGGAATCAGGCCGACGCGGCGTTGTAGAACAGCTTGGAATCGCGCTGCTCGACCAGCGCCTGCTCGATGGCCGCCTGGTGCACCTCATCGGCATGCTCTTCGCGCTCTTCGGGTTTGATGCCAAGACGCTTGAACAGGGCCATGTCCTTGTCCGCCTGCGGGTTGGCGGTGGTCAGCAGCTTCTCGCCGTAGAAAATCGAGTTGGCGCCCGCCATGAAGGCCAGGGCCTGCATCTGCTCGTTCATCGCCTCGCGGCCGGCAGACAGGCGCACGTGGGACCTGGGCATCATGATCCGCGCCACGGCCAAAGTGCGGATGAAGTCGAACGGGTCGACGTCCTTCTCCTCGGCCAGCGGCGTGCCCTTGACCTTGACCAGCATGTTGATCGGCACGCTTTCCGGGTGCTCCGGCAGATTCGCCAGCTGGATCAGCAACCCGGCGCGGTCATCCACCGACTCACCCATACCGAGGATGCCGCCGGAGCAGATCTTCATCCCCGCCTCGCGCACGTAGGCCAGGGTCTGCAGGCGCTCACCGTAGGTGCGTGTAGTGATGATGCTGCCGTAGAACTCCGGTGAGGTGTCGAGATTGTGGTTGTAGTAATCCAGGCCTGCGTCAGCCAGCGCCTGGGTCTGCTCCTGATCGAGGCGACCAAGGGTCATGCAGGTTTCCAGGCCGAGCTTCTTCACGCCCTTTACCATTTCCAGCACGTAAGGCATGTCCTTGGCGGACGGATGCTTCCAGGCCGCACCCATGCAGAAACGCGTGGAGCCGATGGCCTTGGCCTCAGCGGCAGCCTCCAGCACCTTCTGCACTTCCATCAGCTTTTCCTTGTCCAGGCCGGTGTTGTAGTGGCCGGACTGCGGGCAGTACTTGCAGTCTTCCGGGCAGGCGCCGGTCTTGATCGACAGCAGGGTCGAGACCTGCACGCGGTTCGGGTCGAAGTGCTGGCGATGGATGCTCTGCGCCTGGAACAGCAGGTCGTTGAACGGCTGCTCGAACAGCGCGCGAACCTCGGCGAGGCTCCAGTCGTGGCGGGTGGTGATTGCAGCGGTTGCGCTCATCTGAGAAGTCCTTCGACGCTTGGTGGCATCTGTTGTCAGGCCCACACGGGGCATTCAGGCTTTGGCCATCATAAGTGGCGATTGGATGCTGTCAACCACAACAAAGACACAGGTTTACATATGATCAATTATTGACCAATAGAACTTATGTCATGGCACAAGGCCAAATGCTTACCAGGCCGTTGAAAAACGTAGGCGAGGCAGCCAGTGCAAGGCAAAAACAGGCGAAAAAGCGGAGTTTACGAACTGTAAATGAGCATTTTGAGCCTGTTTTTAACGCAGCAATGGCAACGCAGGTAGTTTTTCAACAGCCTGTTACCCCTCCAACAGGATGTTCTGCATGCAAGTAGAAGGTTTTTTCGAAGGACTCGGCGAAGCGCTGGGCCGTGCCATCCGTTTCATCGTCGATATGCTGTCCGGCGTGCTGGGCGCCATGGCCGACGCCATCGACGACTTTCTCCAGGGTATGGCCAGGGCCATTGGCATGGACGTGTCGATTTTCAGCATCATCCTGCTGATCATCGGCCTGCTGTTTCTGTTCAGCGGCGCTCGTTCACTGTTGCGCGGCTCGATCATCGGCGGGGTGATCTGGCTGTTTCTCGGTCTGATCGTAATGGGCTGGCTCATCCGCTGACGCTGACTAAACTTCAGGCACCACTGCTCATGGACGAGCCGCCATGCCTCCGTTTGACCTCACCGTTCTGCAACGCCTTGCCTGGTTACGCCAACGGCGCCATTGCCAGCTCTGCGACGAAACCACCGATCACCCCACGCACAGCATCTGCACGGCTTGCGAATCCGAACTGCCCTGGCTCGGGGCGCAATGTCAGATCTGTGCGGTGCCATTGCCGGCACACGGCATGATCTGCGGCGCCTGCCAGAACAAGCCGCCGAGTTTCAGCCGTGTGGAAGCGCCCTGGCGCTATGCCTTTCCCGTCGACAACCTGATCACCCGTTTCAAGCACCAGGCGCAATGGCCGCACGGTCGTCTGCTCGCCGAACTGCTGGCTGAACACCTTAGCCATGCCTATGACGAAGGCCTGCCACGACCACAGGCGCTGCTGCCAGTGCCGCTGGCCCGCAAGCGTCAGCGACGACGCGGCTTCAATCAGGCACAGATGCTCGCCGACTGGCTGGGCGCCAGCCTCCACCTGCCGGTGCAACATGAATGGCTCCAGCGCCGCGTCGATACACCCGCCCAGCAAGGGCTGGATGCCGCAACGCGCAAGCGCAATCTGCGTCAGGCCTTCAGCCTGGAACTGCAAGCCAAGGTCGCCGGCGCTCACCTGGCGCTGGTCGACGACGTGCTCACCACCGGCGCCACGGCGGGCGTGCTCGCCCACCTGCTGCGTCGCGCCGGCGCCCTACGCGTCGATGTGTATTGCCTGGCACGCACGCCACGACCGGGCGATGGCTGACTTGACGCGCCAGGCGCAGTCACGCACCTTGCCCGACATTCTCCCTGGCCACGCCTGAACCATGTCGCAGCTCGATTCCATCGCCCAATTGCTCAGCCGCCGCCCGAAACGCCTGGCGCTGCTCGAGCAGATTGCCGAACAAGGCTCCATCACCCGCGCCGCCAAGGCCGCCGGGCTGAGCTACAAGGCCGCCTGGGACGCCATCGATGAGTTGAACAACCTGTCCGAGCAGCCACTGGTCAGCCGCAATGTCGGCGGCAAAGGTGGCGGCGGTGCACGCCTGACACCCGCTGGCGAGCGCCTGCTGGCACTGCAACAACGCCTGCAGGCGCTGCAGGTGCAACTGCTGCAGGCCGCCGGTGACGACGCCGACCTGGAGCTGCTCGGCCGCCTGATGCTGCGCACCAGCGCGCGTAACCAACTGACCGGCCGTGTGCGCGCGATTCACGCCCACGGGCACAACGATCTGATCGACATAGAACTACCAGGCGGCAGCCACCTGCAGGCGCAGATCACCCATGACAGTACGGAAAACCTGCAGCTGAGCGAAGGCAGCAGCGTGGTCGCGCTGATCAAGGCTGGCTGGCTGGAATTGCAGCCACTACAGGCTCCCCGTGCAGAACAGCACAACGCACTCGAAGGCCGTATCGAACAGATTCTGCCGGCCAGCGATGGCCCCAGCGACGTGCGCATCAGCCTGCCTAATGGTCAGACCCTGTGCGCCCTGCTCGAATCCGTTCGCCTGGCCGAGCTGGGCCTGCGCGTCGGCGATCCGGTGCGCGCGCAGTTCGCCGCCAGTCAGGTGCTGCTCGGCACGCAGCTGTAGGGCGGGTGCACCCCGCCAGTCATTTCAGCGGCGGGTTGCCCCCGCCTTACTGCAAGACTAATAACGCCAACGGCGGGTTACACCCGCCCTAGGTTTAGCGCAAGCCGGTAGACTGGGCGCCCACTCACGCGGAGCCGCTCATGAGCCATCCTTTTTCCACCCTCACCCCGGATCTGGTGCTCGATGCCGTGGAGAGTCTTGGCTACCTCAGCGACGCCCGCGTATTGGCACTCAACAGCTACGAGAACCGCGTCTATCAAGTCGGTATCGAGGACGAAACGCCGCTGATCGCCAAGTTCTATCGCCCGGACCGCTGGAGCGATGCGGCGATCCGCGAGGAGCACAGTTTCAGCGCCGAGCTGGCCGAGCATGAGGTCCCGGTGGTAGCGCCCCTGGAGCGCGATGGCGAGACACTATTCGAGCACGGTGGCTTCCGTTTCGCCCTGTTCCCGCGCCGGGGCGGTCGCGCACCCGAGCCGGGCAACCTCGAGCAACTGTACCGCCTCGGCCAGTTGCTCGGACGCATGCACGCCATCGGTGCCAGCCGTCCTTTCGCTCATCGCGAAACCCTGGCGGTGGACAACTTCGGCCATGCGGCCCTGGCCTCCCTGCTCGACGGCGGCTTCGTGCCGCGCAGCCTGCTGCCCGCCTACGAGTCGGTAGCGCGCGATCTGCTCGCCCGCCTCGATGAACTGTTCGCCCGCGTGCGCTACACGCCGATTCGCCTGCACGGCGACTGCCACCCAGGCAACCTGTTACACCGCGACGACGCCTTCCATGTCGTCGACCTCGACGACTGCCGCATGGGCCCGGCGGTGCAGGATCTGTGGATGATGCTGGCCGGCGAGCGTCATGAGCGCCTTGGTCAGTTGGCCGAACTGGTCGACGGTTATCAGGAATTCCATGACTTCGCCGCCCGCGAGTTGCCACTGATCGAGGGCCTGCGCGCCCTGCGTCTGATGCATCACAGTGCCTGGATCGCCCGCCGCTGGGACGACCCGGCATTCCCCCTGGCCTTCCCCTGGTTTGCCGGCGAGCGCTACTGGGGCGATCAGATTCTCGCCCTGCGCGAACAGATGGCAGCTCTGGATGAAGAGCCGCTGCGACTGTTCTGAGCCGATGACATCCGGGACCGCAGTTCCCGGATTGCATCCGGGCTGCGCACTGAAGCTTTTGCGGCTGAAGCGGAATGCCGCCCAGCCGCTCCTACAGGTGTTCACCGGCCCCGTAGGAGCGGCTTCAACCGCGATGCTTTCGGTTCCATCCCAGGGCTCCGGATTGCATAAGGGTTACCAGCGACCGCGCCCCCCCCGTATGACCAATACAGTTGCGCACGCCGCGTAAAGTTTGCCTTACGACTTTGCCGGCGCTTTGGTATACGGAAAAAGCTGAACGAACAGACAAGGCGGCGGACAGAGCGCTAGAATTTCGCGGCAACCGTTAGCTGCCTAACCAAGGATTCTCGATGGCTACCGCCAACCCGCAACGCGGGTACGTTCTGGGCCTTACCGCCTACATCATCTGGGGCCTGTTCCCGCTCTACTTCAAAGCCCTGCAAAGCGTCCCGGCGATGGAAATCATCGTGCACCGCGTGCTCTGGTCCGCGCTGTTCGGTGGCCTGTTGCTGCTCGTCTGGAAGCACCCTGGCTGGTGGCGCGAGCTGCGCGACAATCCCAAACGCCTGGCAGTGCTGGCCGGCTGCGGCCTGCTGATCGCGACCAACTGGCTGGTGTACGTGTGGGCGGTAAACAATGACCGCATGATCGAGGCCAGCCTGGGCTACTACATCAACCCGTTGATCAACGTGTTGCTCGGCCTGCTGATTCTCGGCGAGCGCCTGCGCCGCCTGCAGTGGCTGGCCGTCGCCTTGGCCGCGCTGGGCGTGCTGCAGCAGCTATGGCAGGTCGGCAGCCTGCCCTGGGTGTCGCTGGTGCTGGCGCTGACCTTCGGTTTCTATGGATTGATTCGCAAGCAGGCGCCCGTGGCGGCACTGCCCGGGCTGGTGGTGGAAACCTGGCTGCTGGTGCCGGTGGCGCTGGCCTGGCTGGCTCTGCACCCTGCGGCGATGAGCAGCCAGGCAAGTTTCTGGACCAGTAGCGAAGCACTATGGCTGGCCGCCGCCGGGCCGATCACCCTGGTGCCGCTAGTGTGCTTCAACGCCGCGGCGCGGCATCTGCCCTACACCACGTTGGGCTTCCTGCAATACCTGGCTCCGACCCTGGTACTGCTGCAGGCCATCCTGCTGTTCGATGAACACTTCTCGCCGAGCACCCTGCTGGCGTTCGCCTGCATCTGGGCCGGGCTTTTTGTATACAGCCTGGATATCTGGCTGAACCTGCGCAAGCGCTCGAACGGTTAACCCGGCGGTGCGCACGGCGCACCCTACGATTCCGCGCCGAGCATCCTCGTAGGGTGCGCTGCGCGCACCGGCTTCTCTTTCACTGAACAAAAAATATCCATCCACCGCCAGGCCGCGCCAGCCTTGGGGCGGCGTCTTTCACCCCCGGCTTATCCACAGATCCATCCCCGGCATTTGTGCACAAGACATTGATCCTGTTGAACTTTTAGCCAGCCAATGAAAAACCCCGGGGCACTAAGCTGTGCGCCGGGGCTCCCCAGTTTATCCACAGGCTGATCCACCTATACCGGGGATATCAATCCTCGGCGCGCAGGTTCAGCTCCACCATCAGATCGTCGGCCAGGGTCTCCAGACGCGCCTGCAACTGCTCCAGGGGCAGCGTCTCCGGCACGGCCAGCAGCGCTTCGGCGGTGAACAGCAGTTCGCCGCTCATCGGCGCCGGCGCCACTTCGGTCAGCAGGCTCTCCAGGTTGACGCCCTGCTCGGCCAGCACGCGGGTGATGTCGCGGACAATACCGGGACGGTCGTTGCCCACCAGCTCCAGACGAATCGAGGTGAAACGCCCACCCGGCTCGCTACCGCTGGCCGCCAGCTGCACGCGGATGCCCTGGGCGCTCAGCGCTTCCAGGTCCTTGATCAGACCGCCGTGCGCCTCGGCCGGCACATCCACGCGCACGATTCCGGCGAACTGCCCGGCCATGCGCGCCATGCGGCTTTCCAGCCAGTTGCCCCCATGATTAGCCACGCAGCCGGCCAGACGCTCGACCAGACCCGGTTGGTCCTCGGCAATCACCGTCAGTACCAGATGGTCCATGTACTACCTCACTCGTTCACAGGATTGGGAAGGTCAGCCGCGTAGCGACAACCAGTAGGTGAAGAACTGCTCGTCACGCACGTAGCCAAGACGCTCGTAAAGGCGCTGGCCGGCCAGATTGGTCCTCGCCGTTTCCAGTTGCAGACCGCAGGCGCCGGTCGCCTCGGCATGCGCGCGGGCGGCATTCATCAGCGCCTCGCCAACGCCCAAGCGGCGCGCGCTTTCATCGACATATAGATCGCTGAGCAACCAAGCCGGTTCCAGCGCCAACGAAGAATGAAAGGGATAGAGCTGCACGAACCCCTGTGCGGCGCCCTGCTCGCTCCGGGCGATGAACAACTGCGAATCCCCGCGCTGCAGGCGCAGACCAAGGAAGGCGGCAATCTCCGCCTCGTCGCGCGGCACTTGATAGAAACGCAGATAGCCAGCAAACAGACGGGTGAGATCGGCAAGGTCGGCAGTAACAGTGGCAGATACCGTCATGGCGGGCTCCAAGATGCTCGAAAAGCAGTATAGGCGAGGAGGCGTAGGCCATATTGGCGCGGTTGTCAGTAGCCCACTCAATTAATCGTGTACGTTTTTGCATTTTTTATGAAACAATAGCGAACTTTTTTGAACACAACGCGTACTTCTCGTGACCGTAATCAGTCTTTTGGTCGCAGTCTGACGCACACCCACTGCATTTCCCCGGAATCTTGATGTAGTATGCCGCGCCACGGACTACAAGACGGCCAGACCGTCTCCGACGAGCCTCTCTGAAAGCGCAGGCGTTGACCCGCAGGTCGTTTTCAGAGGTGCCCGAAGCGGCGATTGAGTAAAGCTCAGATAGTGAGGCAAGTGATGACTGAACGCGTTCAAGTCGGTGGCCTGCAGGTCGCCAAAGCCCTGTACGACTTCGTGAACAACGAAGCCATTCCCGGTACCGGCATCGCTGCCGACCAGTTCTGGGCCGGTGCCGCTGCGGTCATCAAGGACCTGGCGCCGAAGAACCGTGCCCTGCTGGCCAAGCGCGACGAGCTGCAGGCACAGATCGATGCCTGGCACCAGGCGCGCAAGGGTCAGGCCCATGACGCCGCTGCCTACAAGGCCTTCCTCCAGGAAATCGGCTATCTGCTGCCAGAGCCGGAAGACTTCCAGGCCACCACTGCCAACGTCGACGAAGAGATCGCCCGTCTGGCCGGCCCGCAGTTGGTGGTGCCGGTGATGAACGCGCGCTTCGCCCTGAACGCTTCCAACGCCCGCTGGGGCTCGCTGTACGACGCGCTGTACGGCACCGACGTGATCAGCGAAGAAGGTGGCGCCGAGAAGGGCAAGGGCTACAACAAGGTCCGTGGCGACAAGGTCATCGCCTTCGCCCGCGCCTTCCTCGACGAGGCCGCGCCGCTGGCTGCCGGCTCGCACGTCGACTCCACCGGTTATGCCATCGTCGACGGCAAGCTGGTCGTCGCCCTCAAGGGTGGCAGCAACAGCGGCCTGCGTGACGACGCGCAGCTGGTTGGCTTTCAGGGCGAGGCCAGCGCGCCGATCGCCGTGCTGCTCAAGCACAACGGCCTGCACTTCGAGATCCAGATCGACGCCTCCAGCCCCATCGGCAGCACCGACGCCGCTGGCGTGAAAGATGTGCTGATGGAAGCCGCGCTGACCACCATCATGGACTGCGAAGACTCCGTCGCCGCCGTCGATGCCGATGACAAGGTGGTGGTCTACAAGAACTGGCTGGGCCTGATGAAAGGCGACCTGGCCGAGGACGTGTCCAAAGGCGGCAAGACCTTCACCCGCACCATGAACCCGGATCGCGTCTACACCCAGCCGGACGGTTCCGAGCTGACCCTGCATGGCCGCTCGCTGCTGTTCGTGCGCAACGTCGGCCACCTGATGACCAACCCGGCCATCCTCGACGCCGAAGGCAACGAGATTCCGGAGGGCATTCAGGATGCGCTGTTCACCAGCCTGATCGCGGTGCACAACCTGATCGGCAACACCAGCCGCAAGAACACTCGAACCGGCAGCGTGTATATCGTCAAGCCGAAGATGCATGGCCCGGAAGAAGTCGCCTTCACCAGCGAAATCTTCGCCCGCGTCGAGGATGTGCTGGGCCTGGCCCGCAATACCCTGAAAGTCGGCATCATGGACGAGGAGCGCCGCACCACCGTCAACCTCAAGGCGTGCATCAAGGCTGCCAGCGAGCGCGTGGTATTCATCAACACCGGCTTCCTCGACCGTACCGGTGACGAGATCCACACCTCCATGGAAGCCGGCGCCGTGGTGCGCAAGGCCGCCATGAAGAGCGAAGCCTGGATCGGTGCCTACGAGAACAACAACGTCGACGTCGGCCTGGCCACAGGCCTGCAGGGTCGCGCACAAATCGGCAAGGGCATGTGGGCCATGCCGGACCTGATGGCGGCGATGCTCGAGCAGAAGATCGCCCACCCGCTGTCCGGCGCCAACACCGCCTGGGTCCCCTCGCCGACCGCAGCCACCCTGCACGCCCTGCACTACCACAAGGTCGACGTGTTCGCCCGTCAGGCCGAACTGGCCAAGCGCACCCCGGCTTCGGTGGACGACATCCTGACCATCCCGCTGGCCAAGGACACCAACTGGTCAGCAGAAGAAGTCCGCAACGAGCTGGACAACAACTCGCAAGGCATCCTCGGCTACGTGGTGCGCTGGATCGACCAGGGCGTCGGCTGCTCCAAGGTGCCGGACATCAACGACGTCGGCCTGATGGAAGACCGCGCCACCCTGCGCATCTCCAGCCAGCTGCTGGCCAACTGGCTGCGCCACGGCATCGTTACCGAAGCGCAAGTGGTCGAAAGCCTCAAGCGCATGGCACCGGTGGTTGATCGCCAGAACGCCAATGATCCGCTGTATCGCCCGATGGCCCCGGATTTCGACAACAACGTCGCCTTCCAGGCCGCGCTGGAGCTGGTGGTCGAAGGCACCAAGCAGCCCAACGGCTACACCGAGCCGGTGCTGCATCGCCGTCGTCGCGAGTTCAAGGCCAAGAACGGTCTGTGATTCGCCTGGCACCTCGACCATAAAAAACCGCCCTTCGGGGCGGTTTTTTATAGGGCAGTCGCGGCTAAAGCCCCTCCCA
>JBLUOL010000082.1:0-22273 GCA_048065775.1 Pseudomonas sp. GW6
GCGAGCATGCCGGGCGAGAACCGGGCCATGCGCCTGCCGCTGTGGGCATTCGTCATGCTTGCCGTGCTGATCTGCCTGGCGCTGCTGGTGGGCGGTACCGCGCAGGGCGAGTCGGGAGTCTGGGCATTCTGGCAGCGGGTGTGGGCCGGCGAGCCCTTGGCCATGACCCTGCTCGATCTGCGCCTGCCGCGCCTGCTGGTGGACATGGCTGCCGGGGCACTGCTGGCGACCGCCGGCATGCTGTTGCAGGCGGTGACGCGCAACCCGCTGGCCGGCCCGGAAATTCTCGGGGTGAGCCAGATGGCAGCGCTGGTGGTCTTGCTGGCGCTGATCTTCATGCCCGAGCTGGCAGTAGCCTGGCGCTTCCCGCTGGCCTGGTTGGGCGCCGGCCTGGCGCTGGTGATCGTCATCGGCCTCAACCTGCGTCATGGCCTGGAGCCGTTGCGCGTGACGCTCACCGGCTTTGCCATCAGCGGTGTGGTGCTGGCCGTGGTGAGCCTGCTGATGGCGCAGTTCACCAGCAATATCGCGCAGGCGCTGATCTGGATGGTGGGCAGCAGCTACGGGCGCACCTGGGGTGATCTGCAGGCCATGCTGCCCTGGCTGGTGATTGGCCTGGCGCTGTGCGCGGCGACCACGCGCTGGATGGATCTGCTGCAGCTGGGCGATGGCGTGGCCGGCAGCCTCGGGCTGTCAGTGCCGAGCCGGCGGGTGCTGCTGATCGTGCTGGCCAGTGCGCTGATCGCCGCGGCCGTGGCGGTGGTCGGGCCTGTGGCGTTCATCGGTTTGCTGGTGCCGCACGGCGTGCGGCTGTTGGGCTTTCATCGTGCCCGTCAACGCCTGCTGGCGGCGCCGCTGCTGGGCGCGACGCTGCTGGCCTCGGCCGATCTGCTCGGGCGCGTGCTGCTCGCGCCGCTGGACATTCCGCTGGGGATCGCCACGGCCGCCATCGGTGCGCCGTGCTTCCTGCTGCTGCTCAGCCGCGTCTATTTCAGTGACAAAAGGAGTTAGTGCGGTGGCAATGCGTCTTGTCTATTGCCTGCTGCTGGTCTGTCTGGCGCATGGCGCCTGGGCGGCCGATGCACAACTGGTGGCCCGACAGTCGAGCGGCATCGGCGATGTGCCGCAGCGGATCGTCAGCCTCGATGAGCTGAGTACCGAGCTGCTGGTATCGCTGGGGATCGAGCCGGTCGGGGTGGCCAACCTGGCCAGCTATCGCCGTTACATCGGCATCGGCAACGACCTGCTCGAAAGCAGCGTGGCGCTGGGCAGCGCGCAGCAGCCCAATCTGGAGGCCATCGCCCGGCTCGAGCCGGACCTGATCGTCGGCGTGGCCTACCTGCACCTGCCGTTGTTCGAGCGTCTCGATGGCCTGGCGCCGACCCTCATCTATCAGGTGTCGCTGGCATCCACTGGCTACGACGGCGTGGCCATCGGCGAGGCCATGCTGGAGCATCTCGGGCGCCTTACCGGGCGCCAGGCGCAGGCTGCTGCAGTGATCCGCGAAGGCCGGCAGGCGCTGGACGCTGCGCGTCAGTCCGTGCGTGAGCAAGCCCTGCAGGGCGAGCCGGTGGCCGTGCTCTATCCACTGGTGCAGCAGGGCAGTTTCATCGCCCTCAACCAGCAGACGCTGATCGGCAGCCTGATGAATCGCCTGGAGGTGCGCTCGCCCTGGACGCTGCGTTCTGCGCACAGCCTGCACCGGCGCATCGATATGCGCAGCTTCGCCAGCGAGGCGGGGCTGCGCGTGCTGTTCATCGGAGGGCAGGAGCAGGCGCCGTTCTTCGCCAGCGCCCTGTGGAAGGCGCTGCCGGTCGCTCAGCAGCAGCGTTACGCCTTTCTTCCCACACCGTACTGGACCTTTGGTGGCCCGCGTTCGACTGCTGCTATCGCCACCCAGGTGCGCGAGGCGATCGAGGCGATGAATCGTTGAATTTTGTCCCCGGCCGTTCGTCCTTTAAGAGGAGCCTGGCGGCTATCACTACTGGCCAGGGGCAAGTCACTTTCACAGAGGTCATCGCATGAGCTTCGACAACGAGAACGCGCGCTTTCTGGTCGTGATCAATCATGAGCAGCAGTATTCCATCTGGCCCGAATACAAGGCCATTCCCGAGGGGTGGTCGGCTGTGGGCGTGTCCGGCGACAAGGCCACCTGCCTGGCCCACATCGAAGAGGTCTGGACCGATATGCGCCCGCTGAGCCTGCGCCAGGCCATGGCGTGAACAGCGACCTGCCGGGAGCGCGACGATGAATCAAGTGACCGATCTGGCGCATGTCGCCCTGAGCATCGAAGCCGGCCTGCCCATGCGCGTCAGCCCGCTGCAGGCCGGGCAGGGCTTGCACGAACATCTGCCGACTTTGCAGCAACTGGTGGCCGAGCATCTGGAGGTGAGCGGTGGCCTGCTGTTCAGCGGCTTCGCCGATGTCGATGTGGCCAGCTTCCAGCAGTTTGCCGGCGCCTTTGGCCATCCGTTGCTGAGCTACGAGTTCGGCTCCACGCCGCGTAGTCGGGTCAGTGCAGGCGGGGTGTATACCTCCACCGAATTTCCTGCCCATCGCCCGATTCCGCTGCATAACGAGCAGGCCTACACCACCGAATGGCCGCTGCGTATCTGGTTCTATTGCGCTCAGGCGGCCGAGCAGGGCGGCGAGACGCCGATTGCCGACAGCCGTGAGGTGTTCCGGCGTATCGATCCGGCCATTCGCCAGCGCTTCGCCGAGCGCGGCCTGCTTTACGTGCGCAATTACGGCAATGGTCTGGATCTGCCCTGGCAGCAGGTCTTCAATACCGAAGATCGTCAGGTGGTCGAGCGTTACTGCAGCGCCCGCCGCATCGACTTCGAATGGCTTGGCGATGACGAGCTGCGCACGCGCCAGCTTTGCCAGGGCGTTGCCCAGCATCCGCGTACCGGTGACTGGGTCTGGTTCAACCAGGCGCACCTGTTCCACCTGTCGGCTCTGGATGCCGATACCCAGGAGGTGCTGATCGATGCGGTCGGTCTCGAGGGGCTGCCGCGCAACGTCTACTTCGGCGATGGCACGCCTATCGAGGCGAGCCTGCTGGATGAGGTGCGCGGCGTGCTGGACGCCTGCACCCTTCGTTTCCCCTGGCGCGATGGCGACATTCTGATGCTCGACAACATGCTCACGGCCCATGCCCGCGATCCCTTCAAGGGGCCGCGTAAGGTGGTGGTGGCGATGGCCGAGGCCTATGGCCAGGAGGGCTTCCAATGAATGCATTACCACTGCCTGACGGCCGCGTGCTGCAAGGTGAGTCGCGCGACTCGATGATCTGGCTGACCTGCGACGGTCGGCCGCTGATGCAGTTGCGCACGGCCGAGGCAAATATTGTGCAGGTGCTGGAAGTCGCCACGGCCGATCTGGCCGATGCCCTGTGGTGCGCCAGCTACTGGTGGCTCGCCGCTCATCCGCAGGCGCCGCGTCTATCGTGGCAGGGGCTGGATCGTCAAGCGCTGCAGGCCTGTGGTGACTGGTTGCGTGACGATGCCGGTACGCAGAGCGCGCAGGTCGAGCGCAGCCTGTTCTGGCAATTGCCACAGCCCTGGCTGGGCCAGGCGCTGCCGCCTTATCCGCAGCAGATGCTGATGAGCGACGGCAAGCGTCATCCGCGGCGCCGGCCCAAGCCTGAGGGCGAGGTCTACCGGCGTTTCGATGCGCGCCTGGGTGCCTGGATATCCCTGCGTACGCTGGACATCGAGCAGGATCTGCAGCGCTTCAATCGCTGGCAAAACACGCCGCGCGTCTTGCATTTCTGGCAGGAGGGTGGCGATCTGGTACAGCATCGCAGCTATCTCGAAACCATCGCTGCCGATCCGCATGTCTACAGCCTGATCGGCTGCTTCGACGACGAGCCTTTTGCCTACTTCGAGCTGTACTGGGCCAAGGAAGACCGCATTGCGCCTTTCTACCCTGTGGACGACTACGATCGCGGCATCCACATGCTGGTGGGGGAGCAGGCCCATCGCGGGCCGCACAAGGTCGCCAGCTGGTTGGCGGCGCTGACCCATTACGCCTTTCTCGACGATCCGCGTACAAACCTGGTGGTGGCCGAGCCGCGTGCCGACAACGCGAAGATGATCAGCTACATGCAGACGCTGGGTTACTACCGGGAAAAGGAGTTCGATTTCCCTCACAAGCGCGCCGCGCTGATGGCCATCGGTCGCGAGCGCTTTTTTGATAGCGGGGTGCTGTATTGAACGCATCGGGAATCGCTCAGGGTGATTGAGGCACTGGCGCCGCTGTTCATCGGCGACTTCTCCTCTTATCGGGACACCCTGGTGTTGCACGATGAACCACGGCCCTCGGTGCCGCTGCGCGAATTGCTCAGCGCCGAGGGGCTGCCGGTGCTGCTGGCGCGCTTCGGTGAGGCGTATCCGGGCGGTGATCGCCGCGCGCTGCTGTCGCAGTGGTCGAAGCATTATTTCGTACGCCTGATCCCGCCAGTGGTGGCCGCCGCGCTGGTGCTGAACCGGCGCTTGCCGCTAGATCTCGATGACATCGAGGTGGTGCTCGACGCGCAGCACCTGCCGCAGGCGTTCAAGCTGCGAGGCGCGGGGGAGGCGTTCGCTCCGGGCGATCCGTTCGAGCGTTTCGCCCATCTTCAGCATGATCATCTGGCACCCTTGATCCAGGCATTCAGCGCGCAGGTGAAGATCGCGCCCAAGGTGCTTTGGAGCAACGCCGGCAACTATTTCGAGTGGATTCTGACGGCGCTGGGCAAGGTACTGCCGGCGCCACTGCTGGCTGACGGTTTCAGCCTCCTGCAGGCGGCCATGCAGCCTGACGGGCGACGCAATCCGCTGTATCAGCCGGTGCGTTATGTCGAACTGCGGGGCGCTGCGCTGCCGTGGCGGCAGCGGCGGGTATGCTGCATTCGTTATCTGCTGCCCGAACTGGAGCTGTGCGAGAACTGCCCGCTGCTCGACGAGCCCCCAGCGCAGGCGGCCGGTTCGGCCTCCTGAGGCGACCCGTTCAGTACAGGTAGCTGATTGGCGAGCCGTCCGCCGGATTGGCCATTACCCCCATGGGTACTCCGTAAATGCGCTCCAGGGTTTCGCTGTGCATCAGCTCGGCCGGGCTGCCTTGTGCCAGTAGACGACCGCTGTGCAGAGCCAGCAGGTGGTCGCAATAGCGCGCAGCCATGTTGATATCGTGCAGCACCACCAGCACACCCAGGCCCAGCTCGCGGCTGAGGTCATGAACCCGTGAGAGGACTTCCACCTGATGGGCGATGTCCAGCGCCGAGGTGGGTTCGTCGAGCAGCAGGTAACGGGTGTTCTGCGCCAGCAGCATGGCCAGCCAGACGCGCTGGCGTTCACCGCCGGACAGATGATCCACCAGGCGATCAGCAAATACGCCGGTGTCGGTCAGGTCCAGGGCGCGCTCGATATGTGCGCGGTCTTCATTGCCCAGACGGCCAAGGGCGCCGTGCCAGGGGTAACGGCCAAAGCCCACCAGCTCGCGTACGGTCAGGCCCTCGGTCTGTGGCAACTGCTGAGGCAGGTAGGCCACCTGGCGGGCGAAATCGCGCTGGCCCCAGTTTGGCAGCGGCTTGCCGTCGAGCAGGATCTGGCCACCGCTGGGCGACTGCTGGCGGGCGAGCAATTTGATCAGGGTAGATTTGCCTGAACCGTTGTGGCCAATCAGGCCGACCATGCGTCCGGCATCGATGTGCAGGTTCAGGGGATGCAGCAGGGTGCGTTCAGGAATGCTGAAACTGACGCTTTGCAATTCGAACATGAAGCCGTCCGCGGTGGGGTTGCGAAGGGCGTCAATCTAATTCAAACGCTAATCGTTATCAATTTTGTGGTGCCTGCACCGCGAGGTGGAGAGGGGCTCGCCTGATGGACGAGCCCCCTGAGATTCAGGCCTGACGCTGTTCTTCCGCCTTGCACGCGGCGGCAGTGAACAGCACGTCGGTGGAAGAGTTCAGCGCGGTTTCTGCCGAGTCCTGAACGATGCCGATGATGAAGCCGATGGCGACGATCTGCATGGCCACTTCGTTGGGGATGCCGAACAGGCTGCAGGCCAGCGGGATCAGCAGCAGCGAGCCGCCGGCGACACCGGATGCGCCGCAGGCACTGATCGAGGCCAGCACGCTCAGCAGCAGGGCGGTGGGCAGATCGACGGGGATACCCAGGGTATGCACAGCAGCCAGGGTCAGCACGGTGATGGTGATGGCCGCACCGGCCATGTTGATGGTGGCGCCCAGCGGAATGGAGACCGAATAGGTCTCTTCGTGCAGGCCCAGGCGCTGGCACAGCTGCAGGTTGACCGGAATGTTGGCGGCCGAACTGCGGGTGAAGAAGGCTGTGATGCCGCTTTCGCGCAGGCAGGTGAACACCAGCGGGTAGGGATTGCTGCGGATCTTCCAGTACACCAGCGCCGGGTTGACCACCAGGGCCACCAGCAGCATGCAGCCGACCAGTACCACCAGCAGGTGTAGGTAGCCGAGCAGGGCGTCGAAACCTGATTCGGCCAGGGTTGCTGCGACCAGGCCGAAGATACCCAGCGGTGCCAGGCGGATTACCAGCTTGACGATGGCCGTAATGCCATTGGACAGGTCGCCCAGCAGCTGCTTGCTGCTGGCGCTGGCATGACGGAAGGCGAAGCCGAGGCCGATGGCCCAGGCCAGGATGCCGATGAAATTGCCGCGCAGCAGTGCATTGACCGGATTGTCGACCACGTTCATCAGCAGGGTCCTGAGCACTTCGCCGATGCCGCCGGGGGGTGTCAGTTCCGCGGCCTGGCTGCTCAGCACCAGCGACGACGGGAAGGCGAAGCTGGCCACCACCGCGACCAGGGCGGCGCTGAAGGTACCGATCAGGTACATCGCCAGGATCGGGCGAATGTGAGTCTGTTGGCCTTGCTGGTGGTTGGCGATGGACGACATCACCAGGATGAACACCAGTACCGGGGCCACCGCCTTCAACGCCGAGACGAACACGTTGCCGATGAAGCCGACAGACAGCGCTGCCTGCGGGGCGATAACGGCAAGGGCGATACCCGCGAGCAGGCCGATGATGATCTGCGTCACCAGGCTGGTACGGTTGAGAAGCTGCAGGGCAGGGCGGATGGCTTGGGACATCGCGTGGTTCTCTGGTTGCTGGGCGTGTGGCAAGGGCCGTCGCGCCTGGGTCGAGAGGGCTTTCAGCGCAGCCTGTGGAAGCTCGGCCGAAAAAATAGCGCGCGACTCTAGCACAGCCTCACGCTGCTTCGAGCCAGCCGCGGGCATCTGGACGACAGGGTGCAAGCCGGTGTCGCATCTCGGCAAGCTTTGCCTGCTTGAAATATCGAACGACTGGTGCGTATTTTGTACGCGTCGTCGCCGTCAGGCGGTATCCGCGTCATTCAAGGACAACAAAAGATGAGCACTGCCAGCCGTCACGCACTGGAAACCCTGCTGCAGGGCATCGATGAGATCGATTGCGTAACTCCGGACCTTAATGGAGTCCCTCGTGGCAAGGTGATGACGGCCAGCGGTTTTCTTGAGGGGCGGCGCCTGCAGCTCGCTCGCGGCGTACTGTTGCAATGCATCATGGGCGGCTACCCGCCGGCACGTTTCTACGGCGGTGACGATGGCGATCTGGTGCTTAACGCCGACCCTTGCCAGATTCACCGTCTGCCCTGGAGCGAGTCGCCGCGCGCACTGGCCATCTGCGACGCGGACGAGTTGGACGGGCGCAGCTCGGGGCTTTCCACGCGCGGTCTGCTCAAACGGGTATTGGCGCGCTACGCCGAGCATGGCTGGCAGCCGGTCGTGGCGACCGAGCTGGAGTTCTTCGTGTTCGCCGCCAACCCCGACCCGCAGCAGCCGTTCCAGCCGCCACTGGGGCTGGATGGACGTCGTGAGGATGGCGGTTCGGCTTTCAGCGTCAGCTCCGGCAATGGCCTGCGGCCGTTCTTCGCCGAGGTCTATCGCTGCATGGAGGCACTCGGTCTGCCGCGCGATACCTTCATGCACGAGATGGGCGTCAGCCAGTTCGAGATCAACCTGCTGCACGGTGACGCGCTGTTGCTGGCCGATCAGACCTTCCTGTTCAAGCACCTGCTCAAGGAGATCGGCTTCAAGCATGGTCTGTCCGTGGTCTGCATGGCCAAGCCGCTGGCGCGCACGCCGGGTAGCTCCATGCATATCCATCAGAGCGTGGTGGAGCAGGGCAGCTGTCGTAACATCTTCAGTGCTGACAGTGGTGAGGCGACTGCAGCTTTTTATCACTTCATCGGTGGTCAGCAGGCTGCAATGGCTGATTTCACCCTGCTGTTCGCCCCGCACGTGAATTCCTATCAGCGTCTGTGCCATCCCTATGCGTCGCCGAACAACGCCTGCTGGTCGGCGGACAACCGTGCTGCGGGGCTGCGTATTCCGGCCAGTGCGCCGGTGGCGCGGCGAGTGGAGAATCGTCTGCCGGGTGCCGATGCCAACCCTTATCTGGCCCTCGCTGCCAGCCTCGCGACTGGGCTGCATGGCCTGGAGTGCGAGCTGCAACCCAGTGCGCCGATCCAGGGTGAGTTCGAGGTGCCGGAAGAATTGGCGCTACCCTGTACCATGCACGCCGCTATCGAGCGTCTGAAACGCAGCGAGCTGGCAATCGAACTGTTCGGTGCGGAATTCATCGAAGGTTACATCGCCAGCAAGGCCATAGAGTTGGCCAGCTTCTACGATGAAATCACGCCCTGGGAGCGTCGTGTTCTCGCCGCGCAGGCGTGACGCCATTCCTGGTTACCGCACAAGGAGCTTTACCCGCAAATGCGACTGATCTGGAAGTCATTCCGCTCGCTGTACTTTGCCACTCTGCTGATGCTGCTCGGCTCCGGTCTGCTCAGCACCTATCTGGCCCTGCGCCTGGCCGAGACCGTGGATGGTCTGTGGGTCGGTGCACTGATGGCGGCCAACTATTTCGGCCTGGTGCTGGGCGGCAAGCTGGGGCATCGGCTGATCGGTCGGGTGGGGCATATTCGCGCCTACGTGGCCTGCGCCGGGGTGGTCACCGCGGCGGTGCTCGGCCATGGCCTGGTGGAGTGGCTGCCATTCTGGTTGTTCCTGCGCGTGCTAGTGGGCCTGGGCATGATGTGCCAGTACATGGTGATCGAGAGCTGGCTCAACGAGCAGGCTGAAGCCAAGCAGCGTGGCCTGGTGTTCAGTGGTTATATGGCGGCCTCCTATCTGGGACTGATACTTGGCCAACTGGCTCTGGTCCTGCACCCGACGCTGGGGCTGGAGTTGCTGATGCTGGTTGCTCTGTGCTTCGCGCTGTGTCTGGTGCCCGTGGCGCTGACCCGTCGCCTGCACCCGGCCCCCTTGCATCCGGCGCCATTGGAGCTGCGTTTCTTCCTCAGTCGTGTGCCGCTGTCGCTGACCACCATCTCGGTGGCCGGTCTGCTGATCGGCTCCTTCTACGGTCTGGCGCCGCTGTATGCCACACGCATGGGCCTGTCGACCGAGCAGGTGGGCCTGTTCATGGGCAGCTGCATTCTCGCCGGCCTGCTGGTGCAATGGCCTCTGGGCTGGCTTTCCGATCGGCATGACCGCGTGCGCCTGATTCGCGGCTGCTCAGTCTTGTTGCTCCTGACTGCCTTGCCGCTGGCGGCACTGCCTGAGGTTTTCCTCGGCTTGCTGTTCGGTGTCGGCTTCCTGGTCAGCCTGATGCAATTCAGCCTCTACCCGCTGGCGGTGGCGCTGGCCAACGACCACGTCGAGCCGGAGCGCCGCGTGTCATTGACCGCCATGTTGCTGGTCACCTTCGGTGTGGGGGCGTGTATCGGTCCGCTGCTGGCCGGTGTGCTGATGCGTTTCTACGGCGCCAACATGCTCTATGTGTTCGTCAGTGTTTGCGCGTTGATTCTGATCTGGCGCATTCGTCCTGAAGTAGTGACCCATCTTCATCAGGTCGACGATGCGCCGCTGCACCATATGGCCATGCCGGGTAACGTCACCAGCTCACCGCTGGTCGCTGCGCTCGACCCAAGGGTCGATGAGCAGACCGTGCAGGAGCAGATGCAGGAGCCAGCCGCCGCTGCGGCAGCGGCGGCTGAAGAGGACCAACAGAAAACGCAGGCGGACCAGTAAAGGCTGCGCGGGTCAGAAGGGGCCGTCGCTCTCGGTGCGACGCGCCTCGCGTTGCAACTGATAGACGAAGCGCTCGACCTGACGTTGCTCAAGGCCGTTCAAGCGATGAAAACGAGTGCCGACGAACGTCATGTCGACCTTGTCCTCGTATTGCACGTGACGTAACTCCACGGCGCAGGTCATGTTGCCAAAGGGTAGATAGGCGGTGAGTCGTTCGTGTACCTGACCATTGCTCAATTGCTGACTGAGGTTCCCGGCGAAGCGCAGTTTGCAACCGGTGGCCGAGATGTCCAGCAGATGACCTGACAGCGGCTCGCGCAGCTTGTCGCCGCTGAGTACGACCTTGATCAGATCGCTCTGCTTCAGAGGTGCACGGAAGGCGCTGCGGCGCTGGTGATAGATCACTTCGGTGGGCAACGGTGCCCAGTAGCAGGGGGCTCCCTCGAGCTCGCCAAGCCGCACGTCGTGATCACAGGTCCAGGCTACTCGCACCCCGTCGCGGAACGCCTCGACGTTGAAGGTTTCGCCTTGCTTGAGAAAACGTTCGCCATCGTTAGGGATGATCTCGTCCAGTGCCACGCGAGCACGGTCTTTATCGATTTCTACAAGGTAACTTTGAAAACGCTGGCCACGATCCTTGAATTGGATAACCAGGGGATCATGGTTCTGTTGCAATTGACGTAGGGTGGCAATGATCTCGACGGATGTCTTGAGCACCTTGGGCGGTTGAGGACCGCTCTCGTCGTTGAACGCGCTGGACACAGTTCGGAACTCTCCGAGTCATGGACTACAACGGCACTAGCATACTGGCAGAGTGCCTGCATGTCCCTGTGCTTTTTGTTGGGGGGATGGCTCAGGCTTGGCTGAGCGGTCTTTGCTGCGCGATTCTAGCGGCACTGCCGCGGCTGTCATAGAGGCCCGGAGTCTCTCCGCCGCGCAGAATGCCGAGGACGCTGCCGACCGAGGCCTGGTTGGCGCGAATCAAACGCCCATTGCGTAGATTGGCCTCCTGGCAGCGCTGCAGGAGAGCGGACAGCTCCTCACTGCTTACCAGCAACTGATCACCTACGGAGGACTTGCTCGCCAGCGCGGTGAGCCCTTCGCGATCTGCACTCAGACCGGCGTTTTGCAGCAGACGGCTGCGCTCGTTGCCGTGCTGTTGAAGCAGGGCAAGCAGAGGTTGTTTTTCACTGAGCAGGCTGTCGAGGCGCGGCAGGTCGCGTTCGGTGAGGGCCTGGAATTCGTTATCGATCAGCTCAAGCAATTGCTCGGCAGTGCCGATATCGTTGGTGAAGAGGTCAAGCAAGGCTGTGTCATTCATGGCGGGCTCTTGGGGGTCGGGCGTCCAACACCCCCAGCGCAGCCCTGAGACTAGCGCTGGGATTCGAAGTCGAGCAGTTTCTGGGCGACGCGTTTGCTGTCGACCTGATAGCTGCCATCAGCGATGGCCTGTTTCAACTGGGCCACACGCTCCTTGTTGACGATGGGCTGATCACGCAGCTTCTCGCCGATTGTTTGCAACTGCTGTGCCTCACGGCTCAGTTGTACCGATTCACCGCTCTTGGTGTTGGTCTGTTCATCAGTACCGGTGACAGGCGCTTTGTTCGGCTGTGCCGACTCATTGCGATTGCCAGCCTGAGTCGCGCCGGTACGTCCCGCATTGGCGGGCGTATTGGCATTGTTCAGCCGGTTGAAGTCGATGACCATGATGCAGAACCTCGGACGATATGGTGGACGCTTGCCATGCTTCTCGGCTGCTGCCGGGAAAACTTTAGGATTAATTTCATCGCGTCGTTTAACAGTGTAGGGAATCGCCACGTCTTTGCGCTACAAGAAACATGCCTACATGGGTACTTCCACTTGCCCAGGCCCGACAACGCGGGCTCGAACGACTCGCTGCGAACGCAGGTTACGCACGTTGATCTGTTCGCCTGGAGCACCATCGGTCAGAGCTTCGCCGGGCATACGGACACTCACGCTAGCGCCGCGAGCGCTGATCACCACCTGGTCGCCGCGCCGAATGACCTCGGCTATTTGCAGATGAGTCGAAAGAAGAATCTGGTCACTACCGAGCTGGCGCGTCAATTTTTTGCCGATCGCCTGATTCAGGTCGGTGAGAAAGTTCTGACCCAATTGACCGACATCGCGTTCAACCAGGCTCAAATCCGTAGCTTTGACTACGCTCATGCGCTTGAGCGGGCGAGTCAGTACGACAATGGGGCGATACAAGCGCACTTCAGCGGGCACGAATACTGTCCACGGAGCGCTGCCGTCACAGCGCACGCGCGTAGTGACACGGCCCAGCGGCTGCGCCGGGCTTTCCAGCGTGGTGGTCAGCGGCTGATCGCACAGAGGCAGGCGTAACCGTGGGTCGAGACGGTTGACGCGAATCTCATGGCGGCCCTGAATTTCGCTACGCTGTAGATATTCAGTGGTCGCCTGCTCAAGAAAGGCCTCGGTGGCGCCGATAAGTTGTTCAGTGCTGGTGAAGGTGGCAGCCGCCGTAGCGCTGTAGCCGAGTGTCGGCAAAGCGAGTAAAACGGGCAAAGGGGCAAGGCACTTTGCTAGTAGCTGACGGAATGATGACGTTCTCTGCTTCATAAGCAATGCAAAGCAAGCCCCGTGCCGCCTGCTAGGCTCAACGGGGTAGGCGTTACTGGATAAGAAGGAGTCCGGGCATGGCCGGGTTGATGGATTCGGTTAACCAGCGCACTCAGTTGGTGGGACAGAACCGCTTGGAGTTGTTGCTGTTTCGCCTGGAAGGCCCACAGCTTTACGGTATCAACGTATTCAAGGTGAAAGAGGTGCTGCAATGCCCGAAACTCACCATCATGCCCAAATCAAGTCCGGTGGTGCGGGGGGTGGCCAACATTCGCGGGGGCACCATCCCGATTCTCGATCTTTCCATCGCTACCGGCCGTGCCGCGCTGGAAGATCTGAAGACCAGCTTCGTGATCATCACCGAGTACAACACCAAGGTTCAGGGTTTTCTGGTGCGCTCGGTCGAACGTATCGTCAACATGAACTGGGAGGAGATCCATCCGCCACCCAAGGGCACCGGACGCGATCACTACCTGACAGCAGTCACGCGGCTCGACCAGCAGTTGGTCGAGATCATCGATGTCGAGAAGATTCTTGCCGAAGTCGCGCCGACCTCGGAAGTGATCTCCGCTGGCGTCATCGATGATCAGGTGCAGAGTCAGGCGCTGACCAAGCATGTGCTGATCGTCGATGACTCCTCGGTGGCGCGCAAACAGGTTTTGCGCTGCCTGCAGACCGTTGGCGTCGAGGTGACGGCGCTGAACGATGGCCGCGAGGCACTCAATTACCTCAAGAAAATGGCCGACGAGGGGCATAATCCCGACAAGGAACTGCTGATGCTGATTTCCGACATCGAGATGCCCGAGATGGACGGATATACGCTGACCACGGAGATTCGCAGCGATCCGCGCATGCAGAAGCTGCACATCCTCCTGCATACTTCACTGTCCGGGGTGTTCAACCAGGCGATGGTGAAGAAGGTCGGCGCCGACGATTTCCTCGCCAAGTTCAAGCCGGATGATCTGGCGGCGCGGGTGGTCGAGCGCATTCGGGTAGCGGATGGGGGCTGAGGGACAAACCTTGGTGAACGTTATGGTTGGTGAGGCGGCACTAGTGTCTTCAGGTAATTTGGATTTCGAGCAGTTCCGGACTTTCCTGGAAAAGGCCTGCGGTATTCTGCTGGGTAGCAACAAGCAGTATCTGGTCTCCAGTCGTCTGAACAAACTGATGGAGCAGAATGGCATCAAGACCCTGGGCGAACTGGTGCAGCGCATGCAAAGCCAGCCGCGCGGAGGGCTGCGCGAGCAGGTGGTGGATGCCATGACCACCAACGAGACCCTGTGGTTTCGCGACACCTATCCGTTCGAGGTGCTCAAGAGCCGGGTGCTGCCGGAGCTGATCAAGGCCTACCCGGCCCAGCGTCTGCGCATCTGGTCGGCGGCCTGTTCGTCCGGGCAGGAGCCCTATTCGCTGTCGATGACCATCGACGAGTTCGAGCGTACCAACCTCGGCCAGCTCAAGGCGGGTGTGCAGATCGTCGCCACCGATCTGTCTCCGTCGATGCTGAGCAACTGCAAGTCCGGCGAGTACGACAGCCTGGCCATGGGCCGCGGTCTGTCGCAGGAGCGTCTGCAGCGTTATTTCGATTCCAGGGGGCCGGGGCGCTGGCAGGTCAAGGCGCCGATCAAGAGCCGTGTTGAGTTCCGCCCGCTGAATTTGCTAGATAGCTACGCGGCATTGGGCAAGTTCGACATCGTTTTTTGCCGCAACGTACTGATCTACTTCTCGGCAGAAGTGAAGAAGGACATCCTGACGCGTATCCATGCCACGCTGAAGCCGGGTGGTTATCTGTTCCTCGGCGCCTCCGAGGCGCTCAATGGCCTGCCGGAGAAGTACCAGATGGTGCAGTGCAGTCCGGGGATCATCTACAAGGCCAAATAACCGCAAGGCATGTTTGGTATCAGCAACGGGAGGCCTTTGGCCTCCCGTTTGCGTTTCTGAAGCTGGAGATGACGGTTCGGCTGCACGTGACCGGTTGGGCAGGGTGCGCTGTGCGCACCAGCGACCTGGTGGGGCTGAAGAGCCGGTGCGCATGGCGCACCCTAGGGTTCGGTGGGCGGCAATCCGTCCGGTTGGCTTTGCCGCTTGCTTGCCAATGAGCGGTAAAGCCTTGCCGCTTTGCCGCTATTTCCCTGTTTGTCATACGTTAAGTTATTGATTTTATTGGTTTAAATAAGTTGGCACAGCCTTTGCTGAATGTCTCGCAACAGAGACCACATGGCCCAAGCGGCAAAGGTTCGGAACATGAGCATCAACTTCGGCAAGGCACTCGGCATCCACGAACAGGCCCTCGGCTTTCGCGCCCAGCGCGCTGAGGTGCTGGCCAACAACATCGCCAACGCCGATACGCCGAATTACAAGGCTCGTGATCTGGACTTCGCCAGTGTCCTGGCTGAGCAAAGCAATCGCATGCAGCGTGGCGGCGTTTCCCTGAACCGCACCGATAGCCGACATATTCCCGCCAATGGTGTGATCAGCGGTGAGGCCGAGATGCCCTACCGTATTCCGATGCAGCCTTCGCTGGATCAGAACACCGTGGATCTGCAGATCGAGCAGTCCAACTATGCCGAGAATGCCGTGCATTTCCAGGCCAGTTTCACCTTCCTCAATAGCAAGTTCAAAGGTCTCACCGCCGCCCTGCGCGGCGAATAAGGAGCGCGACCATGTCCCTTGCCAGTGTTTTCAGCATCGCCGGAACCGGCATGAGCGCGCAGAGCACTCGCCTCAATACCGTGGCCAGCAATATCGCCAACGCGGAGTCTGTCTCTTCGAGTATCGAGCAGACCTACCGTGCCCGTCATCCGGTGTTCGCCACCGTGTTCCAGCAGTCGCAGAACAGTGGTAGTGGTTCGCTGTTCGCCGAGCAAGACGAGGCGGGGAGTGGGGTGCAGGTGCTCGGCATCGTCGAGGATCAGAGCAATCTCGACATGCGCTACGAGCCCAGTCATCCGGCAGCGAATGCGGATGGGTACGTGTTCTATCCGAACGTCAATGTGGTCGAGGAAATGGCGGACATGATTTCGGCCAGTAGAGCCTTTCAAACCAATGCGGAAATGATGAATACCGCCAAGACCATGCTGCAGAAGGTTCTGACCCTGGGTCAGTAAGGACATAGCCATGAGCACCACAGAGACTGTTTCCAGCAGCGTGCTGTCGACATACTCCGGCACCTCGACCAGCAACACCAACGACTCCAGCTACTCCAGTCTTGGTAAGGATGACTTTCTCATGTTGTTGGTCACTCAGTTGAATAACCAGAACCCGCTGGATCCGATGGACAACAGTGAGTTCGTTGCGCAACTTGCGCAGTTCAGCAGCCTGGAAAGTCTGACCAATATCTCCGCTTCGATGGACTCGCTGCTGGGCAGCTATCAATCGTCGCAGGCTTTGCAAGCCTCTTCCCTGGTGGGGCGCAGCGTGATGGTTTCCGCCAGCAGCACCCAGGTGGATGGTGTTTCGGGGCTGACCGGCACGCTGGTGGTTCCAACGGCGGCCGACAACGTCTCGGTGAGGGTTTACGACGAGGCGGGCAGCCTGGTCAAAAGCATACCGCTGGATAATCAAAGCAGCGCTGGCCTGGTGGACTTCACCTGGGACGGCACCGATGAGAGCGGCCAACTGCTGCCCGCGGGCACCTACAAATTCTCGGCCTCCGCGTCGCTGGGTGGCACGTCCACCGCGCTGGAAACCTATCTGCCGGCAACGGTAAGCAGTGTCACATTGGGTTCAGGGGCTGACGACATGACCTTGAATCTGCAAGGTGTGGGCAGTGTCCCACTATCGAAAGTTGTCAGCATCGGACAGTAATCAGCGTGCATTCGGGAGATACCAGACATGTCATTTAATACAGCGCTTAGCGGGTTGCAGGCTGCAAATACCCACCTGAATGTCGCGGGCAACAACATTGCCAACACCGGCACCACGGGCTTTAAGTATTCGCGGGCGGAGTTCTCGGATCTCTACGCCAGCAGTATGTTTGGTACTGGCAGTAACTCAGTCGGTAGTGGGGTGGTTACCGCCGATATCGCCCAGCAGCACACCCAGGGCAATATCACCTACACCGACAACAGCCTGGACATGGCCATCAGTGGCAGCGGCTATTTTGTGATGAACGATGGCGGTTCCCAGATCTATACCCGCGCCGGTGCGTTCAAGGTCGACAATGAGGGTAATGTTGTCGACAGCTCGGGCAATAACCTGATGGGTTATGGGGTGGATGCCGATGGCAATCTGGTCAATGGCGTGCTGACCAATCTGACCGTCGACACCAGCGACCAGGCGCCGAATGCCACCTCGACCGTTACCCAGGGGGTGGCGCTCAACTCGTCCGAGACGGTGCCCACCATCGCCTTCGACCCCACGGTCTCCGATTCCTTCAACTGGTCGACCTCGGTGAGCCTGTACGACTCCCAGGGCAATGAGCACACCATGACCCAGTACTTCGTCAAGGAGGCGAGCAACGAGTGGAGCATGCACGTGCTGATCGACGGGCGCAATCCCGGTGATCCCGCCAGCACCGATCCGTATCAGGCGTCGCTGTCGTTCGACACCTCCGGCAGGCTGCAGGCATCGGCCTCCAGCGACTTCACGGTCAATGCCGATGGCACCATCACGCTGGCCGACTGGGTGCCGGCGACCATCACCGACGCCACCACCGATCCGGTCACCTGGGGCGACAACGGTGCCGCGGCGAGCACATCGGGGGTGACTCTGGATCTACGCAACATGACCCAGACCAATACCCGCTTCGCGGTCAACAGCCTGTCGCAGGATGGCTATACCACCGGTCAGTTGTCCGGGCTGTCGGTGGACGAGACCGGGCAACTGTTCGCCACCTATACCAATGGCCAGGCCATTTTGATTGGCCAGGTGGCGCTGGCCACCTTCGCCAACATGCAGGGGTTGACGCCTGTGGGCGGAACGGCCTGGAAGCAGTCGCTGGCCTCGGGCGAGCCGGTGATAGGTACGCCGGGCTCCGGTACGCTGGGCTCGATCGTCTCCGGTGCGCTGGAGGATTCGAACGTCGACCTGACCGCGCAACTGGTCGACCTGATCATCGCGCAGCGCAACTACCAGGCGAATGCCAAGACCATCGAAACGGAGAATGCGATCGCCCAGACGATCATCAACATCCGCTGACGGCGGCGGGCGGCATATTCTTGCCGCCGTCAAAAGGGCCTTCCGTGATGGAGGGCTTTTTTGTTTTTTAAAAACAATAACTTACTTAAAATTATTAGCCTGGCACGTGCCTTGCTTTGATCTGTCCGAGAGTCGTTTTCACGGCGGAGGTCGAAGTGGACAAATTGCTTTATGTCGCCATGTCGGGCGCGAGCCAGAACACCTATGCGCAAAAGGCGCATGCCAATAATCTGGCGAACATTTCCACCAGCGGGTTTCGCGCCGATCTGGAACAGGCGCGGGCCATGCCGGTTTTCGGTGACAGCTATCCGGCGCGGGTCTACGCCATGTCCGAGCGGCCCGCTACGGATTTCACGCCCGGCGTACTGCAGGAAACCGGGCGGGATATGGATGTTTCGATAGAGGGTGATGGCTGGATTGCCGTGCAGGCCCCGGATGGCTCCGAGGCTTATGTACGCACCGCCAGCCTGTCGATCGATGCCCTAGGCATGCTGCGCACCGGCAATGGGTTGCCGGTCATGGGCAATGCCGGGCCCATCGCCGTGCCGCCCGAGGAGAAAGTCGAGATCGGTCAGGACGGCACGATCAGCATTCGCGCCCTGGGCGAAGCGCCGAATGTCCTGGCCGAGGTCGACCGCATCAAGCTGGTCAACCCCGATACCGCGCAGATGCGCAAGGGGCGCGACGGCCTCATCCATATGAGAGACGGCCAGTTGCTCGAAGCGGATGCCAACGTACGCCTGCATTCTGGCTTCCTGGAGAGCAGCAACGTGAGCGCCGTCGGAGAGATGACGGCCATTCTCGCCCTGTCCAGACAATTCGAACTGCACGTCAAGATGATGAACACGGCCAAGGAGGGCTCCGAGTCCATGGCCCGTGTCATGCAGATCAGCTAACGAGTAGCGCCCGCGCAGGGCGAGGAGATAGACATGCTTCCAGCGCTTTGGGTCAGCAAGACCGGTTTGTCCGCCCAGGACATGAATCTGTCGGTGATATCCAACAACCTGGCCAACGTTTCGACCACCGGCTTCAAGCGCGACCGGGCCGAGTTCCAGGATCTGCTGTACCAGATCCGCCGTCAGCCAGGCGCTCAATCGACCCAGGACAGCGAGCTGCCGTCCGGCCTGCAACTGGGTACGGGGGTACGGATCGTCGGTACCCAGAAGAACTTCACCACGGGCAGCCTGCAGACCACCGACCAGCCACTGGACATGGCGATCAACGGGCGCGGTTTTTTCCAGATTCTGCTGCCCGATGGCACCATCGGCTATTCGCGCGACGGCACGTATCACCTCGATTCCGACGGCCAGATCGTCACGTCGAACGGCTTCGCCCTGGAGCCGGCCATCGTCGTGCCCGCCGAAACCCAGACCTTCACCGTCGGGGAGGATGGCACGGTGTCCGTGACCACCGCCAACAGCGCCGCGGTGCAGATCATCGGCAACCTGCAGACCGCCGATTTCATCAATCCGGCCGGCCTGCAGGCGATTGGCAACAACCTGTTTCTGGAGACCGCTTCCAGTGGCGCTCCGCAAGTGGGAACGCCGGGCCTCAATGGCCTGGGCACCGTTTTGCAAAATACCCTGGAAAACTCCAACGTCAGTGTCGTCGAGGAAATGGTCAACATGATCACGACACAGCGCGCCTACGAAATGAACTCGAAGGTCATTTCCACGGCCGATTCCATGTTGCAGTTCATCACGCAGACGCTTTGAGTCTGATCGGGATCGCTAGGGCGGGCAGAGTGTTGGATGTGAGGTGTGCGATGAAAGGTCTGATTGTGTTGACGTCGGTTTGTCTGCTGCTGGGGGGGTGCGTGGCGCCTGCGCCCAAGGCGGACGATCCCTATTATGCACCCGTGTTGCCGCGTACGCCGCTGCCGGCCAACGCGACCAGTGGCGCGATCTACCAGGCCGGTTTCGAGAGCAATCTGTATGACGATCGAAAGGCTTTTCGCATCGGCGACATCATCACCATCACCCTGGAGGAGCGCACCCAGGCGAGCAAGGCGGCCCGCTCCGACATCAGCAAGGACAGTTCCGCCAATATCGGGCTGACCTCGTTGTTCGGTGGAGGGGTGTCGGCCACCAACCCGCTGACGCGAAACCGGATGGATCTGGGAACCCAGTTCAACGGTTCGCGGGACAGCGCCGGCGATGCCAGCGCGGCGCAGAGCAACAGCCTCACCGGCTCGGTCACCGTGACCGTGGCCGAAGTGCTGCCCAACGGCGTGCTGGTGGTGCGTGGCGAGAAGTGGCTGACGCTCAATACCGGCAATGAAATGGTGCGGATTGCCGGGCTGATCAGGGCCGACGACATCGCCAGCGACAACACCGTTTCATCCACTCGGGTCGCCGACGCCAGGTTGACCTACTCGGGAACCGGTTCCTTCGCCGACGCCAGCCAGCCAGGTTGGCTGAGCCGATTCTTCCTCAGCCCGCTGTGGCCGTTCTGAGGACATGAACATGAAAACCTGGATGACCTCTGTCGCCGTAGGGCGGGTGCAACCCGCCAGATCGCCTGTGGGAGCGAGCTCTGCTCGCGAAGCTTTTACCGAATTGCGGGTTCGCGAGCAGAGCTCGCTCCTACAACGGACACCTGTGCATTCGCAGTCGGCCTCCTGCCGTCAGCAGTTCGCCTGCGCCTATCGCGGCCAGCGCCGCCGTGGTGCCAACGACTGGCTGCTGCTGGCGATCATGCTCGCCTGCCTGCTGATCAGCCAGCAGGCCCAGGCCGAACGGCTCAAGGATCTGGCGTCCATTCAAGGGGTGCGCAGCAACCAGTTGATCGGCTACGGCCTGGTGGTCGGCCTCAACGGCAGCGGCGACCAAACTACGCAGACGCCTTTTACCGTACAGACCTTCAACAACATGCTGGCGCAGTTCGGCATCAAGGTGCCGACGGGCGGCAACGTGCAACTGAAGAACATCGCCGCGGTGTCGGTGCATGCCGACCTGCCGCCGTTCGCCAAGCCGGGGCAGACCATCGACATCACCATCTCCTCCATCGGCAATGCCAAGAGCCTGCGCGGCGGCAGCCTGCTGATGACGCCGCTCAAGGGCATCGACGGCAACGTCTACGCCATCGCCCAGGGCAACCTGGTGGTCGGCGGCTTCGACGCCGGCGGCGCCGACGGCTCGCGGATCACCGTCAACGTGCCGTCCGCCGGGCGTATCCCCGGTGGCGCCACGGTGGAGCGTCCGGTGCCGAGCGGTTTCGACCAGGGCAACTACCTGACGCTGAACCTCAATCGTCCGGACTTCACCACGGCGAAGAACATCGTCGACCAGATCAACGACCTGCTCGGCCCGGGCGTGGCCCAGGCCATCGACGGCGGCTCGATCCGCGTCAGCGCGCCGCTCGATCCCAACCAGCGCGTCGATTACCTGTCGATTCTGGAAAACATCGAAGTCAATCCCGGCCAGGCCGTGGCCAAGGTCATCATCAACTCGCGCACCGGGACCATCGTTATCGGCCAGAACGTCAAGGTGCAGCCGGCTGCGGTGACCCATGGCAGCCTGACCGTGACCATTACCGAAGACCCTATCGTCAGTCAGCCCAACGCCCTGGCCGGTGGCGATACCGCGGTGGTGCCGCGCTCGCGGGTGAATGCCGATGAGGAGGCCAAGCCCATGTTCAAATTCGGCCCTGGCACCACCCTTGATGAGATTGTTCGCGCGGTTAATCAGGTGGGCGCCGCGCCTTCCGACCTGATGGCCATCCTCGAGGCGCTCAAACAAGCAGGCGCCTTGCAAGCCGACCTGATAGTGATTTGAGGTAGCCATGAATACATTGTCAGCAGGCGCACGCAAAACCAGCGATTCTGCCGCCTATACCGACCTGAATCGCCTAGCCGGCATGAAAACCGGAGAGCAGCGCGACAGCGAAGGCAATATCCGTAAGGTTGCCCAAGAGTTTGAAGCGCTGTTCATCAACCAGATTTTCAAATCCATGCGCTCGTCCAACGAGTCGATCGCCAAGGACAGCCTGTTCGACAGCGATACCACGCGCCATTATCAAGAAATGCACGACCAGCAATTGGCCATCCACCTCTCCCGTGAGGGCGGCGGTATTGGTTTGTCCGATGTGCTGGTGCGGCAGATGAGCGGATTGCGCGGTGAGGCGCCGCGCCGCAGCCCATTCGGCCATAGCGTGGAGCAGCCTGAGAACAGCCTTGCCGCGCCGGCCGCGGCCGAGCACAACCGCCTGGATCGTCACTCCGACAGCGCTACCACTCCGGTGTCCCAGGCCGCATTGCTCAACCAGCGCCGGCTGTCCCTGCCGCCGCGCCTGGAAGATCGCCTGTTGGCGGGCATTGTCCCGACTACCGGGGCGCAACCCCCCAGCGGGAGCGACTGGTTGCCGGCCAAGGCCACGGCCGCCAAGCCCACTGAAGCGCTGGACACCTCGGTCCAGCCGGCACGTCAGCAGCCGCCGCTGGCC
>JBLUOL010000083.1:0-21827 GCA_048065775.1 Pseudomonas sp. GW6
TATGGCCTGACTTCTCATGCGTTCCTGCGGGGCAGCCATAGGCGCAATCGCCTCCTGCTCTGGCGCACGCTTGGCCGCTATCGGAGCCGGTGCGGCGGGGCTCATGGCCACGCTGGGCGGCACGGCATCGAAGGCATCCGGCGTCTGCTCCAGCGTGCGCCAGGTCAGGCTGACCCCGATCCCGACGCAAGCCAGCCCTGCCACTGCCACCGACCAGCGCTGGCGGCCACTGCCGAACAGCCATTGGTGCAGGCGCTGCGCCCATCCGGCGTTGTCGCTGTCGATCTGGGCCTGCTGCGTTTCACGGGCAGCCGCACTTGCCGCCGCCAGGATGCGCGCATCCAGCTCGGCCGAGGGTTCACCGCTGCCATGGGCACGGAAATGCGCCAGCAGTGCCTGCTCGTGATCCAGAGGTTCTCGTTGATCTTTCATGCGGACAACTCCTCGGTGGCCAGCAGCCGGCGCAGCTTCTGCAGGGCATAGCGCAGACGGCTCTTGACCGTCTCGGCCGGCGTGCGGGTCAACTCAGCAATCTCGTTCAATTCCAGGTCGCCATGGGCGCGCAGCAGGAACACTTCGCGCTGATCTTCCGGCAGGTCGGCCAACGCCGCCTGCAGTCGCTCACTGTCGCGACTCAGGCTCCACTGCTGTTCCGGGCCGGGTTGCGGATCGGCCTGGGCATGCTGGCCTTCATCGTATTCGTCATGCCCGGCCTGATGGCGGCCCGTCTTGCGCCAGTGGTCGATCAGGCGATTACGCGCGATCTGGTAGAGCCAGGTCTTGAACAGCACCGCCTCGCGCTGTTCGCTCTGGCTTCGCACCAGGCTCATCCAGGTTTCCTGGAACACTTCTTCGGCCAGGGCGTGATCGCCGCACAGGCCGAGCAGAAAGCGAAACAGGCCCAGCCGATGGCGCTGGTAGAGCGCATTAAAGGCCGCGGCATCGCCTCGGCGGTAACGCCGCAACAAAGCGGCGTCGTCATCCGTGAGAGGTGCGTTCACTGCTGAACTCTTACTGGTGTGGAGCCGGAAGTGTGCAGGCTCTGGGCGATTTCGGCCAGCTGGATGAACTCGCCACGCAGACCGAAGCGATCCTCGCCCTTGGCCGAGCGCGCCAGCGCGATGCTCTGCGCCAGATCGAAGTCGCCGGTGTAGCGACCGTCCTTGAGCTGTTGGGCGAAGGCCGCGACCGCAGCGGCGAACCTCAGATCCTCGCTGGCAGCCGCGACCGGCGTCGCCTCGGCACGCGCAATGGGCCGCTCCAGCATCCGGCTGGACGCCTCCCCCGGCGTCTTGTAGCGAATCCGCAACCAGGCCAGTTCGCCGCTCTTGCTCGCGGGCTGGGCACTGGTCTGATAACGCAGCGGCTCCAGCCAGCCCTTGGCACCGGCCGGGACGATCTCGTACAGCGCGGTAACGGTATGCCCTGCGCCGATATCGCCGGCATCGACCTTGTCATTGCTGAAATCCTCACGCTTGAGTGCGCGGTTCTCGTAGCCCAGCAAGCGGTACTCGCTAACCTCGCTCGGGTTGAATTCCAGTTGCAGCTTCACGTCGCTGGCCACCGTGGCCAGGGTCGAGCCGAGCTGATCCACCAACACCTTGCGCGCCTCGCGCAGGTTGTCGATATAGGCGTAATTGCCATTGCCGGCGTCGGCCAGTTGCTCCATCAGGCGCTCGTTGTAGTTGTCCACGCCAAAACCCAGGGTGGTCAGCGAGACGCCGCTCTTGCGCTTGTCGGCAGCCAGCTGCTTGAGGCTGTCGAAGTCGCTGATGCCGACGTTGAAGTCGCCATCGGTGGCCAGCAGGATGCGATTGATGCCGCCATCGATCAGGTGCTTGCCCGCCTGCTGGTAGGCCAGCTGGATGCCCGACTCCCCTGCCGTCGAACCACCCGCACTGAGCTGATCGATGGCCGCACGGATCTTCGCCTTGTCGCTGCCGGGCGTGGAATCGAGCACCACCTGGCTGTCACCGGCATAGGTGACCAGCGAGACGCGATCCTGCGGACGCAACTGCTCGACCAGCAGTTTAAGGGTGCCCTGCACCATCGGCAGGCCTTCGCGGCGATGCATCGAACCAGACACGTCGACCAGAAACACCAGGTTGGCCGGCGGCAGTTCATCCACGCTGCGATCCGACGCCTTGATGGCGATGCGCAGCAGGCGTGTCTGCGGATTCCACGGCGTCACCGCCAACTCGGTGCTGACGCCAAAAGGTGCGGCGCCCTGCGGCAGCGGATAGGCATAGGGGAAGTAGTTGACCAGCTCTTCCAGGCGCACGGCGTCCTTCGGCGGCAGTTGCCCACCGTTGAGGAAACGCCGCACGTTGGCGTAGCTACCGGTATCGACATCGATGCTGAAGGTGGACACCGGTGTCTCGGCAACGGCGAACACCGGATTGTCGGCATAGGCCTGGTACTGCTCGCGAGACTCTTCGCGATAGCCCGGCGGCAGGGCATCAGCGATGGGGGCCGGCGCATAAGCCAGAGTCGCCATGCGCTTCTGGCTGGCCTCGGCCTGCATCTCAGCAACTGCGGGCGCAGCCAGGCGCTCGCGTACGAGCGGTGCCGCCGGGGCCGTGCTGGCCTGTACTTCCGGCTCCGGGCTGGAGGCGCTGCAAGCGGCGAGCAGCAGCAAGGCGCTGGCCGAAAAACCGACGGCGAACGGACGAACGAGCAACGAGGAACAAGCAGACATGGTGCACCTCCTGAGTAATGGCATGAGACCTTCGCTCAGGTAGACGCAGCCCCTCGATGAAACGGGTTAACCCAGGGCATGCTTTCTCAACCTTCCCAGGAACCGCCCGCCTCCTGGCACAACTGCGTGGCCAACATGCCCAGAGTCATCAGCGCCCTTTCGGCTTCGCGGTTCCAGGGAATGCCGCAGTTGAGCCGCACGCAATGATTGAACTGCTCGGTGTTGCTGAAGATCAGCCCCGGTGCGATGGAAATGCCCTGCTGCAGCGCGCGCACGTGCAGATCCTTGGTGTTGACCCGCGCCGGCAGGCTGACCCAGAGGATAAAGCCGCCCTTGGGCCGGGTCATCTGCGTGCCGACCGGAAAATACTGCTGCACCGCCAGCTGGAAGGCATTGAGGTTCTTGCGGTACTCCTGGCGAATATGCCGCAGATGGCGGTCATAGCCACCGTTCTCCAGATAAGCCGCCACCGCCATCTGGGTGACGCTGCACGCCGAATGGGTGGAAAAGGTCTGCAGCCGCTGGATCTCGTCCTGATACTTGCCGGCGACGATCCAGCCGATACGCACACCCGGTGACAGGGTCTTGGAGAAACTCGAGCAATAGATCACCCGGCTGTCGCGATCATGCGACTTCAGTGCCTTGGGCGGCCCCTGCTCGAACATCAGCTCGCCGTAGATATCGTCTTCGACGATCTGGAAATCGTAATCACCGGCCAGGCGCAACAACTGACGCTGACGCTCCTCGGGGATGGTGCCGCCCAGCGGGTTGGACAGCCGCGCAGTCAGCACCAACGCCTTGATGGGCCACTGGTTGGCCGCCAGTTGCAGCGCTTCAAGGCTGATGCCGGTAGTCGGGTCGCAGGGAATCTCGATGACCTTGAGCCCCAGCAGATCGGCCAGTTGCAGCAGCCCGTAATAGGTTGGCGACTCTACCGCGATGAGATCGCCCGGCTTGGTCAGCACACGCAGGCTCATCTGCAGCGCATCGACGCAGCCATGGGTGATCACCACCTCGGACGGATCGACCACCACGCCGGCATCGCGCATGCGGATCGCCACCTGGCGGCGCAACGGCTCGAAGCCGGGGCTGAACATGTAGCTGAAGGCGCGCGGGCTGTGAAAACGGGTGACCTTGGCCAGTTGCTGGTGCAATGCGCGCACCGGCAGGTAATCGACATGCGGCACCGCGGCGCCCAGCGGAAATACGCCCTCGCGGCGCGACTCGGTAAGCACCTGGTTGATAATGCTGGCGCGGGTGACCAGACCTGGTCGCTCGACCTTGGCGATATCCGGCGTCGGCGCGGTCAGCGCTGGCGTCTGGTGCACGTAGAAGCCCGATTGCGGGCGTGCACGAATCAATCCCTGATCTTCGAGGTTGGCGTAGGCCTGCAACACCGTGGCGTGGCTGACATTGAGCTGAGCACTCATCTTGCGCACCGAAGGCACGCGCTCGCCAGGCTGGTAAACACCGCGACGAATATCCTCGGCCAACTGCTGGGCGATACGTTGATAGAGCAGCAGATTGGTCATGGCGATATCCTCCGTGGTCACTGGAGCATAACAGTAACCTATTGCTACACAATTGTACCGGCACAGATACGATCTGTTTTCCCTTACGCCATTGCTTGCCAATCGGGCACGGCATCGTCGCCATTTTCAGTGCATAAAAAACCCCGGACTCTGCCGGGGTTTTGTCAGGCATTTCGCTCAGCGCTCGGCACCAAGCTGGCCTCGCTCGTCGGAGAAGACGATTTCCACCCGCCGATTCTGCGCGCGGCCACGTGCCGACGCATTTTCCGCAACCGGGAAGTCGACACCGTAACCGGCGATCTGAATACGCTTGGCTTCCACGCCCAGATCCACCAGCAGATCGGCCACAGCCTGCGCGCGCGCGCGCGACAGTTCGAGATTCTCGGCGGCATCGCCCGTGTTGTCGGTATAGCCCTCGATCCGCACGCGGCGCTGCGGATTGATCTGCAGGAACTGCACGAGTTTGAGCACCGTACGGTTGGCTGCTGGTTGCAGATCGGCGCGACCGGCGTCGAACAACATATCGCCCAGGGTCATCACCAGGCCGCGCTCGGTCTCGTTGGTGGCGAGGCTGACCATCTGCTCTTCCAACCAGCCGTTGTGCTGCTGCACGCTCATCAGCTTGGCTTCGCGCAGGGTCAACTGCAGACGCTGGCGTTCCAGCTCGAGCTTGGCTGCGCGTTCCTGGTTGAGACTGATATCGCTGTGTTGCCGGGCGATCTCGGCATAGCGCTGGCTGAGGTAGGCGTAATGACGCACATCGTCGCCACTACCCCAGTAACTGGACAGGCGCTCGGCACGACCCAGCGATTCGCCTGCGCGAATCACGTCCTTGGGTGCGGCGCGCAGCACGCTGGGATCTTCCTTGACCGACTGAAAACTCAGACGCGCTTCTTCCAGAGCCTGCTCACTCGCCAGCTGACTGGACGCACAACCACTCAACAGCGTACCGACCAGCATCAGACCGCCCAGATGACCAAAAGCCTTCATCACATGGCTCCCAGTTGCTGGCGCAGACGGCCGATGCGTTGATTGAGTTCGGTCAGTTGCTCCCGACCTTTGGCATTGAGGTGCTCAGCTTCAGCCAGGCGCGCATCCAGCTCGGCCTGTTCGGCCAGTAGGCGCGCCTGCTTGTGTTCACCGTCCTGCATGGCCACCTGGGCCTGCGCGAACTTCTCTTCAGCCTGGTGAAGTGACGCGGACTGTTCGCTGACCACCCCCAGGGATTTGGTCTGCGCCAACGCCTGTTCGGTCAGCCGCATCTGCTCGATGGGAGCAGGATCGCTGGCACAGGCCGTCAGGCCCAGCGCCAGCAGCAAGGGAAGGGTTCGATTGATCACGAAAATTTCCTACTGAGTGACGTCGCCAACCGGATCAGGCTGCATCTGCTGTGCCTTCCATAGTTCCAGATTGCGTTGCAGGAACTGCTCAGGCAGCCCGGCGGCGACCATTTCTGCCATATTTCGCGCCAGCTGGCCGCGTAGCCAGGGCTCGTTGCACGCCGAATTATGCGACAGGGTAAGGTAGAGGCCTTCGCTGGAAATCGGCGGGTCCAGCACCTCCAGATCATCTTCCATGCCCAGCGTCTCGGCGAGCGCCAAGCCTGGGTAGCGCTCGTAGAGCACATAGTCGGTGCGGCCAAGCAGCAACTTCTGGAACGCCTGAGTCAAGCTGGAGACGCCCTCGAGCTTCAGGTTCTGCTTGGCGAAGGTATCGAACTGCTGACCAAAACTGTTGCCCACCAGGGTGTCGCCAGTATGCCCCTGCAAGTCGATCCAGCTGCCGTAGGGAAATGCTTCGCCCTTGCGCACCCAAACCACGCTGGGCGTATAGAAGAACGCAGGGTGCACGTAGTCCATGTGCTCCAACCGCGGCAGAGTGATGAAGGCCCCAGCGATCAGGTCGACACGCCCGGTACGCACCTCATCCTGCGCTCGCGACCAGGGCCCGGTGTAGATCACGTCAACCACCACACCGAGTTCTTTTGCCAGGTGTTTGAGCAGATCGGCATTGGCGCCGATCAGCTGCTGCGGATTCTGCGGATCACGCCAGAGATAGGGGGGATATTCCGGATTACCGGTCGCCACCAGGCGCTCGCATTTACCAACGGCCAGGGCTGCAGTCGGCATAACGACCAGGGCGCACCACAGCAACAGCGACTTAAACAGACAACGCTCAGGCATTGGCTACTCTCGGTTTATGCGTTGATTGGCAGGATAGATTTGGGCTCTGTACAAAAAATGCCTGCGCTCGGTGATGCTTCGTTAAAAACAGGTTCGGAATGCTCATTTACAGCTCGTAAACTCGAATGCGAGCCCAGTCCGTTCCTCACCTATTTTTGCCTCACCTGACCTTCGCTCGGCGACTTTTCGTACAGACCCTAGCACCCCGGCATCCTCTGTGTTCATGCTAGCTTAGTGGCGCCGCCGGAATAATTCGCGATAAGGACGCGCCATGAAAAAACTGCTGCTCGCTTTGCTGCTACTGCTTCTCGCTGCCTCAGCAACGCTGTATTTCTTCCCGGCCACTCAGTTGACCAGCCTGCGCCTGATAGAGCAACAGCGCGCCGGGCTCAGTCACGAGCGGCTATCTGTCCGCGATCTTAACATCCATTACTACCAGGGAGGACCGGCGAGTGGCGAAACCCTGGTGTTGCTCCACGGTTTCGCTGCAGACAAGGATAACTGGTTGCGTTTTTCTCGCCACCTGACCAAGGACTATCGCGTCATCGCATTGGACCTGCCCGGCTTCGGTGACAGCGACCTGCCACCTGGCAGCTACGATGTCGGCACCCAGGCCGAACGGCTGGCGGATATTCTCGATGCCATGGGCGTCCAGCAGGCTCATCTGCTGGGCAATTCGATGGGGGGACACATCGCCGCACTCTTCGCGGCACGCTACCCGGATCGTGTTCGTTCGCTGGCGCTATTGGCCAACGCCGGAATCGACAGCCCGCACAAGAGCGAACTGTATCGATTGCTGACCGGTGGTGCGCCCAATCCACTGGTGGTCAAGCAACCGCAGGATTTCGACAATCTGCTGCAATTCATCTTCGTCGAACCTCCCTATCTGCCCGAGTCGCTCAAGCGATATCTGGGCGAGCGCTCCATGGCCAAGGCTGCGCACTATGAACGGGTATTCAAGCAACTGGTGGAGCGCGCCATCCCATTGGAGCCCGAACTGGCGAAAATCCAGGCCCCCACCTTGCTGCTTTGGGGCAAACAGGACCGGGTGCTGGACGTATCCAGCATCGAGGTCATGCAGCCGCTGCTAGGCAAACCCAGCGTGGTGATCATGGACAACGTCGGCCACGCCCCCATGCTCGAGCGCCCCGAAGAAAGCGCCCTGCTCTACCGGCAGTTTCTAGAAGGCCTGAAGTGACACTGCGCACACGCAGGCAATAAAAAACCCGCTCTGGTGAGCGGGTTTTTTCGTTGCGGGAAAAGCGGCTTAGACCGACTTTTCCAGCTCCGGTACGGCTTCGAATAGATCAGCAACCAGACCGTAGTCGGCCACCTGGAAGATCGGCGCCTCTTCGTCCTTGTTGATCGCGACGATCACCTTGGAGTCCTTCATGCCGGCCAGGTGCTGGATCGCGCCGGAGATACCGACGGCGATGTACAGCTGCGGCGCAACGATCTTGCCGGTCTGACCGACCTGCATGTCGTTCGGCACGAAGCCGGCGTCGACGGCAGCGCGGGAAGCACCGACGGCAGCGCCCAGCTTGTCGGCCAGGGCGTACAGGTGCTTGAAGTTGTCGCCATTGCCCATGCCACGGCCGCCGGAAACGACGATCTTGGCAGCGGTCAGTTCCGGACGGTCGGACTTGGCCAGTTCCTCGCCAACGAAGGCGGACTTGCCGGCGTCAGCCGGGCCGGAAACGGCTTCAACGGCAGCGCTGCCGCCTTCGGCAGCAGCGGCGTCGAAACCGGTGCTACGCACGGTGATCACCTTGATGGCAGCCGAGGACTGCACAGTGGCGATGGCGTTACCGGCATAGATCGGACGCTTGAAGGTGTCGGCGCTTTCAACGGCGATGATCTCGGAGATCTGATCGACGTCCAGGGCAGCAGCGACGCGCGGCAGGATGTTCTTGCCGTTGCTGGTGGCGGCAGCCAGGATGTGGCTGTAGCCCTTGCCGAGTTCGGCTACCAGCGGAGCGACGTTCTCCGGCAGCTGGTTGGCATAGGCAGCGTTGTCGGCAACCAGAACCTTGGCCACGCCAGCGATCTTGGCCGCGGCTTCGGCAGCAGCGCCAGCGTTGGCACCGGCTACCAGAACGTGAATGTCGCCACCGATTTTCTGCGCAGCAGCAACGGTGTTCAGGGTAGCGGCAGCCAGAGCGGCATTGGTGTGTTCAGCGATAACCAGGATAGTCATTTAGATTACCTTCGCCTCGTTCTTCAGTTTCTCGACCAGTTCAGCCACGGACTTGACCTTGATGCCAGCGCTGCGAGCAGCCGGTGCTTCGACTTTCAGGGTCTTGACGGTGGAGGCGGTGGAAACGCCCAGAGCGTCCGGAGTGACGGTTTCCAGCGGCTTCTTCTTGGCCTTCATGATGTTCGGCAGCGACGCGTAGCGCGGCTCGTTCAGACGCAGGTCGGTGGTGACGATCGCCGGCAGGTTCAGCGCAACGGTCTGCAGACCGCCATCGATCTCACGGGTGACGTTGACCTTGTCGCCAGCCACTTCAACCTTGGAGGCGAAGGTGCCTTGGCCGAAGCCAGTCAGGGCGCCCAGCATCTGGCCGGTCTGGTTGTTGTCGCTGTCGATGGCCTGCTTGCCCATGATCACCAGCTGCGGCTGCTCCTTGTCGACCACTGCCTTGAGCAGCTTGGCCACGGCCAGGGAGTTCAGCTCGTCATTGGATTCGACCAGGATGGCGCGGTCGGCACCCAGAGCCAGCGCGGTGCGCAGTTGCTCCTGGGCGGTAGCCGGGCCGATGGAGACGACGACGATTTCGCTCGCCACGCCTTTCTCCTTCAGGCGTACGGCTTCTTCCACGGCGATTTCGCAGAAGGGGTTCATGGACATCTTGACGTTGGCGAGGTCGACGCCGCTGTTGTCCGCCTTGACGCGAACCTTGACGTTGTAGTCAACCACTCGTTTGACAGCTACAAGAACCTTCATGGATTCCTCGTTACTCTCCGGTGAATAAGAATGTCGCCAAGGCGAGCCTGGCCGGTGATGCAAAATCGGCCGCAACCAACCTTTCAGCTCAGACGGCGAGCGCAAAACCGCCCGTATCTTGACCCCGCGGCCTGGCCCGGTCAATACAGCGAACTGGCCGGTCATCCGCGATGTAGTAGGATTCTAACAGGCCTACAGAAAATTCAAACAAACGTTTGTATTGGCCCGCTGAGAGGGTGTAGATATAATGCCCACGCCGTGCTTAGGGAGCGAGCCGCGCCCTCCAACATAAAATATCGAAGAGCCTTGAGTAGGAGATAGCCTGTGGAACGCGAATTTATGGAGTTCGACGTCGTCATCGTCGGCGCCGGCCCGTCCGGACTGTCCGCCGCCTGCCGACTGAAGCAGAAAGCCGCTGAAGCGGGTCAGGAGATCAGCGTCTGCGTGGTCGAGAAAGGCTCCGAAGTTGGTGCTCACATCCTCTCTGGTGCGGTGTTCGAACCGCGCGCCCTGAACGAACTCTTCCCCGACTGGAAAGAACTCGGCGCCCCGCTGAACACCCCGGTCAAGCGCGATGACATCTATCTGCTGCGCGACGCTGACAAGGCTACCCGAATTCCTGACTTCTTTGTGCCGAAAACCATGCACAACGAAGGCAATTACATCATTTCCCTGGGCAACCTGTGCCGCTGGCTGGCCCAGCAGGCCGAGAACCTGGGCGTCGAGATCTACCCGGGCTTCGCCGCTCAGGAAGCGCTGATCGACGAGAATGGCGTGGTACGCGGCATCGTCACCGGTGACTTGGGTGTCGACCGTGAAGGCAACCCCAAGGAAGGCTACTACACCCCCGGCATGGAACTACGTGCCAAGTACACCCTGTTCGCCGAAGGCTGCCGTGGTCACATCGGCAAGCAACTGATCAAGAAATACAAGCTCGACAGCGAAGCCGACGCCCAGCACTACGGCATCGGCATCAAGGAAATCTGGGACATCGACCCGGCCAAGCATGAACAAGGCCTGGTGGTGCACACCGCCGGTTGGCCGATGGACATCATGGGCACCGACAATACCGGTGGCTCCTTCCTCTACCACCTGGAGAACAACCAGGTCGTGGTCGGCCTGATCATCGATCTGTCCTACGCCAACCCGCACCTGTCGCCGTTCGACGAATTCCAGCGTTACAAGCACCACCCGGTAATTGCCCAGTACCTGGAAGGTGGCAAGCGCGTTGCCTACGGCGCACGCGCCATCAGCAAGGGCGGTCTGAATTCGCTGCCGAAGATGGTCTTCCCGGGCGGCGCCCTGATCGGCTGCGACCTCGGCACCCTGAACTTCGCCAAGATCAAGGGCAGTCACACCGCGATGAAGTCCGGCATGCTCGCTGCCGACGCCATCACCGAAGCCCTGGCAGCCGGCCGCGAAGGCGGCGACGAGTTGAGCAACTACGTCGATGGCTTCAAGGCCAGCTGGCTGTACGACGAACTGTTCCGCAGCCGCAACTTCGGTGCGGCCATCCACAAGTACGGCGCCATCGTCGGCGGCGGCATCAACTGGCTGGACCAGAACATCTTCGGCGGCAAGGCGCCCTTCACCCTGCACGACAACAAGCCGGATTACGCCTGCCTGAAGCCTGCAGCCGAGTGCGCGAAGATCGCCTACCCGAAACCGGACGGCAAACTGAGCTTCGACAAACTGAGCTCGGTATTCCTCTCCAACACCAACCACGAAGAAGAGCAGCCCTGCCACCTGAAGCTCACCGACCCGAGCATTCCGCTGGCGAAGAACCTGCCGCTGTACGACGAACCGGCGCAGCGCTACTGCCCGGCCGGCGTGTACGAGGTGGTGACTCAGGAAGACGGCGAGAAACGCTTCCAGATCAACGCGCAGAACTGTGTGCACTGCAAGACCTGCGACATCAAGGATCCGGCCCAGAACATCACCTGGGTGGCGCCGGAAGGCACCGGCGGCCCGAATTACCCCAACATGTAATTCGGCCACACATGAAAAAGGCTCCCTCGGGAGCCTTTTTCGTTTCTGTCGAATCCGTAGGAGCGAGCTCTGCTCGCGAAGGTTTCAAGACCACGTTCCGCGAGCAGAGCTCGCTTCCACAGGCATTCAATCCTGATAGATCATCTTGCGACTCATGCCGCCGTCAATGATGAACTCCTGTCCGGTGATGAAACCGGCCGCATCGGAGAGCAGCCAGGCGACCTGCGCTGCTACATCCTCCACGGTACCCACACGGCCGACCGGATGTTGCGCATGATCGAACACCGACAGCGGCTCCAGGCGCTGCTGCGACGGGTCGCGAGAGTCGATCCAGCCTGGGCTGACGCAGTTGACGCGCACCTCCGGCCCCAGGCTGATCGACAGCGCGTGAGTGAGCGCAACCAACCCGCCCTTGCTCGCAGCGTACGCCTCGCAATCGGCCTCGGACTGGCTGGCGCGGGTGGAGGCGATATTGACGATGGCGCCGCGATGCCCACGCAAATATGGCGCACAGTGCTTGGCCAGCAGCATGGCGCCGGTCAGGTTGACCGCCAGCAGACGATTCCAGCGCTTGAGGTCGAGCGACTCCAGCGGCGGCGTGTGCGGATCGGAGATAGCCGCATTGCACACCAGCGCATCGAGACGCCCGAACTGACCCAGCACCTCAGCGACGCCGACGCTTACCTGATCTTCCTTGGCCACATCCATGGCCACGAACCAGGCGTTATCACCCAAAGCACGTGCCACTCTGGAGCCACGCTCGCGGTCGACGTCGGCCAACACCACCTGCCAACCCTCGGTGATCAGCCAGGCACTGATACCCAGGCCGATGCCACGCGCGGCTCCGGTGACCAACGCGACACGCCCGTTGTTGGGCGTGTCATTCGTCCCCCACTCCAGCATGCTCAGAGCGCAGCCAGGCCGCGCGCCAGATCCGCCTTGAGGTCTTCCAGCTCTTCCAGGCCCACAGCGACGCGGATCAAGTTGTCGCGAATACCGGCGTTGGCACGCTCCTGCGGAGTCAGGCGGCCATGGGAGGTGGTAGCCGGATGGGCGACAGTGGTCTTGGTGTCGCCGAGGTTGGTGGTGATGGAGATGACGCGTGTGGCATCGATCACCTTCCAGGCGGCATCACGGCCACCCTTGACCTCGAAACTGACCACCGCACCGAAGGCGCTCTGCTGCTTTTTCGCCAGCTCGTGCTGCGGATGGCTGGGCAGCCCCGCGTAATGCACGCGCTCGACCTGCGGCTGCTGCTCCAGCCACAGCGCCAGCTGCAGGGCACTCTCACTCTGCGCACGCATACGGATGCGCAGGGTTTCCAGGCCCTTGACGAACATCCAGGCGTTGAACGGGCTCAGGGTGGGACCGGCGGTACGCAGGAAACCGACCACTTCCTTCATCTGCTCGCTACGCCCCGCCACCACACCGCCCAGGCCACGGCCCTGGCCATCGATATACTTGGTCGCCGAATGCATGACGATATCGGCGCCGAGCTTAAGCGGCTGCTGCAGGGCCGGCGTGCAGAAGCAGTTGTCCACTGCCAGCAGCGCGCCGCGGGCATGGGCGATCTCCGCCAGTGCAGCGATATCCACCAGTTCAGCCAGCGGGTTGGACGGCGACTCGACGAACAGCAGCTTGGTATTGGGCTTGAACGCGCCCTGCCAGGCATCGAGATCGGCCAGTGGCACGTAATCCACCTCGATGCCGAAACGCTTGAGGTACTTCTCGAACAGGCTGATGGTGGAGCCGAACACGCTGCGCGACACCAGTACGTGGTCGCCGCCGCTGCACAGGCTCATGACGATGGCGAGGATCGCCGACATGCCGGAAGCGGTCGCCACCGCCTGCTCGGCACCTTCCAGTGCGGCAATGCGCTCCTCGAAGGTACGGACGGTGGGGTTGGTGTAGCGCGAATAGACGTTGCCCGGCACTTCGCCAGCAAAACGCGCAGCGGCATCGGCAGCGGTGCGGAACACGTAACTGGACGTCAGGTACAACGCTTCGCCATGCTCGCCCTCAGGCGAACGGTGCTGGCCGGCACGCACCGCCAGGGTGTCGAAGCCTACGCCATCCAGGTCACTATCAAGCCTGCCGGCTTCCCATTCCACAGCCATATTGCTACCTCACAAAAAGTAGCCCGGATGCAATCCGGGAAATTCAGGGTGACATTCCCCCGGATTGCATCCGGGCTACGGACCGGTGGTGCGCCGTGCGCATCACCGAAACGGGCAGGACCACTGCCCTGCCCGCTCGAATCAGTTGTTATACAGATCGATGATCGCGCTGACTGCCTGCGACTTGACCTTGCTGGCATCGTTGCGCGCCTGCTCGATCTTGTCCAGGTATGCCTCGTCGACGTCGCCGGTGACGTACTTGCCGTCGAACACCGCGCAGTCGAAGTTGTCGATCTTGATCTTCTTGCTGCCGCTGACCGCTTCGATCAGGTCCGGCAGGTCCTGATAAACCAGCCAGTCGGCACCGATCAGTTCGCAGACCTCTTCGGTGCTGCGGCCATGTGCGATCAGCTCATGGGCGCTTGGCATGTCAATGCCGTAGACGTTCGGGTAGCGCACCGCCGGGGCTGCCGAGCAGAAGTAGACATTCTTCGCGCCGGCCTCGCGGGCCATCTGAATGATCTGCTTGCAGGTGGTGCCACGGACGATGGAGTCGTCCACCAGCATCACGTTCTTGCCGCGGAACTCCAGCTCGATGGCGTTCAGCTTCTGCCGTACGGATTTCTTGCGCGCCGCCTGCCCAGGCATGATGAAGGTACGGCCGATGTAGCGATTCTTGACGAAACCTTCGCGGAATTTCACGCCCAGGTGATTGGCCAGCTCCAGCGCCGCGGTACGGCTGGTGTCAGGAATAGGGATGACCACGTCGATGTCATGATCCGGACGCTCGCGCAGGATCTTGTCGGCCAGCTTCTCGCCCATGCGCAGACGCGCCTTGTACACCGAGATACCGTCCATGATCGAGTCCGGGCGCGCCAGGTAAACGTGCTCGAAGATGCAGGGCGCGTACTGCGGGTTGGCCGCGCACTGACGGGTGAACAGCTTGCCCTCTTCGGTGATGTAGACCGCCTCGCCCGGCGCCAGGTCGCGGATCAGGGTGAAGCCGAGCACGTCCAGCGATACGCTCTCGGACGCGATCATGTACTCGACGCCTTCATCGGTATGACGCTGGCCGAAGACGATTGGACGAATGCCGTTGGGGTCGCGGAAACCGACGATGCCATAACCGGTGATCATCGCGACGACGGCGTAACCGCCCAGGCAGCGCTCGTGCACGTGGGTGACGGCGGCGAACACATCTTCTTCGGTCGGCTGCAGCTTGCCGCGCTGAGCCAGCTCATGGGCGAACACGTTGAGCAGCACTTCCGAATCGGAATTGGTGTTCACGTGACGCAGGTCGGACTCGTAGATTTCCTTGGCCAACTGCTCGACGTTGGTCAGGTTGCCGTTGTGCGCCAGGGTGATGCCGTACGGCGAGTTGACGTAGAACGGCTGAGCTTCGGCCGAGCTGGAGCTGCCAGCGGTCGGGTAGCGCACATGGCCGATGCCCATATGGCCAACCAAGCGCTGCATATGGCGCTGCTGGAACACGTCACGTACCAGGCCGTTGTCCTTGCGCAGGAACAGGCGACCATCATGGCTGGTGACAATACCGGCAGCATCCTGGCCGCGGTGCTGGAGGACGGTGAGCCCGTCATACAGCGCCTGATTGACGTTCGATTTACCGACGATACCGACGATGCCACACATGTGCCACGACCCCTGCTAGATAGTTCAGGCTAATTCAGCGACCGATGCAGCGGTTACTCCGCAGCGGCCACTCTTTTAAAGCAGATCAGCTGGGTGAGCCGATCCACCGGTAAACCACTGATCGGACCACCCCAGAATGAGGTTCTTCGACCAGTCGGCGACCATCAGAAAATGCGGCACCAGTTGCGACTGTTGCCACCACGTATCCTGCTCCACTGGCGCCAGGCTGATCAGCCCGACCAGCAGTACCACCAACAAACCACCACGCGCGGCGCCGAAAACCATACCGAGAAAACGGTCGGTACCGGACAGGCCTGTCACGCGGATCAGCTCGCCAATGAGGAAATTGACCAAAGCACCCACCAGCAAGGTGGCGATGAAGAGAATGGCACAGGCAGCGATGACCCGCGCAGAAGGCGTTTCGATAAATTCGACGAGATGCTGGGCCAGTGCGCCACCGAACATCCAGGCGACCACACCTGCGATGATCCAGGTCAGCAGCGACAGGGCTTCCTTGACGAAACCGCGCTTGAGACTGATCAAACTAGAAATGGCGATGACGGCGATGATCGCCCAATCGACCCAGGTGAATACCACGGTGCGGCCTACCAGCGGAAAAGGCGGAGCATTTTAGCAGAGCCCGGCACATCGAGTAACCAGGCACTGCAAAGTCCCTTGCTTGCTTAGCCTGCCTCCGGCTGGAAGCGCACGACAAAACCGCTGAGTTTGTGCTGGCGGTTGAGCTGGTCACGCAGACGCTCGGCCTCGGCGCGCTCGATCAACGGACCGACAAACACCCGATTCATGCCGTCGAAGGTACGGATATAGGCGTTGTAGCCCTGACTGCGCAGCGTTTTCTGCAGATTTTCCGCGCCAGCGCGACTGGACAGACTGGCCAGCTGCACTGACCAACTGATCGGCAGACTGTTGGCGTCCAGGCGGCCTTCCGGCTTGGCAGGAGCAGCGCTCGCCGTCTGTTCGGTCTTGACCGGATCGGGCTTGCTCTGCTGCGCGACAGGCGGCGGAGTCGGCTTGGGCTGCTCAGGCACCTCGACGATCTGAGGCTCCACCTCTTCGACGGGAACCGGCTCCTGCGGCAACTCCTCGGGCTCGACGACCTCGGCAGGCTGCACGATGATCTCGGCAGCAGCCGGCGCTTGCGGCATGGCCGGCGCATCCACTACCACGCGGCGCATCTCGTCCTCGCGCGACAGCAGCATCGGCAGGAAAATCACCGCCAGCGCCACCAGCACCAGAGCACCGACCATGCGCTGCTTGAGCCCACTGTCCAGCATTGCCATCCCCAATCCCCTTATCAAGCCGGGCGGGCCAGCCAATCCAGGGCCTCGGCCACGCAGAAAAACGATCCGAACAACAGTATCTCGTCACCCTCTGCCGCCTGCTCGCACTGCGCATCGAGCGCAGTACGCACATCCGGGTACTGCACCACCGCCGCGCCCTGCCCCCGCAGGTGCTCGGCCAGGTCATCGGCAGAGCGTGAACGCGGCGTATCCAGCGGCGCCACAGCCCAACCAGCAACCAGACTCAGAAGCGGTGACACCACGCCGGGCAGATCCTTGTCGGCCAACAAACCGAACACCGCCCAGCGCTGCCCGGCCAGCGGACGACTCTCCAGGCGCTGCGCCAGATAATCGGCGGCATGAGGATTATGCCCAACATCGAGCAACAGTGTGAGTGACTTGCCTCGCCAATCCAGCGCACGACGATCCAGACGCCCGGTTACCCGCGTGGCGAGCAGGGCCTGAACGATCTGCTGGTGATTCCACGGCAGCGGCAGAAGCGCATAGGCCTGCAACGCCAGCGCCGCGTTTTCCATCGGCAGATCAAGAAGCGGCAGTTGCTCGAGTCGCAGAACCTGACCTTTTACGTCAAGACCATACCAGGACCAGTCCTGCGCTTGCACATTCAGATCATAGTCACGACCGCGCAGGAACAACGGCGTGTCCAACATGACGGCCTGCTGCAGCAAGGGCTGCGGTGGATCGAGATCACCGCACAACGCAGGCATGCCGGCGCGCATGATCCCGGCCTTTTCGAAGGCGACCGATTCACGGGTATCACCCAGCCAGTCAGCGTGATCCAGACCAATGCTGGTGATCAGGGCCAGATCGGCATCGACCAGGTTCACCGCATCCAGGCGCCCACCGAGGCCAACTTCAAGCACCACGGCATCCAGCTGAGCACGCTCGAACAGCCAGAAGGCCGCCAGCGTACCCATCTCGAAATAGGTCAGGGAAATTTCACCACGCGCGGCCTCGACCGCCGCGAAAGCCTGACACAGCTCTTCATCGCTCGCCTCGCGCCCATCCAGCAACACACGCTCGTTGTAACGCAGCAGGTGCGGCGAACTGTAGACACCGACGCGCTGCCCCTGGGCTGCGATCAGGCTGGCGAGAAAGGCGCAGGTAGAACCCTTGCCATTGGTACCGGTGACGGTAACCACCAATGGCGCAGGTTTGCCCAGGCCGAGCCGCTGCGCCACCTCACGCGAGCGCTCCAGCCCCATGTCGATGGCCGACGGATGCAACTGCTCGAGGTAGGCGAGCCACTCGCCCAGGCTACGTTCGGTCATGCAGTGGCCGGCAGGGAAACCGGAGACGGACGATGCATCATTTGCGCAAGCAGACGCGCCAGGCGCGGACGCAGTTCATTGCGCGAAATGATCATGTCGATGGCGCCATGTTCCAGCAGGAACTCGCTACGCTGGAAGCCTTCCGGCAGTTTCTCGCGCACGGTCTGCTCGATCACGCGCGGGCCGGCAAAACCGATCAGCGCCTTCGGCTCGGCCACGATCACGTCGCCAAGCATCGCCAGGCTGGCGGAAACACCACCATAGACCGGGTCAGTCAGCACCGAGATGAACGGCAGGCCTTCTTCACGCAGGCGCGCCAGGGCGGCGGAAGTCTTGGCCATCTGCATCAGCGAGATCAGCGCTTCCTGCATGCGCGCGCCGCCGGAAGCCGAGAAGCACACCAGCGGACAGCGTTTTTCCAGTGCGACATTGGCTGCCTGAACGAAACGCTCGCCAACGATGGCGCCCATGGAGCCACCCATGAAGGAGAACTCGAAGGCGCAAACGGCGATCGGCATACCTTCGAGGGTGCCGCTCATGGAGATCAGCGCGTCTTTCTCGCCAGTCTGCTTCTGCGCACCGGCCAGACGATCCTTGTATTTCTTGCTGTCGCGGAATTTCAGGCGGTCGACCGGCTCGAGATCGGCACCGATCTCCTCGCGCCCCTCGGCATCGAGGAAAAGGTCGATACGCGCACGAGCACCGATACGCATGTGGTGATTGCACTTGGGGCAGACATCGAGTGTCTTTTCCAGCTCAGGACGGTAGAGCACGGCATCACAGGACGGACATTTGTGCCACAGGCCCTCGGGCACAGAGCTCTTCTTCACCTCGGAACGCATGATCGAGGGAATGAGTTTGTCTACCAACCAGTTGCTCATGCTGTCATTTCTCCATAACCGTTGGTTCGGATGAACGCCTCATCGTGAAACGCCCATCTCCAGCAATTCTTTTCTGCCGCACCCAGCGCCCGTCGAAACGAGCCAGGGCGGCGTGACAGGCTAATTGACGGCCCTGCTTCAATCGCCGTCACATCGAGCATCACGCACTGCCCGCACGAATGCACGAATCTTGCCTGCATCCTTTATGCCTTTACTGGCCTCTACCCCACCGCTGACATCCACGGCATGGGGCCGCACCTGGCGAATAGCCGTCGCGACATTGCCTGCATCCAGGCCGCCGGCCAGGATGATTGGCTTGGCGGCATTTTCCGGCACCAGCGACCAATCGAACGAAGCGCCCGTACCCCCCGGCACGCCCTCGACGAAGGTATCCAGCAGAATACCCCGCGCACCAGCGTAGGGCGCCATAGCGGCCGCCACATCCTCACCAGGACGAACCCGCAGCGCCTTGATATAGGGGCGGCCATGGCCTTCACAGTCGGCCGGCGACTCATCACCGTGAAACTGCAGCAGATCCAGCGGCAGGCGCTGCAACAACTGTTGCAGCTCGTCACGCGGCATGTCGACGAACAGCCCGACACTGGTCACGAATGGCGGTAACGCCTGCAGGATAACTGCGGCCTGCTCGATGCTGACTGCTCGCGGGCTTTTCCCGTAGAACACCAGACCAATGGCGTCGGCTCCCGCCTCCACCGCTGCCAGAGCATCCTCGATGCGGGTGATCCCGCAAATCTTGCTACGTACGACCGTCACGTTCATACCTCTCGCCATCCGGGCTCGGATGGTAACAAAGGGTTATGGCTGTCGCACGTCCGGCAGACCGGAGAGAAAATGCGGCCCGAGATAGCGCTGCGGCAATTCGAACTCTTCCGGGTAATCGACCTGTATCAGATAGAGACCGTAGGGGTGCGCCGTCACTCCCCCACTATGTCGATCGCCGCGCTCGAGCACCTCGCGCGCCCACTCCGGCGGCCGCTCACCCGCACCAATGGTCATCAACACGCCGGCAATGTTACGCACCATATGATGCAGAAAAGCATTGGCGCGGATATCCAGCACGATGAAGCGGCCATGCTCGATCAGTTGCAGGTGGTGCACGGTCTTGATCGGTGACTTGGCCTGGCAGCGGGTTGCCCGGAAGGCGCTGAAATCATGGGTGCCGACCAGCGCCAGGGCCGCTTCACGCATGCGCGCCACATTCAGCGGCCGATGATTCCAGGTGACTTCCTCGGCCATGTGCGCCGGGCGAATCGGATCGTTGTAGATCACGTAGCGGTAGCGTCGCGCCATGGCCGAGAAGCGTGCATGAAAGTGCGCCGGCATCACCTTCGCCCAGGTCACGCTGATGTCACCGGGCAAATTCATGTTGGCGCCCATGATCCACGCGTGCAGCGAACGCTCGACAGTGGTGTCGAAATGCACCACCTGACCACTGGAGTGCACAGAAGCATCGGTACGCCCTGCGCACAGAATGCTGACCGGGGCACCACCGGCGACCTTGGACAAGGCAGTTTCCAGGTGACCCTGGATCGACGGAACATTCGCGCCCTGGCGCTGGAACCCACGATAACGTGCGCCCTTGTATTCGAGGCCCAGGGCGATTCTGAAAAAGCCAGCGGCCGCCATTTCGGCGGCCGCTACAGGTACTGCGTCAGACATCTATCAATCAAACCATCTTGGCAATCATCTCGCGAGCTTCTTGCTGCTGGGCATCACTGCCTTCGGCAATCACTTCATCAAGAATGTCGCGCGCACCTTCGGTGTCGCCCATGTCGATGTAAGCCCGAGCCAGATCCAGCTTGGTCGCGGTTTCATCGGTGCCGGACAGGAAGTCGAAGTCATCATCGCCATCCAGATCAGCTGACAGGCTGTTGGCCGGCGCCAGCGGAGCTGCTTGCGGCTCTTCGAAGTCAGTCGACAGCTGATCCAGCTCGGCGGTCACTTCATCCAGCTGCGCGGCAAAGCTGTCGGATGCAACAGCCGGCTGAACCGGAGTTTCGTCTTCGAGCGAGAGATCGAAGTCAGCCGGCAGATCGAGATTGGCAGATGGCGCTTCTTCAGCCAGATCGAGACTCAGATCGGAAAGATCGTCGGCCGGCTGGTTCAGCGGTGCATCGTCATCGAGGCTCAGCAGGAAATCATCAGCTTCATCGCTGACTGCCGGAGTCGCCTCATCCAGATCCAGGCTGAAGGCGGACAGATCGTCGGTCGGCTGGGCCAGCTCAACCTTGTCATCATTCAGGGCGAGATCGAAGCCCAGATCGTCGTCGGCAGAAGCTGCCGGCGCGGCGGGTTCATCGACCAGACCGAAGTCCAGATCATCGTCCAGCGACAACGGCGCTTGCTCAGCCTTGGCCGACTGAACATCACTCTCCAGATCGGCCTCCAGGTCGTCGAGGCTCAGATCGAAGGCATCATCCAGATCACCGCCGGTGGAAGCAGGCGCTTCTGCGGTCGGCTCATCCAGGCTGAGGTCGTCCAGACTGAAGTCGCCCATGTCGTCATCGACGGAGGCAGCGGCAGCTACGGCACCCGCACCTGCGAAGGCTGCGATCGCTGGATACTTGGACTTCAGCTGCTCGGCTTCGGCATTCACCCCGCCGATCTCGCGCAGCTCGTTATCCTGACGGGCAAAGCCTTCGCGGTCACCCAGCTCGGCGTAGACTTCCATCAGCTTCAGACGCAGATCGGCACGGTGTGGCTCATCATTGATCGCGTTCTGCAGCAGTTCGGCCGCCTGATTGAAGCGCCCGTAAGCAATGTAGATATCAGCCTCGCCCAACGCGTCGCCAGTCTGCGCCGTGACACGTTCCTCGCCAGCAGCCTGGGTGGTCTGGACAGGCTCATCGTCGAGGCCAGCGAAACTGTCTTCAGGCATGTCCAGGTCGGAGGCGAACGCCTGTTCCTGAGACAGGTCGTCGGCCAGTTCATCTTGCAGCTCGGACTCTTTCTGGGCGTTGCGGCGCGACAGCGCCATCAGACCGACCAACAGAAGCAGAAGCGCCCCACCACCGGCCAGACCCAGCGTCATCGGGTTAGCCAGCAGGTCATCAATGAAGCTCTGTGGGGCCGGTGCAGGCGCAGGAGCAGGTGTAGCAGGTTTGGCTGCTTCGGCCGGCTTGACCGGGGCGGCGGGTTCAACGGCAGCAGCCGGCTCACTGGCCGGCTGTTGGGTTGTGGCGGCGCTGTCCTCGACAGGCGCAGCCGGTTCCTCGG
>JBLUOL010000084.1:0-21767 GCA_048065775.1 Pseudomonas sp. GW6
GGCTCCACCGAGCGCAGCGCCTTTGAGCAGGGTACGTCTACGCATGCGAGCTCCTTGCGTCGCGAAACTGCAGGTAATGCTCGAGCACCTCAGCCGGCGCCTCCAGCTGCGGATAGTGGCCAATGCCGTCGAGCAGAACGGTGTCGGCGTCGGCGATCAACTCACGGTAACGCGCCACCATATGCGCACCGGAGATGGGATCGAAGGCGCCATCAATCACCCGCATAGGCAGCGTCGTGGCCTGCATCGCCGTGACCCAGCGCTGCCGTTGCTGGCGCCGCTCGGGCATGTAGCGAATCAGACGATGCATCACCGCCGGGCCGTTGTTGTACGCCACCAGTTGCCACAGGGCATCCAGTTCGGCTTCGCTGGCCTGGGTGTGCGGGCCGAAGATGCGGGCGAAACTCTGTGCCAGCTTGCGCCGTGAGAACAACGGCCCGATCAGCGGACCAAGCGGCCCGAGCAGCAACTTCTGCACCCGCACCGGATGATGGGTTTCGGGGAACAGACCGCCGTTGAGGAACACACAACTCGCCAGCTGCAGTTGCCCCTCCTGATGCCGCGCGATCAGCTCCTGGGCAACGCTGTCACCATAGTCGTGAGCCAGCACATGCACCGGGCGCCGTTCGCCAATATGGGCCAGCAGTTCCTGCTGCAGATCGGCCTGTTCCAGCAAGCTATAGGCATGCCCACGCGGCTTGGCCGAGTAACCGAAGCCAAGCATGTCGCAGGCGATCACCCGGTAACGCTCGGCCAGTGTCGCCCACAGGCGATGCCAGTCCCAGCTGGCACTGGGAAAGCCGTGAATCAGCAGCAGCGGCTGGGCTTGCGTGTCTCCAGCGGTCCAGTAACGGATCGTGTGACCACGAAAGTGCAACGCCTGGCTTTGCGCGCGCCAATCATCCAGGGCGATGCCTGGCAGCTCGCTCACTGGTCGTAACCTGGCATCTGCTGGTCCAGCTTGCGCAGCAGCGCTGGCCAGGGCAACGCGCCGCCCATGCCCTGCGGCGTTTTCATCACGCCAGCGATCATCGCCCGCGCGCCGTCGAGAATCTGCTGCGGAATGTGGATCAGCTCGGCACCGCCGCTCTGCGCCATGACCTGGATCTCGCAGGCACGCTGCAGGATGAACATGCCGAGAAAGGCGTCGGCGATGCCGCCGAAAGCAGTGAGCAACCCATGGTTGGGCAGGATCATGAAGTTCTTGTCGCCCAGGTCCGCCTGCAGCCGCGCTTTCTCATCATGATTCAGCGCCACGCCCTCATAGCCGTGGTAGGCCAGGCTGGCGAGGACGAACAGCGATTGCTGCGACAGGGGCAGCAAGCCCTGCTTCTGCGCCGACACGGCGATGCCCGCCGGGGTGTGAATGTGCAGCACGCAGCCGACGTCGTGGCGCACCTCGTGCACGGCGCTATGAATGGTGTAACCGGCTGGATTGATGTCGAACGGGCTGTCCATCAGCTTGTTGCCCGCCAGGTCGACCTTGACCAGGCTCGACGCCGTGATTTCGTGGAACATCAGGCCATAGGGGTTGATCAGGAAATCTTCCGTACCCGGTACCTTGGCAGAGATATGGGTGAAGATCAGATCGTCCCAGCCATAGAGGGCGATCAGCCGGTAGCAGGCGGCGAGGTCGACGCGTGCACGCCATTCGGCCTCGGAAACCAGATTCTTCACGGCAGGGAGTTTCAGCGGAGCATTCACGGCGGTCACCTCGATATTCTTGTTGGTCGGTGGTGTCCGCAGTCTAGCCAGGCGCGTCGCTGGCGGTAGTTGCCCTGGCAGCCATCTTGATGGCTTTGCGGGTCATGGCGCTGGCGCGCCGCGGTGCGATAGGCAGGTATTCGCCGCTTTTATCGCCGGTCAAACCAGCTCGGGGTAATCGCGCGCCAGCAGCGGCCACTGTGCCTGAGCCTCGGCATCATCGGCCAGCAGGCGAAAGCCCTCGAACTGGAACTCCGGCGCCACAGTGCAACCGACCAGCGTATAGGCGCCCGTCGAGCGCGCCGCCTGCCAGGCATGAGCCGCTACCACGCGCTGCGGCATCTGCCCCTCACTGACCGGCCCGAGCAACTCGCAACGCACCGCGTTGGGGGTATCGGCTACCAACAACTGCAGAGGGTCGCCCTCGTGAAAGTGCCACAGCTCGTCGGCGTCGACCCGATGCCAGCGACTGACCGCACCACCCGGCAGCAGGAACAGAATTGCACTGGAAGCCGCCCGACCCTGAGCATTGCGCTGCGCCGAAACGAACAGGCGACGGTAGTAACCGCCCTCGGGATGCGCGGCAAGCCCGAGGCTGTCGATCAACTGGCGAGCGCGCGGGTGCACGTCAGGCCTTCAGCGCCGCCACGAAGGCTTGCAGCCAGGGTTCGGCATCGGTTTCAGGCGTGACGGTTTCGCTGGAGTCCAGGCGCAGCATTTCCACCACTTCGCGCAGGCCCAGCTCGGCATACAGCTCACGCATCAGTTCACCGCCGCCGCAGAAGGTGTCATAGCTGGAGTCGCCCAGCGCCAGCACCGCAGCCGGTTTGCCGCTCCAGGCCGGCAAACGGTCTCTGATTTCGCTGTACAGCGGCAGCAGGTTGTCCGGCAGCTCACCCATGCCAGTGGTGGACGTGACGGTAAGGAAGGCGTCCGGCGCGAAGGCCAGCAGCTCCTCGAGGCTCACATTCGCTTTGTGCCAGGCGTCCAGCCCGGCGGCCTTGAGCTGGCGCTCGGCGTGGCGAGCGACTTCCTCGGCCGTACCGTAGACCGAGCCCGAGAGAATGGCGACTTTCATGACACCTCCGGAAACAGGAAAAACGCCGCGCATTATGCCGCAAGTGGACAGCCCGACCCGATGTTTTAGAATGCAGCCCATAACCATCGCGGAACCGGACTCATGATCAATGCCAAACTGCTGCAACTGGTAGTCGACGCCTCCAACGATGGGATCGTGGTGGCCGAGCAGGAGGGCGAAGACAATATTCTGATCTACGCCAACGCGGCATTCGAACGCCTGACCGGCTACCCCTGCGATGACATCCTCTATCAGGATTGCCGTTTCCTGCAGGGCACTGACCGTGCACAGCTCGGCCTGCAGGCCATTCGCGAAGCGGTCAAGGCGAACAAGCCCTGCCGACAGATCATTCGTAACTACCGCAAGGATGGCAGCGCGTTCTGGAACGAGCTATCGATCACTCCGGTGCTGAACGAAAGCGACCAGTTGACCTACTACATCGGTATCCAGAAGGATGTTACCGAACAGGTCGAAGCCAAGCAGCGGGTGCGTGAGCTGGAGGCAGAGGTCGCCGAGCTGAAGGCAGAGCTGGCGCGCCTGAAAAGCTGACGAACGGATAAAACTATCCTTCGCCAGCGCAGTCAGATGGGTTTGACCCCGTGCAGTATTATCCCATGCAAAGCGATCCGCTGCTGACTCAGGACGAACTGGATTTCATCCAGAAAATCCTCTTCAAACCTCCGCAAAAGCGGCGCCCTGACGCAGCGCCGCCATTGGCTCTGGGCAAACGACTCAGTGAGCTTCTGGCTCGCCTGGGCAACGAAGAACAGCTAAGCCTGGATACGCATACCGACAATCAGCATCTGAGCTTCCCCCTGCACCTGATCCAGGACGACCACAGTCAGTCACGCCTGGAGCTGGGCGCCCCGCTGATCTTCGAACAAGGGGTAAGCGAACGCCCATGGCGTCTTGTTCTGCCCACGGCATTAGCACTGCTGGACGACAGCGACCAGCCCAGTGGCCTGAAGGCGCTGGAGCTATCGAACAATGGAATCCTGGTGGAATACAGCAAAACAGGCACGCCGGCCAAGGATCAGTTGCTGCAACTGCTTTTGCCCCAGGAGCGCCGCGTTCAACTGCGCGCGCGGCTCGCAAGACGCGTCAGCCAGAAGCGTTACGCTTACAGCCTGCAAACGCTACATACGGAAGATGAGCAAACTCTGCGTCAGTACCTGTTCGAACAGCACAGCGAACAACAGTCGCAGACCGCAGCAGTCAGCTGAAGCTCAGTAGCCTGGACCACCTCAGGTATCGAGATGGCCAGCCAGAAACTGCTGCATACGACGCTGCATCAGGCGTCCCTCATTACCCAGGCAAGCAATGGGCGAACCGGCCAGACTTTCCTCCGCCAGATCGGCACTGTCACCGGCCAGCAGCAGCGGACACTCCAGCCCCAGCGCCAGGCGCGCCAGTTGCCGCGGGAACTCCTCGCCTGGCGGCTGGTTGCTGAAGACAACCAGGGCCTGGGGCTGCATGCGCTCACAGACCAGGGCCAGATCGGTCATGGGTACGCCTGGCCCCATCACCGACACGTCGACGTCCTGATTGCCCAGCAGCAACGCTGCAACCAGCAACTCCAGTTCCCGGCAGTGGCCAGGTAGCGCCACCAGCAGCACGCGCTCATGCGAATCATCACGCCCCAATTGCAGACGCTGCCAGCAGCGCCCACGCAGGAAGCCGTCGAGCATCAGCCACTCGCCGCGCAGGCCGACTTCGTCCTGGCGCAGCAGCAGTTCCTGCCAGACCGGCATGAAAATATCCTGGAACACCACCGGCAGCGGATAGCAGGAAAAGATCTGCCCATACACACGTTCCAGACGAGGCTCATCGAAGTTCTGCAGCGCGCTACGCACCTGGCCCTGCCACTGGCTCCAGTCGTCACTGCTGACTTCGTTGTAGGCCGGCGTGGCGACGCTGCGACTGCTGGCGCTCTTGGCCAGGATCGAGCCGACCTTGCTGACTGCGACGCCACGTTCGATCCAGGCGAGGATGCTGCGCACCGCATCGATATCGGCCTGCGAGTAGAGACGATGGCCGCTGTCGGTACGCGTGGGTTGAATCAGGCCGTAACGCCGCTCCCAGGCACGCAGGGTGACCGGATTGACGCCGGTAAGGCGAGAAACCTCGCGGATGGGGAACAGCTCTTCCTGCTTCAAAGCGCTGGACGCAAGTGATGTGACGGAGGCGAGTTCGGGCATGGCTTCGGGCATCATGGCAACGAATTTAGAGGGATTGTAACCCAGCTTGGTCAGGCTTACATTGTGCAAGAATTATACAAGGCAACCTCATGCACAACCCCGCCTGGCCATTGACCCTTTATTTCGACGGCGACTGCCCGCTCTGCGCTCGTGAAATCCGTCTACTTAGCCGGAACGCATCGCCCCAGCGGCTGCTTCTCGTGGACATCTCTGCCGCGGACTTCGATCCACTGCCATTGGGGCTGTCTCTGACTGCTATGCAGAATCGCCTGCACGCTCGCTGGGCCGACGGCACCTGGTTGCTGGGCCTCGATGCCAGCCTCTGGAGCTGGGAAGCCGCGGGCCTGGGAGCCTGGGTGGCGCCCTTGCGCTGGCGACCGCTGCGCCCACTGCTGGAATGGGGCTACCGACTGTTCTGCCGCCTGCGCCCTCATCTGGCGCGGCTACCGCACCCTGACGGTGCGGCGCGCTGCCGAAAGGGCGACAGCTGCTCGACCCAACGCCCACCATCAGCTGACGCTGGCTAATTTTCGCAAAACGGGAATAATCCTTGCTGCATTGTTCGTCGAGCACATCACCCCGTGCTCGGCCATGCCCAACGCCATACCCCGGCTGACGGCAACACCCGAGGAGATACACAATGTCCCCCGTTACCCTGATGGTGGCGCGCCGCGTCGCCAATGGTCGTTATCACGACTTCATCGCCTGGCTGCGTGAAGGCGAACATCTGGCCACCGACTTTCCTGGCTACCTCGGCTCCGGCGTACTGGCACCGCCTGCCGGCGATGATGAGTTCCAGATCGTTTTCCGTTTCAGCGACGAACAGACCATGGCTTCCTGGGAACACTCGGCCTCACGCCAGGCCTGGCTGCAGCGGGGTGCGGGCCTGTTTGCCCAACCGCAGGAGAAGCGTGCAGTCGGCCTTGACGCCTGGTTCGGCAGCGGCCATCGACAGCCTCCGCGCTGGAAGCAGAGCGTGGCGATCTGGCTGGCATTCTTTCCGGTGTCCCTGGCCTTCAACCTGCTGTTCGGCCCCTGGCTCGTCGACCTTTCGCTGGTCACCCGCGTGCTGCTGTCGACGCTGGCCTTGACGCCACTGATGACCTACTGGTTCATTCCGCTTTCCACTCGCCTGCTGGAACCCTGGCTACAAGGTAACTATTCGCAACGCCTGAGCAGGCGAGCCGCCAGCATCGGCAAGCCCTGAAAGCATCCATTTCTACCAATCGGCCAGCCTCGTGCTGGCCGATTTCGTTATACAAGCAGCCAATATCTGTACAAAAACAGCAATTCGTACAGGTAAAGTACAAAACCCCCTTCTCGACCCCCTCAGTAAAAACCCTTAAAACTCAGCAAAATAGGCAAATCCACTCAGCCTGATAGCAAAACCACATGTCGCACAGGGTTGTACAACCTGCAGCTCTGGTATAGCTTTATCCACGGTCTGGTGAGTAGCGCCTGCCACTGGTCAGGTATCCCGAGGCGGTACGAGCCAGGCCTTCATTTCTTTCTCACGAGTTGCACATGAGCGCTGCCAGCTTCCCCATCCTGATCACCGGCGCCGGCCAGAGGGTCGGCCTCTACTGCGCCGAACGCCTGCTCGACGAAGGCCAGCCGGTGATCATCAGCTACCGCCAGAACCGCGACGACATTTCGCGGCTGCGTGAGCGCGGCGCCATCGCTCTGCAGGCGGATTTCAGCAATGAGAGCGGCATCATGGCGTTCATCGAACAGGTCAAGTTGCAGTGCAATGGCCTGCGCGCGATCGTGCACAACGCCTCGCAGTGGCTGGCCGAAACACCCGGCGAAGAAGCCGATGCCTTTCGCCAGCTGTTCAGCGTGCACATGCTCGCGCCGTATCTGATCAACCTGCATTGCAGCGAGCTGTTGCTGCAGTCGAAACACGCCGACATCGTGCATGTGAGTGACGACGTGGTCCGCAAGGGCAGCGCCAATCGCCCCGCCTACTGCGCCAGCAAGGCGGGCCTGGAAAGCCTGACGCTGTCGTTCGCCGCGCGTTTTGCTCCACGCATCAAGGTCAACACCATCGCGCCAGCGCTGCTGATGTTCAACGATGGTGATGACGACGCCTACCGCACCAAGACCTTGGCCAAATCGGCGCTGGGCATAGAACCCGGCCCGCAGGCCTTCTACCAGACATTGCGCTATTTGCTGGACAACTCCTACGTAACCGGAACGACCCTTACCCTCAACGGCGGCCGCCACCTCAAGTGAAGCGACTGCTCAGGACACTGCCATGAGCCAACCTCTTTCCCAGCAATACCGCGAGATTCTCGTAGGCCTCGGTGAAAACCCGGAGCGCGAGGGTCTGCTCGATACGCCCAAACGCGCGGCCAAGGCCATGCAGTATCTGTGTCATGGCTACCAGCAGTCGCTGGACGAGATCGTCAACGGCGCGCTGTTCGAGTCCGACAATGACGAGATGGTGATCGTCAAGGACATCGAGCTGTACTCGCTGTGCGAACACCACCTGCTACCTTTCATCGGCAAGGCGCATGTCGCCTACATCCCCACTGGCAAGGTGCTCGGGCTGTCCAAGGTGGCGCGCATCGTCGACATGTACGCACGGCGCCTGCAGATCCAGGAAAACCTCACCAAGCAGATCGCCGATGCGATCCAGCGCGTGACCAACGCCGCCGGCGTCGCGGTGGTGATCGAGGCCAAGCACATGTGCATGATGATGCGTGGCGTGGAGAAGCAGAATTCGGTGATGAGCAGCTCGGTGATGCTTGGCGCCTTCCGCGAGTCCTGCAACACTCGCCACGAATTCCTGCAATTGATCGGACGGAACAACTAATGCCGCGACTGGAACCTGGAATGGCGCGCATCCGCGTCAAGGACCTGCGCCTGCGCACCTACATCGGCATCAAGGAAGAAGAGATCAACAACAAGCAGGACGTGTTGATCAACCTGACCATCCTCTACCCCGCCGTCGATGCGGTAGAGGTCAACGACATCGAGCATGCGCTGAACTACCGCACCATCACCAAGGCGATCATCGCCCATGTCGAAGGCAATCGCTTCGCCCTGCTCGAACGCCTGACCCAGGAAATCCTCGACCTGGTGATGACCCATCAGGCCGTGCGTTATGCCGAAGTGGAAGTGGACAAACCGCACGCCCTGCGTTTCGCCGAGTCGGTATCCATCACCCTCGCCGGTCATCGCTGACAGCGGCTTGTCGCTCTCCGGCAAGGCTCTTATCATCGCCGCCACCTATCCCCGGAGAGCCCACCATGACCGAGCAAGAACGCCTCGAACTGGAAGCTGCAGCCTTTCGCGCACTGGTGCAGCACCTGCGCAGCCGTCCTGACGTGCAGAACATCGAGCTGATGAACCTGGCCGGTTTCTGCCGCAACTGCCTGTCCAAATGGTACAAGGCCGCTGCCGACGACCTCGGTGTCGAGGTCAGCGCCGACCAGGCTCGCGAGACCGTGTACGGCATGCCTTATGCCGACTGGAAAGCCAAATATCAGAAAGAAGCCTCGGCCGAGCAGACAGCCGCATTTGCCAAAGGAAAGCCTGAATGACCGCTCTGAATACCCTGCGCAGCCGTCTGCAGCAGGATGACTACGCCTTCAGTGAAACCCTGGCCTTCGTCGCCGCGCACTACGACTATCAGCCCAGCGCCTTTCGTAACGGTGACGTGGAGAACGCGGCCGGACAGAACGAAGGCTCCTGCAAGACTCTGGGTCTGGCCCTGTTGGAGGGCTTGAGCAAGGACGAAGCGCTGCGTGCCTTCGGCGAGCACTACCGCAGCGTGCTGGCCACGCCGCAAGGCAGCGACCACGGCAACATCCGCGCGCTGATGGTGCATGGCCTGGACGGCGTGAAGTTCGAACAGCAACCGCTGAAGCCGAAAGCCTGAATCTATAGCGCAAAAACCTGCGCAACTGTCAGCAAAAGCTGACAGACATCACATCGCTGTCGCTTTATGCTGCGCGCCACAACAAACATGGAACACGAGGGAACGTGTTCTGCGCGCTAGCGCCCTTCCCTCCTGTTTCGCGCTCGGCATGGAGTCGACCGATGCAGCAAACCCTGGTATGGAAACCCTGGTGCACCCCCGGCGTGGAAACCCTGCGCCTGAGCCAGGATGCCAATGGCATCCAGGCCACCAGCCACCTCATGCAGGTCATCAAGGGCAACAGCATCGTTGCCAACTACATGATCGAGTGCGATCCGCGCTGGCGCTTCCGCCGCCTCTGGCTCAAGGTCGATAACCACGGCCAGCGCAACCTCTGCCTACAGCGTGATCTGCGCGGCAATTGGCTGCTCAACGGCGAACCACGCCCTGATCTGCAGCAATGCCAACATGTCATGCTCTCGGCTTCGCCCTTCACCCACACCCCAGCCCTGCAACGCAGTGCGCTGGAGACCGGGCAGAGTGATGAGATGCAGGTCGCCTATATCGACATGCTCAGCTTCAAGGTGGAACCACGCCAGCAGCGCTACCAATGCCTGCGCCGCCGCCCCGGTGAGAGCCTCTACCGCAGCCAGGCCGAAGGTCATGCTCATGAAGAACTGAGCGTCGACGACCACGCGCTACTGCTCAAGGCTGACCAACAGTACCTGCGCTTGAGCCAGCGCGATCTGAAGGTCAGCGCGCTGGTATAGCGGGCTTCCAGCGATCCACCCCGGTAGGGTGCGCCACGCGCACCGCGAATACAGCGGTACCTATCTGGTGCGCGCAACGCACCCTACGCAAAGCTAGGGCAGGCACCACTCAGATCGGTAACTGTCCGAACGCCCAGCGCAGCAGAAAGAACACCAGCAACCCCCCACCGATGGTCGCCAGCAAGTGCCGCGTGAACGCCGCGATGGCAATGGCCGCCACACCTGCCAGCAGGTATGCGTTGCTCCAGCTCAGCATCCACACCTGCCCGTCCGGCATCAGCATGCCGGGCACGACAATGGCCGTCAGTACCGCAGTCGGCACGTAATGCAGCCCCTGCCTGATCAATGGCGGAAAACGCAGATCAGGGAACGCGAACAGGCTGTAGCGGGTGATGAAGGTGATCGCCAGCATCCCCAGAATCAGCAACCAGATATCCATCAGAGCAACTCCTCCTGCAGCTCCGGGTTACGCCGCTCCAACCACACGCCGACGACGATGCCACTGGCCGCAGCCGCCATCAGCCCAAGCTTGTAGGGCAAGGCATGGCACAGCAACGCCACGGCGCCCGCAACCAGGGCGGCCGCCACTTGCGGCTGGTTGCGCAGCATCGGCACGACGATGCCGATGAACGTCGCCAGCATGGCGAAATCCAGCCCCCACTCACCGATGTTCGGCACTGCCTGACCGAACAGCACGCCGACCAGCGTGCACAGCTGCCAGTTGCAGTACATGGCCAGGGCCGCGCCGAGAAAGTACCAATGGCGGTAGGCGCCCTTGTCACCACGCGCGTAGCGCTGCACTACCACCGCGTAGGCCTCGTCGGTGAGCCAGAAAGCCAGCGGCATGCGCCAGCGCTTGGGCAGATGGCGCACGTATGGCTGCAGGCTGGCGCTATACAGGGCATGGCGCAGGTTGACCACGAAGGTGGTCAGCAACACCACGGCAATACCGGCGCCGCCGGTCAACAGACTGATGGCAATGAACTGCGCCGAACCAGCAAATACCAGCAAGGACATCCCCTGCGTCTGCCAGGGATCGAGCCCGGCAGCGCCTGCCAGGCTACCGAAGATGATGCCGAAGGGAATGGCGCCGAGCAGCATTGGCAGCATATCGCGGGCGCCCTGGGTGAATTCGTGTTGACGGGACATGGAACCTCCTTGGGCAGGCGAGCTTAGCCAAACGCATCTGCAAGGTCTTGAACGTTCTTGCTCTTAGTGGGCACCAATCCCTGAAGCCGCAGCCCTCGCATAAGCTTAAGTCCGGGAAGGAATGGGGTTGGCATCCAACTCACTCCCGCGACCTCTGGTCGCGCGCGGCTAACGCTAATCCATCTTATTTAAATTCCGTTAGCCTGCTAATCTTGATGCCCCGCTTTCTTGCCCGTTCGGATTGTTCCTCGATGTCGCCGCTCCAGCGCTGCCTGCTGCCTTTCATGGCCCTGACTCTGATCGCTTGCGAGCAGCAACCGCACTTCACCGCAGCAGAACCCGGCGAGGCCCTTTCTGCCGGTGCGGCGACGGTACGCAAGTTCGACCACAACGCCTTCTCCCTGCCCTCGGCCAACCTCGCACCCAGCCGTCGCCTGGATTTCGCAGTGGGCAACAGCTTCTTCCGCAATCCCTGGGTCACGGCGCCAGCCACCACCACCGCACGTGATGGTCTGGGCCCGCTGTTCAATACCAATGCCTGCCAGAACTGCCACATCAAGGATGGTCGCGGCCATCCGCCGGGGCCAGATGCGGTCAGCGCCGCCTCGATGCTGGTGCGTCTGTCACTGCCGGCCGGCCCCGAGCATGCGCAAGTGCTGATACGCCAGGGCGTGGTTGCCGAGCCTACCTACGGCACTCAGTTGCAGGACATGGCCAACCCGGGCGTAGCGCCTGAAGGCAAGGTGCGCGTGACTTACAGCAGTGTGCCGGTGCGTTTTGCAGACGGCACACTGGTGGAGCTGCGCAAGCCCGAGCTGCAGATCAGCCAGCTGGGCTATGGCGCCATGCATCCGGACACCCTGTTCTCCACTCGCATCGCCCCGCCGATGATCGGCCTCGGCCTGCTCGAAGCCATTGCCGAAGCCGATATCCTGGCAGGCGCCGACCCGGACGACGCCGATGGCGACGGTATTTCCGGTCGCCCCAATCAGGTCTGGGACCGCCAGCAGCAGCGCAGTGTGCTCGGTCGTTTCGGCTGGAAGGCTGGCCAGCCCAATCTCAATCAGCAGAATGCCGATGCCTTCGCCAACGACATGGGCCTGACCAGTTCACTGATCCCCCATGACAACTGCACCCCGGCGCAAGCCGATTGCCTGGCCGCGCCCCATGGTGGCGAACCGGAGGTCAGCGACAATATCCTGGCCAGCGTGCTGTTCTACAGTCGTAACCTGGGCGTGCCGGCCCGGCGTGACGTCGATGCCCCCGAGGTGCTCAAGGGCAAGAGCCTGTTCCATCAGGCCGGCTGCCAGCAATGCCACACGCCCAGCTTCACTACGTCGGCCGCTGCCGCCGAGCCTGAACTGGCCAACCAGTTGATCCGTCCTTATACAGACATGCTGCTGCATGACATGGGCGAAGGCCTAGCCGATGGCCGCGAGGAGTTTCTCGCCAGCGGTCGCGAATGGCGCACGACGCCGTTGTGGGGCATTGGCCTGACGCAAGCGGTCAATGGTCACACTCAGTTCCTGCATGACGGCCGTGCACGCAACCTGCTGGAAGCCATTCTCTGGCACGGTGGCGAGGCCGAAGCGGCCAAACTGCATGTGCTGAAATTCGATGCCGACGAGCGAGCAGCGCTGCTCGCCTTCCTGAATTCCCTTTGAGGAGCCTGCGATGTTGCACAAAACCCTGATCGCCTCCCTGCTCGGCCTGGCCCTGGTCGGCTGTGGCCAGCAGGACCCGCAAGCCAAGGTCAGCGCTGCGCTGACCGATGGCGTGCTGTTGCCGGCCTACAGCAGTTGGCAGGAAGCTGACCGCCAGTTGGCGGCCAATGCCGAAGCCTTCTGCGCAGGCAGCGCCGATCTGAGTGCCGCTCGCCAGGCCTTTCTCGGCGCGCAAAGCGCCTGGGCCGGCCTGCAGCCATTGCTGGTCGGGCCGCTGGCCGAGGGCAACCGCGCCTGGCAAATCCAGTTCTGGCCGGACAAGAAGAACCTGGTGCAGCGCCAGGTCGAAGCATTGCTGAAGAACAAGCCGCAGCTGAGTGCGGATGACCTGTCCAATGCCAGCGTGGTGGTTCAGGGCCTGACCGCCTACGAATACATTCTTTTCGACCCCAATCTGGACCTCGCCCAGGCCGAACAGAAAGCGCGCTATTGCCCACTGCTGCAAGCCATCGGCAAACACCAGCAGGCACTGGCCGCAGAGATCGTTGGCGAATGGCAGGCCAAATCTGGCATGGCCGAACAGCTGAAGACATTCCCCAACGAGCGCTACGCCGACGCCAACGAAGCCATCGCCGAGCTGTTGCGCGTGCAGGTCAGCGCCCTGGATGGCCTGAAGAAGAAGCTCGGTGCGCCGATGGGCCGGCAGAGCAAGGGCATCGCCCAGCCCTATCAGGCCGAAGCCTGGCGCAGCGCCGGCAGCCTGGCCAACCAGGGCGCCGCACTGGCCAGTGCCGAACTGCTGTGGCACGGCAGCAACCGTGACGGTATTCAATCGCTGCTGGGCGACGACCAGGCCGACCTGGCAAAACGCATCGACGCCGCTTACCAGGACACCCGTCAGCGCCTGGCCGCACTCGACAGTCCCCTGGGTGAGCTGCTCGCCGATGAAGCCGGGCGCACCGCCCTGAACGAGCTGTACGACAGCCTCAATCGCCTGCACCGCCTGCAGGAAAGCGAGCTGGCCAAGGCGCTCGACGTGCAGATCGGCTTCAACGCCCACGACGGGGATTGAGTATGCAACGCAGAGCCTTCCTCGGCCTCAGTGCAGCCGCTGCCAGCCTCGCGGCGGCAGGCGCCTTCGGTGGCTGGACGCTGTTCGGCCCATCCGGCCAGCCGTTGCTGTTGTCAGCCCGTGACGACGGCAACGGCAACCACTACGCCGTCGGCTATCGCCTCGATGGTCAGCGCGCCTTCGCCACGCCGGTGAACGAACGCTGCCACGATGTGGTGCCGCACCCTGCCCTGCCGATGGCCCTGTTCGTCGGTCGCCGGCCGAGCACCGAGAGCTACCTGATCGACACCCGCGACGGCCGCCTGCTGCAAACACTTGCCTCGCCGGCCGGGCGCCACTTCAACGGCCACGCGGTATTTCACAAAGGCGGCGAGTGGCTGTACACCACCGAAAACGACACCACCGAGCCAGGCCGGGGCATCATTGGCGTTTATCGCCTGCAGGGTGAGCAACTGCTGCGCGACGGTGAACACAGCAGCCATGGGGTCGGCCCGCACCAACTGCTGTGGATGCCCGATGGCGAAACCCTGGTGGTGGCCAACGGCGGCATCCGCACCGAAGCGGAAAGCCGCGTGGAGATGAACCTCGACGCCATGCAGGCCAGCCTGGCGCTGATCAAGCGCGACGGCAGCCTGGTCAGCCAGGAGTATCTGGCCGACCAGCAGAACAGCATCCGCCACCTGGCTGTCGCGCGTGACGGCACGGTGGTCAGCGGCCAGCAGTACATGGGCGATCTGCATGATCAGGTGCCGCTGCTGGCGATCAAGCGCCCCGGCCAGCCGTTCCAGCCTTTTCCTCTGGGCGAGACGCAACGCGTGGCCATGAACCAGTACACCGCCAGCGTGGCCATTCACGACGACCTGCGCCTGCTGGCGCTGACCGCACCGCGCGGCAACCGCTTCTTCATCTGGGATCTGGACAGCGCTCAGGTGCGCCTGGATGTGCCATTGCCAGACTGTGCAGGCGTTGGCGCGGTTGCCGACGGTTTCGTCGTGACCTCGGGTCAGGGCCGTTGCCGCCTGTACGATTGCCGCGGCGAGCGCATCGTCACCAACGCCCTGAAGTTACCGGCCGGCTTGTGGGACAACCACCTGCGCCTGGCCTGAAAGGCTCAGGCGCTGCCGCGCTCGATCAGTTCGAACCCGACGTCCAGGCGCAGCGGCTGGCGCGCCGCTGCAGGCTCGGCGAAGCGCGCCAGCAGAGCATCGGCGATAGCGCAACCGATACGCGGCCCATCCACCCGCACGGTGGAAAGCGGCGGGTAAGTGTGCGCTGCGCTGGACAGGTCGCCGAAACCCATCACGGCAAGATCCTGAGGAATGCGCAGGCCACGGCTGAGTGCCTCGGCCATCACGCCTTGCGCCACCGTATCGGAACTGCAGACCACCACTTCGCCGGCCACATCTTCCTGCAGCAGACGCGCAAGACCTTCGCGGCCCACCGCCAAGGTCGCCGGTGCAGGCAGGATCTGCGCTGCCACGGGAGCTCTCACATGGCCCTGCAGCGCCTCCACCAGGCTTCGATAACGGCGCAGGCCGCGCGGGTCATCGATGCCCACGACCGAGACCCGGCGATAGCCCTTGCCGATCAGATAGCGCGCCACCGCCTGGCCCACAGCCTCGTGCGAAAAGCCGACCAGCATGTCCACCGGGTATTCGCACAGATCCCAGGCCTCGACCAGCGGAATGCCCACCCGCGCCAGGCGCTCACGGCTCGCCTGGGTATGTTCGGTGCCGGTCAGGACAATGCCATCCGGCCGACGCCCCAACACCGCCTCGAGCAAGGCCTCCTCCTGCTCGGGGCTGTAGCCGGTGAGGCCGAGCAAGGTCTGGTAGCCAGCAGCAGCCAGCCGGTCAGTCAGCGCCTGCACGGTGTCGGCGAAAATCGAATTGGCAATGGTTGGCAGGAAGATCGCCACCAGCCGGCTGCGACTGGACGCCAGAGAGCCTGCGGCGAGATTGGGCACATAGCCGGTCGCCCGCACCGCTTCCAGTACGCGCTTGCGGGTGGCATCGGTGACCACCTCGGGGCGCCCCAGTGCCCGCGATACGGTGATCGGCGACACCCCCGCGACCCTGGCGACATCAATCAGCGTCGGGGCCGCACTGCTGCGGATGCCAGCAGGTTTCCTGCCCATGTCACGCCTCCAGTCACTCGAGTGCTTCGCATAAGAAGACACTCCACCTCAGTCGAGATACGTTGTCATACAACTTTAGTCAAATACGCCCCGAGAGAACTGACCCCGCACCTGCCTGAGGCCACCCGCGCGTTGTTCGAATACTCTGTGCGAACACAATAAATTGCCGTAGTAGAGCCTACCGAGCCGCAGTTTACCTTGCCAACCATGGCTGTTTAACAGGTCAGACCCGCTCAGTGAAACGCAGACAAAACACCTCAATTTCCCCCCACTGTCGCGTTGACATTGCCTGGGTTGGTGCTGATAATCGACCCAAGTCATACGACAACGTATGACAAACCAATAACAACAAGCAACAAGAGTCCAGGCCCCGCCATGACCACGATATCCAGCGAACTGCGCCCCTTCAATCGCCTGCTGCTGACCGGCGCTGCCGGCGGACTGGGCAAGGTACTGCGCGAACGTCTGCGCCCCTACGCCAATATCCTGCGTCTGTCCGACATCGGTGAGATGGCCCCTGCTGCCGGCCCCCACGAAGAAGTGGTGCGTTGCGACCTGGCAGACAAAGCCGCCGTGCATCAACTGATCGAAGGCGTCGACGCCATCCTGCACTTCGGCGGTGTCTCGGTCGAGCGCCCCTTCGAAGAAATCCTCGGTGCCAACATCTGCGGCGTATTCCATGTCTACGAAGCGGCCCGCCGCCATGGCGTGAAACGCGTGGTGTTCGCCAGCTCCAACCACGTCATCGGCTTCTACAAGCAGGACGAACATCTCGACGCCAACTGCCTGCGTCGCCCGGATGGCTACTACGGCCTGTCCAAGTCCTATGGCGAGGACATGGCCAGCTTCTACTTCGATCGCTACGGCATCGAAACCGTCAGCATCCGCATCGGCTCCTCGTTCCCCGAACCCGCCAACCGCCGCATGATGAGCACCTGGCTGAGCTACGACGACCTTACCCACCTGCTCGAACGCTGCCTCTATACCGAGAACGTCGGCCACACCGTGGTCTACGGCATGTCGGATAACCGCGACGTGTGGTGGGACAACAGCCAGGCCGCACACCTGGGCTTCAAGCCCAAGGACAGCTCGGAAGTGTTCCGCGACAAGGTGGAAGCGCAGCCGATGCCGGCCGCCGACGATCCGGCGCGCATCTACCAGGGCGGCGCCTTCGTTGCCGCCGGCCCGTTCGGCGACGACTGAACAGAACGCCGCAACCGCCCCAAGCCATAACAACAAGTAGAGCGCCACAGCCATGACAGCCGAACTTATTGTCGATGCGCGCAACGCCACGGGCGAAAGCCCGGTGTGGAACGCTGCCGAACAGGCTCTTTACTGGGCCGACATCCCTGCCGCACGCCTGCATCGCTGGTCCGCGGCAGATGGCCAGACGCAGAGCTGGCAGGCCGACGAGATGCTTGCCTGCATCGCCATGCACCCCGCTGGCGGCTGGCTCGCCGGCATGCAGAGCGGCATCTTCCATCTACGCCCGCAGGACGATGGCAGCGTACAGGCCGAGCGCCTGGCACAGGTCGAACATGCCCGCCCGCAGATGCGTTTCAACGACGGTCGCTGCGACCGCCAAGGCCGCTTCTGGGCCGGCACCATGCTGCTGGATATGGCCCAAGGTGCGCGCGTCGGCGCGCTGTATCGCTACGACGGCCAACTGCGACAGGTGCTCGACGACTTCATCGTGCCCAACGGCCTGGCCTTCAGCCCTGACGGCCGCACCATGTACCTCTCCGACTCGCACCCCAGCGTGCAGAGCGTCTGGGCCTTCGACTACGACACCGATAGCGGCACGCCGCACAACCGTCGCCTGTTCATCGACATGAAGCAGCATCCGGGTCGCCCGGACGGCGCAGCGATGGACGTCGATGGTTGCTACTGGATCTGCGGCAATGACGAAGGCTTGGTCCACCGTTTCACCCCCGACGGCCGACTCGATCGCTCGCTCGCCGTGCCGGTGAAGAAGCCCGCTATGTGCGCCTTCGGTGGCGCCAATCTGGACACCTTGTTCGTTACCTCGATCCGCCCCGGCGGCGACCTTTCCGACCAGCCTCTGGCCGGTGGCGTATTCGCCCTGCAAGCCGGCGTGTGCGGTATCGAGGAGCCTGCCTTCCAACCCTGATCCGATTCACCCCGGGCCGCTCGCGGCACCGGACTCACACTGCTTGTACACCAACAACAACAAGACGGAGTTTTCCGCATGAACCTCAAACGTAAGTTGCTTCTCGCCACACTTCCGCTAGCGCTCGGTCTGTCCTCCTTCGTACAGGCCGAGATGACCCTGAAGATTGCCGAAATCCACCCTGCTGGCTACCCGACCGTAGTCGCCATGGAAAACCTCGGCAAGAAGCTGGAAGCTGCCACCAACGGCGATATCAAGTCCCGCATGTTCGCCGGCGGCGTTCTCGGCTCCGAGAAGGAAGTCATCGAGCAGACCCAGATCGGCGCCGTCCAGCTGACCCGCGTCAGCCTCGGTTCGGTCGGTTCGGTGGTTCCGGCCACCAACGTGTTCAACATGCCGTTCGTGTTCCGCGACGTCGACCACATGCGCAAGATCATCGACGGTGAGATCGGCCAGGAAATCCTCGACGCCATCACCAACTCCGACTTCAACATGGTCGGTCTGGCATGGATGGACGGCGGCAGCCGCAGCCTCTACACCAAGAAGCCGATACGCAGCATCGAAGACCTGAAAGGTATGAAGATCCGCGTAATGGGCAACCCGCTGTTCATCGACACCCTCAACGCCATGGGTGCAAACGGCATCGCCATGGACACCGGTGAAATCTTCAGTGCCCTGCAGAGCGGCGTGATCGACGGCGCCGAGAACAATCCGCCCACCCTGCTCGAGCACAACCATTTCCGCTCCGCCAAGTACTACACCCAGACCCACCACCTGATCCTGCCCGAGCCGTTGCTGATGTCCAAGACCACCTGGAACAAGCTGACACCGGAACAGCAGGAACTAGTCAAGAAACTGGCCAAGGAAGCGCAACTGGAAGAGCGCCAACTGTGGGACGAGAAAAGCGCCAGCAGCGTAGAGAAACTCAAGGCTGAAGGCGTCGAATTCATCAAAATCGATACCAAGCCCTTCTACGACGCGACCGCCCCGGTTCGTGAGAAGTACGGCGCGCAGTTCGTTGAACTGATTCAGCGTATCGAAGCCGTTCAGTAATCCACGCGCAAGCGCGCGGCGCCGGCACCTCGCCTGCGCCGCGCAACCGGTGAAGTCTCATGAAAAACCTGGTTCTGGGCGTCAATGACGCCATCTACCGTGCCTGTATCGCGACCGCCGGCCTGGCGATCGTGATCATGGCTTTGATCATCCCCTGGGGCGTATTCAGCCGTTACGTGCTGGGTCAAGGACTGGGCTGGCCCGAGCCGATTTCAGTGCTATTGATGGTGCTGTTCACCTTCGTCGGAGCCGCTGCCGGCTACCGCGCGGGTGCCCACATGGCCGTGACCTCACTGACCGATCGCCTGCCACAAACCCTGGCACCGCTGATCACATTGTTCGTACGTCTGGTCATGGGCGGCATCGCGCTGTTCATGCTGATTTGGGGTTACAAGCTCTGCGTAGCGACCTGGAACCAGTACCTCAGCACCCTGCCCTCGGTACGCGTCGGCATCAGCTACATGCCAATCCCGGTGGGCGGTTTCATCACCCTCCTGTTCGTCATCGAACAACTGCTGTACGGCGATCAACATAAGCGCCGTGCCGTCGACTTCGAACACACTGAAGATTCCAAGGAGGCCGCGTAAATGGATGCCGCCATTCTTTTAGGCAGTTTCATTGTCCTTATCCTGCTACGCGTCCCCGTTGCTTATTCGCTTGGCGTTTCCGCACTGATCGGCGCCTGGTGGATCGATATCCCCCTGCACGCGGTGATGATCCAGATCGCCGGTGGCGTGAACAAATTCTCCCTGCTGGCCATTCCGTTCTTTGTCCTGGCCGGCGCGATCATGGCCGAGGGTGGCATGGCCCGGCGCCTGGTGGCGTTTGCCGGGGTGTTGATCGGCTTCGTCCGCGGCGGCCTGTCACTGGTCAACATCACCGCCTCGACCTTCTTCGGCGCCATCTCCGGCTCCTCCCTGGCCGATACCGCCTCGGTTGGTTCGGTGCTGATCCCGGAAATGGAAAAGAAGGGCTACCCACGTGAGTTCGCCACCGCCGTCACCGTCTCCGGCTCGGTACAGGCGCTGCTCACCCCGCCCAGCCACAACTCGGTGATCTACTCGCTAGCGGCCGGTGGCACCGTATCCATCGCCGCGCTGTTCGTGGCCGGTATCGGCCCGGGTCTGCTGATGAGCGTAACCCTGGCCACGCTGTGCCTGTGGTTCGCCAAGAAGCGCAACTACCCGAAAGGCGAAGTGATTCCGCTGCGCCAGGCGCTGAAGATCTGCGTGGAAGCACTGTGGGGCCTGATGACCATGTTCATCATCCTCGGCGGCATCCTCAGTGGCGTGTTTACCGCCACCGAATCAGCGGCTGTCGCGGTGGTCTGGGCGTTCTTCGTGACCATGTTCATCTACCGCGACTACAAGTGGCGTGAACTGCCGAAGATGCTGCACCGCACCGTGCGCACACTGTCGATCGTGATGATCCTCATCGCCTTTGCAGCCGCGTTCGGCTACATCATGACCCTGATGCAGATTCCGTCGAAGATCACCACTGCGTTCCTGACCTTCTCGGACAACCGCTACGTGATCCTGATGTGCGTCAACTTCATGTTGCTGGTGCTGGGCACGCTGATGGACATGGCGCCGCTGATCCTGATCCTCACCCCGATTCTGCTGCCGGTGGTGACCTCCTTCGGCGTCGATCCGGTGCACTTCGGCATGATCATGCTGGTCAACCTCGGTATTGGACTGATCACGCCACCGGTAGGTGCGGTACTCTTCGTTGGCGCCGCGATCGGCAAGGTCACCATCGAGAACACCGTGAAGGCACTGCTGCCGTTCTACATGGCGCTGTTCGCCGTGCTGATGGCCGTTACCTACATCCCTGCCATTTCGCTGTGGCTGCCCAGCGTCGTGCTCTGATTCAGTGATCGCAGGCATTGATTAGCCGCCCCGCTTGCGGGGCTACCTCATCCAACCCGAGCCGCCGCCTGGCGGCTCTCGCTTTAGTAAGGACGTATCGCCCTGCCATGTCAGCAACCCCGTTTTCCCGGCATATCGCCGCGCTGATCCTCGCCACCCTGGCCTGCTCCTTCGCTGGCAACCACATCGCCGCGCGTATCGCCTTCGACCACGACACTGGTCTGCTGATGGCCATGCTCTGCCGCTCCGGGGGCACCCTGCTGGTACTCGCAGCGCTGGTGCTGTGGCAACGTGACTCGCTGCGCCTGAGCCGCAGCACATGGGGCTGGCAGTTGGTGCTGGGGCTGCTGATCGCGGTGCAAAGCTTTTGCATCTACTCGGCAGTGGCACGCATCCCGGTAGGCCTGGCATTGCTGGTGGTGAACCTCTCGCCGATTCTCCTGGCGCTGCTCACCTGGGCACTCGGTGGCGCGGCGCCAACCGGCCGCGCCGCAATGATCATGGGCCTGATCCTGTTCGGTCTGGTGCTGGTGCTGGATGTGCCGGCGCGCCTGTCCGGCGAGGCTCAGCTCGACGCGCGCTGGGTCGAAGGGGTGCTGTTCAGCCTGACTGCTGCGGGGGTCTTCGCCGTTGCACTATGGATTACCGAACATCGGCTGTCAGTCATGCCCGGACGGGTGCGCAGCATGCTGACCATGGCGGTGGTCTTCAGTGCCTCGGCCCTGGCCGGTGCCAGCGGTGCACTACCCGGCGGCCTGGGTCTGCCCAACGCGGCGGCCGGCTGGATCGCCCTGGCGTGCCTGGTACTGCTCTATGGCACAGCGTTCTCGATGCTGTTCATCCTGATGCCGCGCCTGGACATTGCCCGCAACGCGCCGGTGATGAACATGGAACCAGTGGCCGGCATGCTGCTGGGCTGGCTGGTGCTCGGCCAGTTGCTCGGCCCGCTGCAGGTGCTCGGCGGGCTGATCGTGGTGGGCGGGATTGTCTTGCTGGCTTACCGCCGCTAGCGGCTGCTCAGCCGTGCAGCGCTTCGGCCTCGGCCGCTTCGTGCGCCTGACGCAGGCGCTCGCGGCTG
>JBLUOL010000085.1:0-21526 GCA_048065775.1 Pseudomonas sp. GW6
GGTGGGCCGGTCGCCATCGAGGCCCGGCCGCTGGCTGAACACCGCAAGTGCTACCGAGCGCACCGAGGCCGCGCCAAGCTGGCGCAGGTGCTCGGCCAGGGCATCCATGCACTTGAGGCCGGGTGCGTCGTTGTCCGGCCACAGCAGCACATCGCGGCCGGCCAGTGGAGCGAAGTCGGCTTTCTGCCAAGAGTTGGTGCCGTTGGGCCAGCAGGTAGCGACGTAGCCGGGCAACAGCTCGGCGGCAGCGTCTGCCGCTTTCTCGCCTTCGCCCAGCACCACCGGGTCATCTGCTCGGGTGGCCAGCTCATCGAGGCGCAACAGCGGGCGCGGCTCGGGCAACCCCTGCCAACGCCAGGACAGCGAGCCATTGCCCGAGTGCTTGCACCAGGTCAGTGGGGCGAACACCTTGCGCGGCGTGCCGCTGTCATCCGGCCCCAGATCGAAGCGATACAGCGCCATCAGCGGTTGGCCATCGGCGGCACGGTAGATCCACACCTTCGACGGCTTGCCGTGCTGGCGGTGCTTCTGCAGCACCTTGCGCATGGCTTCATCAGGAATCGGCAGCATCGGCACCCACTCGGGCGCCTTGGGCTTGCTGCTGGCCGGTGTGCTGGCGCTGACAGTGCCGGGCGTAACGCCCAGGAAATCCGCCAGCTTGTTGCAAGCATCCACCTCGCTGCCGCCATCCAGGTAGTGCACCAGGTCGATCAGGTCGCCGCCCTTGTCGCCAGTGGCGAAGTCGCTCCAGGTACCCTTGGCCAAGTTCACCTTGAGCGAGCCAGCGCGCTTGTCGGCCCGCGTTGGGTTGGGTGCGGTGTATTCCTTGCCGCCGTCCACCCGCTTGCCACCGGGCAACCAGTGCGACAGCACCCGGTCGATGGCCTGCAGGGCGGCGCGCTTCACCTCGGCAAAGGTCGGGTACTTCTTGCGTTCCTGGGCATCGGTCATTCGTTGCCCTCCAGCTCATCAGCGCTATCGAACAACGTGCCGCCTTGAGCTTCCACCATGACACCCAAGGCAATGACTGCGTGGTGAAGGGCGTTCGCTTCTGAGCTGCTCAATTCGCGCTCGACCAGCATTAGGCCGATGCCTTTCAGCCCGATACCGGCTGAGCTCAGGACATCGCCGCTGGCCTTTACACCTCGGCGAAAGAAAGCGGTCTTTGATGGGAGCGTGCTCATTGGTCACCCCCTGCAGAGTCAGGTAGGCCAGCGGCAGCGGCATCAACCAACGCCTTGACCATCTCGCTCAAGTGATAGACCGCGAAGCTTTCGCCACCATGCGCCAGTTGCATGGCGACCGTCTGAGACAGTCCGTTGATAGCCTCCAGCAAATCGCTGGCATGCTCCAATGCAAGCTTGGCCGGTACTCCGGCGTTGACTTGGAACAGGTGCTGGCCTCGAATCTTGCAGAAGTCCAGGCCGATGGTGAGGTTCTGTTGATCACACATGAGGCACCTCCACCAGCTCCATCAGCTTGCAGAAGTCGTTGAAGATCGATTGCGACAGGTAGACCTGTGCCTGCATCAGCGCTGCAGCGTGGCTGCGATCCAGGTATGCCCCTTCGGCACAGTCGGCAAGGGTCGTATTGTCCAACGTGATTTCAGCCAACACTTTCACGGTGTCGAGCTTCATCTCGAGTTCGTTGGCCAGCTCAGTGGCATGCGGGTTCATCTGCTTACGCATGGCGCACCTCCTGAGCTTCCAGAGTCAGGGAGCGGACGTGCTCAAGGTGCTCGCGCAAGTTGGCCGCGCGAATGCGGACACGGTGGCCACCTTGCAGCCAGGCCAGCGCCTGGCTGGCGTCGCTGGTGGCCTTGCATTGCTCGGCCTGGGCTTCCAGCTCGCGAGCCTTGGCCATGGCGGCGTTGTAGCGAGCAAGGCGAACGGACAGGGACGAATCAGCGTGTAGCGCGGAAAAGGCTCGGGCCTTCAGGGCGGCGGCGTGTTGCTGAAGTGCGGACGGATTGAGGGCGTGCGGGTGCTTCATGGGTGGTGCTCCTACTGTTTGGTTGGAGCTGCCACGAACCGTCGCCAAACGATCATGGGTGGCAGCCGTGCGCAGGTTGGCGAACCGGGACAGTAGGCACCCGGCAGACCCGAAGGTCTCCCGCGCACGGCCACCATAAAGCAACATTGCGGGCACAAAAAAAGCGCCTGCAATGGTCTCTCTGGCGCTTGTGCGCCTACTGATAATCGGGTCGCCAAACCCGGTCGCTGGATTGACAGCGACGGGTGCAGAGTAGCGCTGCCGTAGCGGCTGCGCAAGGTTCAACAGAGCGAGCATCGCTTGCACGATGCCCATGCAGGGCATAGATTGATTGGGCACAGCGCTTCACCTCCAACGCCCTCGGCTGCAACCGGGGGCGTTTTCGTTTTAGGGGTTGGTCAGGCGGCGTCTTTCATCAGCGCCAGCAAGGGAGGGTCGCCCGCTTCGCCGCGTAGCCAGGCGTTAATCCGCTTGTCGTAGGCGCACTGTCGGGCGTAATCCTCGGCACTGTTGCTGCGTGATACCCGTTCAGCTTCAGCCTGCTGGCGCTCCATGTGTGCGGCGCGCTGCTGCTGTAGCGCGGTTCGCCCGGCTTCATCCAGGCCGCATGTACTCTGCAGATGCTCGGGCCAGTACCGGGATGGCTGGTGCTTGGAAGCCCACTCAACATCCTCACGCGCTTCACCCGCTCGGGCATCGGCATGCACGGCCCAGGTTTCGGGCTCATTGGCGTAATGGGCGTCATCATCGACAAGCCAATAAGTCACCCAATCCCCCAGCCTGGCGGCGCTCATTGCCCTTAGCTGCGCCGGCTTCATGGCAAACAGGCCGACCCCTTCCACGTGGGCAAACTTGCGCCGTACGGCATGACGGCCGAGCATCGGCGGCAGGTTCCAAGGGTGTGGCTCCAGGGGGAGCACCAGGCCGTCAGGGTTGAAGAAGTAGGCTTCCTTGGCTCGGCCATCCCAGCTCACGCCGGCAATGGTGCGCTGGCGCCAGTTGGGTTGATCAGGGCGATACAAGGCAAACCCAATCCGGTAGGGATCGAAGTAAGGTTCCTCGAACGGGTGGCGATTCCGCTTCATGCTGCAGCCTCCCCGCGCGAGGCAATCCGCGCACGCACCCAGGCCTGTACCTCGGCCAATACGAACCCCACGGGGGCGCCACGGGCAGTGCTATCGCTCAGGGGTACAGGGCGTGGAAAGGTCGGGTCATCCTTGATGCGCTTGTACACCGTCGCACGCTGCAGGCCGGTCAGTGCCAACAGGTCGGGCATACGGACAATGGTGGTAGCCGGATCAATTGATTGCACCTGGCTAGCACTTGGCTGCAGGTGATGAACGTTGCCGGGATCCGCCAGCACCTGGCCGGCAGAAGAACGGCGAAGGCTTGAGGCCTTGAGGGTCTGTCCGCTCATTACGCCACCTCGCGCGGTGCCGTGCTGGTGTGCTGGCGCCGGGCAAGCCAGGCGTCCAGATCAGAGCGACGGTAACGAATGCGGGTGCCACAGCGGATAAACGCGAGAGCGTGGCGGCCTGTGCTGCGCCAGGTGGCCAGCGTTTTCACGGAAAGCCCCAGTAGGGCAGCGGCCTGCTCAGGCGTGAGAAGGTCGGCGGGGTTCAGGCTGATGACAGCACTTGCCGTCGTATGAGCCTGCGCGGTTTGCTGAGATTGCATGCAGTGCCTCCGGGTTTGCTTGTGATCCCGTGGCAACGATTGCTCAGCGTAGCGCTTGCAGGAATTGGAGAATTACTCCGATTTTTTTCCACTGCGCTTACGTTTGGTACTTCCTTTACCTCCTTGCACTGCCTCGACATAGGGGTACGTCGTGCGCCAAGCGTCAAAACGCTGAGCGACCCGGATTGCATCGTAGAGGAGGCGGCCAGGATCATCAGAGGCCGACCAGTACGCTGGTAGCCAGTCAGGCCTAGCGTTACATACATCCCTGCAGGCAGAAGAAAGGTCATCAGAATGACCATTCTGCAGACACATGAAGGCGAAGTGCGCCAACTCTTGCACGTGATCGGGCGGGAGCTTTTGAGGCCGACCACGCTTTATCTTTGGAATATCGTTCTCGCTAAGGTATTTGATCAGCCATAACGAAAATTCTGTGTCGATGACGAGTCTTGGAAGTTGCTCTAAAACACTGCGAATAGAGAATTCGCCACTCTCGATTAAGTGCCTTGCGTGGTTGCGCTCTTCGTTGGCAGCCCACTTCAAGTATTCCGCATGCCACTCTAAGGCACGGACGCCGGACAAACCCAGAATATGGCTCCTCGCCACCCCTTGACTTTCTAGAGACGACAACCAGTCGCTGAACGCCCAAAGGGCGTTCTGAACTTCTATACGCTCTCCCGAGACAGGATGATCCAGATGCATGAGCAAGCCCCACTCACATAAAGCAAGAGAGCGCCCGACAAGCTCCAATTTTATGGGTTCTTCAATTGCAATACGCCTGCCTAGTAAGGCCTCTAGATCAACTAGGCGCCAGTCCCCGGGCACGTACCAAACACCCTCACCGTAGCTGTAACGAATAACAACGCTTCGCTTCCAGCAACCAATCCACCCCGGCACCCCGGTAACGTTACCTTCCATCGCGGCGCATATCTCTTAATTGATTGCTGTCCTCGTAAAGAGCAGGCCACCAGGGCAGAGCTGGGCTTGTGTCGTGTTCCGGCTGGCCGGCTGCTGGCGCTGTCTCGAAACGCCCCGAGGTGTTCCAACTGGCGCCCTCGATCACGGAACACAATTGGTGTTCTGAACACCAGGTGTTCCACCTTGCTCGCAATTGTGTTCCATCGCTGAAAGCCCCGCCGTTACTGGCTTCCAGCCATCTAGGAACACCAAGAACACCGGGAACACCAGTTTTTCGAGGGTTACGGGTTCGCATACTCAAACCGCCTTGCCGAAGTTGACCGGCACCACGTTGCCCACCCCTTCCCAACGGTGGGCGAAGTCGTAGGGGGTGACGTGCTGTTGCCGGTTAGCATCAAGGTAGTCCGCCCACCACTGGCACATAAGCCGGCGCTCCTGCAGGTGCTCGGCCTTGTGGATGTAAGCACCCCGCACCGTGTCGCGCTCCTGATGGCTCATCTGCCGTTCAACGGCATCCTTCGACCATAGCCCCGACTCCACCAGGGCCGAACAGGCCATAGTGCGGAAACCGTGGCCGCACAGATCCACCTTGGTGTCGTACCCCATACGGCGCAATGCCTTGTTGATGGTGTTCTCGCTCATGGGTTTGTGGTGGTAGTGGTCACCGGGGAACACCAGATCGAAGCGGCCGGTGAGCTGCCGTACCTGCTCCAGCAGCTCCAGAGTCTGGCGGCTCAGCGGTACCAGGTGCGGAGTCCCCATCTTGGCGCCACGGTGGGAGAACTTGACGCCCTCGATGGCCTCACGCTGGCCGGGTATCTCCCACATCGCCCGGCCGCTATCGATCTCGCTCCAGCGGGCAAAGCGCAGCTCACTGGAACGGATGAACACCAACAGGGTGAGCGATACCGCATGACGGGTCAGTGGCCGGCCAGAGTCAGCCGCGATCCGTTGCAGCAGCTCGGGCAGGCGATCCAGTGGCAGGGCTGGGCGATGGGTGCTCTTGCGGGTGGCGGTGGCGCCCACCAGGTCGTTGGCCGGGTTGCTGTCGATCAATCCATGCTGCACGGCCATACGCATGATGCCGGTGGTGTACTGGCGCAGCCGGCCAGCTAGCTCCAGAGTGCCGCGCTTCTCCACCGCCTTGAGCGGCAGCATCAGATCCCGAGTCTTCAGCTCGGCCAGCGGTCGACCACCGAGCACCGGCAGCACATGCAATTCAAGGTTGCGCCATACAGCGGCGGCATGCCCAGGTGACCACTTGAGGGCACAGGCTGCATGCCACTGCTCGGCCATCGCTTTGAAGGTATTGGTACGCGCACTGGCAGCATCAGCCTTGGCTTGCCTGGCGGCATCTACAGGATCTCGGCCAGCAGCCAGTTGCCCCAGGGCCTCAGCTCGACAAGCCCGCGCGGCCCGCAGGCCGAGAGCCGGATAATTGCCGAAGGTAGCCAACCCCTCACGCCCATCCGGGCGACGGTATTTGAAGCGCCAGGTCTTCACGCCCGAGGCCTTCACCAACATGAACAGGCCCTGACCATCGAACAACTTGTAGTCCTTATCACGGGGCTTGGCTGCCTCGCACTTCGGATCAGTCAGCGGGGTTACCGTGCGAGCCATGGGGGTACGCTCCAATATCGAACCAACGTACCCCGAAACATACCCCTAAATCCCGTATATGTGTAGAGACAAGAGTAAACAAGCAGAGACAAGAAAGCCGGCTCTAGTGGCCGGCTTTACTGGGCTTGGTAGACATTGAGAGACAACAGTAGACAGATATTTGGCGTCCCCTGCTGGAATCGAACCAGCATCTAGCCCTTAGGAGGGGCTTATTCTATCCGTTGAACTAAGGGGACACGGCCGTATTGGCAACGGCCGGGCCGCATCTTAGCGGCGGCGCACACATTTGTCATGTCGCCACCGCCCACTTCCTAGCGCTGCCAACCCTGGGAGACGATCTTGCTAGCCGTTGCTGCACGCACCGGCTGCAGGCCGCCGCGCAAGCGCTCCAACGCCATGCGGTCGGCAATCGCGGTGGTGGTCGCGCCTTCACGTTCGGCGCGCTGGAAGATTTCCGTCAGGGTCGGGCCGATGTCTTCGATATGCGCCTTGAGCTGCGCGGCGCTGCCACCAGTGCGCTCGTAGCAGACATCGATGATGCCGCCGGCATTGATCGCGTAGTCCGGCGCGTACAGGCACTCACGGCGACGCAGGAGTTCGGCCAGACTGGCGTCGGCCAGCTGGTTGTTGGCGGCACCGGCGATAATCGGCGCGCGCAGGGCTTCCAGTGTTTGCAGGTTGATGATGGCGCCCAGTGCGCACGGCGCGAACACGTCCACATTGAGACGGTAGATCTCATGCTGACCGACCGCAGTAGCGCCAAGCTGGCTCACCGCGCGCTGCACATTGGCCTCGACGATATCCGTCACCCACAGCTGCGCACCGGCCTCCTTGAGCAGTTTGGCCAGGCCGAAACCGACCTGGCCCACTCCCTGGATAGCCACGCGAACGCCGGACAGATCCTGCCGCCCCAGGCGATGCGCCACGGCCGCCTGAATGCCGATGAACACGCCATAGGCGGTCGAGGGCGATGGATCACCGTCACGGCTGCCACCGCCGAATGCCTCACGCTGCCCGGCGCCAGCCACGTGGCGAGTGCGCTCGGCCATGATGCGCATCTCGGCCACGCCGGTGCCGGAATCCGCTGCGGTGACGTAGCGCCCGCCGAGGCTGTCGACGAAATCACCCATGGCCTGGAACAGCGCCTCGCTCTTGCCGGTGTGCGGATCGCCGATGATCACCGCCTTGCCGCCCCCCAGCGGCAAACGCGCCAGCGCCGACTTGTAGGTCATGCCGCGCGACAGGCGCAGTACGTCGCGCAGCGCCTCCTCGTCACTGGCGTAGTTCCACATGCGGCAGCCGCCCAGTGCCGGGCCGAGGGTGCTGTCGTGAATGGCGATGATGGCTTTCAGGCCGCTGGCCTTGTCGTGGCCGTAGACCACCTGTTCGTGTTGATCGAAGTCGACGTGAGTGAAGACGGACATCGGGTTACCTCGGTTATCTGGTCGTAAAAAGCCGCCCCTCTCCCGCACGGGAGAGGGTGGCAAAGGGATAGGTTTGGGACTCAGGCGGCCGGTTCGAACAGCTGCACGGCGGCGATCTCGCTGACGGTCAGGCGTGCCTTGAGCTGCATCGCCTGCTCGCGCGCCTTGGCCAGCGCCGCTTCCTTGACATGGCCGTAGCCGCGGATCTGCTCGGGAATCTCGGCCAGTGCCACCGCCGTGCGGTAGTTGCCGCCATTGAGCTCGCCCAGCAGGTAGGCCACGTTGGCTTCGTACTCCTCGATCAGCTCGCGCTCCAGGCGACGTTCGGCACTGTGGCCAAACGGATCGAGGGCGCTGCCACGCAGGAACTTGAAGCGCGCCAGTACGCCGAACGCCTTGAGCATCCAGGGGCCGAAGCTGCGCTTGCGCGGCTCACCTGTCACCGCATCCGGCTTGCTCAGCCAGCTCGGCGCCAGGTGGAACTGCAGCCGGTAGTCACCTTCGAACTGGGCTTCGAGTTGCTTGCGGAAGGTCGAATCGCTGTACAGCCGCGCCACTTCGTACTCGTCCTTGTAGGCCAGGAGTTTGAAGTAGTAGCGGGCCACGGCCTTGCTCAGGCGCTGCTGCGCATCGGTGTCGACCTTGCGCACACGCTCGACCAGCTCACGGTAGCGTTCGGCATAGGCCGCGTTCTGGTAGGCGGTCAGACGCTGCACACGGTCGGATATGATCTCCTCCAGGGTGCTGCAATGCGGCGCTTCGACCACTTTGGGCGCGGCGAGTTTTTCCACCGCAGCCAGGTCATGCGCAGCACGACGGCCCCAGAGGAAGGCCTGCTGGTTTAGCTCGATAGCCACGCCGTTGAGTTCGATGGCCTTGTTGATCGCCTCAGCCGATACCGGCACCAGTCCCTTTTGGTATGCATAGCCGAGCATGAACAGGTTGGTGGCGATGCTGTCACCGAGCAGGCGAGTGGCCAGGCGGGTAGCGTCGACAAAGCGGGTCTTGCCCTCGCCCACCGCCTCGCTGATCGCCTCGCGCATGGCAGCGCCGGGCACCTGGGCGTCCGGGTTGCGGGTGAATTCGGCAGTGGCCGCCTCATGGCTGTTGATCACCGCATGGGCGATCTTGTCGTTGAGCTTGGCCAGCGCCTCTTCACTGGACGACACCACCAGGTCGCAGCCCAGCAGCAGATCGGTCTCCCCGGCGGCGATACGCACGGCGTAGATATCGCTCTGCTGCGCGGCGATGCGGATGTGGGTGATCACCGGGCCGAACTTCTGCGCCAGGCCAGCCTGGTCGAGCACGGTGCAGCCCTTGCCTTCGATATGCGCAGCCATGCCCAGCAGCGCACCGACGGTGGTCACACCGCTACCGCCAACGCCAGGCAGGAGAATGTTCCAGGGCCGGCTCAGGGCTGGTTGCTTCGGCTCCGGCAAGGCGATGAACAGCGCGCTCAAGCCAACGGCCTCAGGCTTGCGCAGGCCGCCGCCGTGGACGGTGACGAAGCTCGGGCAGAAACCTTCCAGGCAGCTGAAGTCCTTGTTGCAGGCACTCTGGTCGATCTCGCGCTTGCGCCCCAGTTCGGTTTCCAGCGGCAGTACCGATAGGCAGTTGGATTTCACGCTGCAATCACCACAACCCTCACACACCGCCGGGTTGATGAAGGCGCGCTTGGCCGGGTCGACCAGCTTGCCGCGCTTGCGCCGACGGCGTTTCTCAGTGGCGCAGGTCTGGTCGTAGAGGATCACCGAGCAGCCCTTGACCTCGCGCAACTCGCGCTGCACGGCGTCCAGCTCGCGACGGTGATGGAAAGTCACACCCGGCGCGAAGGTGGCGCGGGTCGGGTACTTGTCCGGCTCGTCGCTGACCAGGGCGATGCGCTTGACGCCCTCGGCATGCACCTGCTGGCTGAGCTGGTCGATACGCAGCTCGCCGTCGATGGGCTGGCCGCCAGTCATGGCTACCGCGTCGTTGTAGAGGATCTTGTAGGTGATGTTGACCCCGGCGGCCACGGCCGCACGCAGGGCCAGATGGCCGGAGTGGAAGTAGGTGCCGTCACCGAGGTTCTGGAACACGTGCGGCGTATCGGTGAACGGCGCCTGGCCGATCCAGGTCGCGCCCTCGCCGCCCATCTGGGTGAAGGTGTCGGTGCTGCGGTCCATCCACTGGGTCATGTAGTGGCAGCCGATGCCGCCGAGAGCGCGACTGCCTTCCGGCACCTTGGTCGAGCTGTTGTGCGGGCAGCCGGAGCAGAAATGCGGGGTGCGCACGGTCTTGTGCTTGGGCGCGGCCAGGGCCTTTTCCTTGGCATCGAGGAAGGCCAGGCGCTCTTCGATGGTCGGGCTGCTATAGATCGGCGCCAGGCGCTTGGCAATAACCCGGGCGATCATCGCCGGAGTCAGCTCGCCCAGGTTCGGCAACAGAGAATTGCCCTGCTCGTCGAACTCGCCGACCACGCGCGGACGCTTGCCCACCGGCCAGTTGTAGAGCTGACCGGTGAGCTGGTCTTCGATGATGCTGCGTTTCTCTTCCACCACCAGAATTTCGTCCAGGCCTTCGGCGAACTGGTGCACCGACACCGGCTCCAGCGGCCAGCTCATGCCGACCTTGAGCACGCGCAAGCCAACCTTGGCGCACAGCGCTTCGTCCAGGCCGAGGTCATCCAGGGCCTGGCGCACGTCGAGGTAGGACTTGCCGGTGGTGATGATGCCCAGACGCGGGTTGGGCGAATCGAGCTTGACCTGGTTGAGGTTGTTGGCCAGGGCGAAGGCGCGGGCAGCGTAGATCTTGTAGACGTTGAGGCGTTTTTCCTGCGCCAGGGGCGGATCGGGCCAGCGGATGTGCACGCCGTCTTCCGGCAGTTGGAAATCCTCGGGGATCTTTATCTGGATACGCAGTGGATCGACGTCCACCACGGCCGAGGAGTCGACGTTCTCGGCGATGGTCTTCAGCGCCACCCAGCAGCCGCTGTAGCGCGACAGCTCCCAGCCGATGATGCCGTAGTCCAGCACTTCCTGGACGTTGGCCGGGTTGAGCACCGGGATCGACGCGGCGATGAACGCATGCTCGCTCTGGTGGGCGATGGTCGAGGACTTGCAGCCATGATCGTCGCCGGCCAGCACCAGCACGCCGCCATGCTTGGAAACACCGGCCGAGTTGCCGTGCTTGAACACGTCGCCGCTGCGGTCGACGCCCGGCCCCTTGCCGTACCACATGGCGAACACGCCGTCGTAGCGGGCGCCGGGGAACAGGTTGGCCTGCTGGCTGCCCCACACCGCTGTGGCGCCCAGCTCTTCGTTGACGCCGGGCTGGAAGTGGATGTGGTTTTCCTTCAGGTACTCGCGCGCGTCCCACAGGCTCTTGTCCAGGCCACCCAGGGGCGAGCCGCGATAGCCGGAGATGAAGCAGGCGGTATTGAGTCCGAAGGCGGCATCACGCTGCTTCTGCAGCATGGGCAGGCGGGTGAGCGCCTGAGTGCCGGTCAGGTAGAGGTGACCAGTAGCGAGGCGATATTTGTCATCCAGGCGGATTTCGGCCAGTGACATGGAGCGCTCCTTTTATTTTTATGGCGAGCACGGGGAGCGCGACGGTAAACACGCTCCGTTGAGTCCTGCCGCAGGATCACTGCGACGGATTTGCCTAAAGCATGACTGGAGGGTTCCGCTTTTTTCTTTCTATTTTCGAGTATCGAAGGCGATACTTCGCATGATCCTTCCAACAATCACAATAAATTGGAAACAATCATGCAGGACAAGCTCAGCCCCATCGACCGGCGGATTCTCCGCCTGCTGCAACACGATGCCGACCTCTCGGCCGCCGAGGTAGCCGAGAAAGTCGAGCTGTCGCAATCGCCCTGCTGGCGACGTATTCATCGTATGCAGGAAGAAGGGCTGATCGAGCGCAAGGTCGCCCTGCTCAACCACAAGCGTCTGGGGTTTGGTATCACGGTGTTCGTCGACATCAAGCTGTCGGCCCACGGGCGCGGCAATCTGGATGAGTTCGAGCGGGCTGTGGTCGGCTACCCGCAGGTGCTGGAGTGCTACAGCATGGCCGGCGGCTCGGACTACCTGCTCAAGGTGGTGGCCAAGGACATCGCCGATTACGAGCGTTTCCTGCGCGACCACCTGCTGCAGCGCCCGCATGTGCACGAGGCGCACTCACATATCGCCATGAGCGAGGTCAAGCGCACCACCGAGCTGCCGCTGGATTAACGCCCTGCCCTGCGCGCCCGCCAAGCGGCCAGCAACGATGGGCCGAGTGCGGTGAGTGCCGAGCCCAGCACCACCACCACGGCGCCTGCGTAGGCGATCCAGTTGACCTGCTCAGGCAGCACGTGGTCCGGCCACCAGGTCGAGGCCAAGGCCACGGAGACGAAGGTCACCAGCGGTGTCAGCGCCAGGGTCGCGCTGACCCGTGAAGCTTCCCAATGCGCCAGCGCCTCGGCGAAAGCGCCGTAGGCGACCAGGGTATTCAGGCAGCAGGCCAGCAGCAGCCAGCCCTGCAGCGGGCTCAACTCCAGTACCTGCATTGGCTGCGCCCAGGGTGTCAGCAGCAGCGCGCACGCCAGGTAGATGACCATCATCACCTGCACCGAATTCCACGAGGTCAGCAGTTGCTTCTGCGCCAGGCCGTAGAAGGTCCAGACAAAGGCAGCCGCCAGCACGGTCAGCACCCCGGTGGTATAGGTGGTCAGCGAGGTCAGCAGCTCACCCAGACGCTGATTGAAGAACAGGCCGAAGCCCAGCAGCATGACCATCAGGCCAATCGCCTGACCCAGGCTGAAGCGTTCGCGAAAGACGAACAGACTGCTGATCAGCAGCAGAATCGGCGCCACCTGGATCACCAGTTGCGTGGTCCCGGGGCTGAGCAGATTGAGTCCGACCAGATACAGCACGTAGTTGGCCGTCAGCCCGCCGATAGCCAGCGCCAGCAGCCAACCGCCCTTGCGTCCCAGCGGCCGAAAACGCGGCAACCGGCGACTCGCAGCGAGATAGGCAAACAGCAGAGAACCGGCCACGGCCAGGCGATACCAGGTGACCGTCACCGGGTCCATCACCTGCAGAACTTCTTTCAACTTGATGGGCAGGATGCCCCAGAGCACGGAGGTGATCAGGGCGAGCAGCAGGCCGTACATCCAACGGCCGGAAGAAATGTGCATGGCAACCTCTGGCAGGCGGCCAACAGAGCATGTCGACCGCAGCAGAGCATTCTAGGAGAGGCCAACACACCGACACAGCAACAGTTCAGCCCGGTTGCCGAGCGAAACTGTACTGCTCAGCATCCGCAGGACGCCAACCGACCGGCGCCAATAATCCATAAAATCCGCTAAAAGCCTCTAACAAGCCGCCAAAATCTACCATCTGTCGTTTTGCCAAGCAGGCCGCATTGGCCACAGTAGACTCAGGTTATCCAGCACCTGCAGATGGAGTCCCCGCCATGTTCGGCCAACGCACCGTCGACCCCCAACCGGGCACGCATTACCGCAGCTCACGCGTCAGCGCCGTCAACGGCCAGTATTTCTTCGCCACTCGCGAAGGCACGCTGGAGGGCCCCTACCTCTCCCGTCACGACGCCGAACAGAGCATCGTGCGCTATATCGAGCGCATGGTCATGGCCGACAAGCTGATGCGTCATAGCAGCGAGCACATCGACAACCTGCAACGCCGCGAAGCGATCAAGCACAATCAGGAGCTGTGAGCGCTCGCCTTACAGATGCGCCAAGCCCAAGTCGCCCCGATGCGCCGCGAGATACGGCAACACCGCAGCCAGCAAAGGCTCCTTGAAGGCATCCTGAAAGCGATGCGCCAGTCCCGGAATCAACTTGAGCTCTGCACCCTTGATATGCGCCGCCACGTGTACGCCATGCATCACCGGCAGTAACGGATCGGCCGTACCGTGCACCACCAGCGTCGGTACTTTCAGACGATTGAGCAGCTCGACCCGACTCGACTCGGCAAGAATCGCCAGCAGCTGACGCTGCACCCCTTCAGGATTGAAGGCGCGGTCATAAGCCTGTTCGGCCTGATGTAAGAGCAAAGCACGATCATCATGCACCGCAGGGCTGCCGAGCGCCGCGAGCAAATCTGCCTGCTGTTGCAGCGCAGCCTCGCGACTAACTGCCTCGCGCCTTGCCAGCAGCGCCACCAGCGCATCGCTGGGTGCAGGCAACCCTTGAGCACTCGAGCTGGTCATCACCAGCGTCAGACTGAGAACGCGCTGCGGCGCCAGATCGGCCAGGTGCTGGGCGATCATGCCGCCCATGCTCGCGCCCAGCACATGGAAGTTGTCGACGCCCAGACGGTCCATCAAGCCCAGGGCATCGCCAGCCATGTCGCGCAGGTGATACGGCGCGCCGAGCGACAGACCCAGGCGATAGCGCAGCACTTCATAAGGTAGGTTGATGCTTGGCGCTGGTCGCCGCCAGGTGCTCAGCCCCACGTCACGATTGTCGAAGCGCACGACGCGAAAACCCTGCTGACACAGGCGTTCGACCACCTCGTCAGGCCAGTGGATCAACTGTCCGCCCAGCCCCATCACCAGCAGCAGCGCCGGGTCGCGCTCACTGCCGATGCTTTGATAAGCCAGACGCACCTCACCGACATCCGCATAGCGGGTCGGCTCGGACAGGTCGCAACGATTGGCCGCAAGAGACGGCAGGCCGCAAAGCAACGCGGCCAGGAAAATGAATGCACGCATGGAAACACCAGAAACGCAGAACCCCACTGAAGCGCGAGTCTGATGAAAGTCGTTCGACGGCGCTGCCACACAAGCGTGACAGTTTGATGAAGGGGGACGAACGGTTGCCCAGACGGTGACCAGAAGTGCGATCCAGAGCGTCGCGAGCGCCCCTCCTACCTATCCGTAGGAGGGGCTTCAGCCGCGACCACTGCCGGGGAATCAGGCCAGCTCGGCGCGCAACTGCCTGGCGGCGGCCACCATGTTCACCAACGCCGCCTCGGTTTCCGGCCAGGCGCGGGTTTTCAGGCCGCAATCGGGGTTGACCCACAGGCGTTCGAGCGGGATACGCCGCGCCGCCTTGCGCAACAACCCGACCATCTCGGCGCTGTCCGGCACCCGTGGCGAGTGGATGTCATACACGCCGGGGCCGATGTCGTTCGGGTAAGCGAACTTCTCGAACGCTGCCAACAGCTCCATGTCCGAACGCGAGGTCTCGATGGTGATCACGTCGGCATCCATCGCCGCGATGGACTCGATCACATCGTTGAACTCGCTGTAGCACATGTGGGTGTGGATCTGCGTTTCGTCACGCACACCGCTGGCGGTGAGGCGGAAGGCCTCGGTGGCCCAGTCCAGGTAGTGCTGCCAGGCGGCCTGACGTAACGGCAACCCTTCGCGAAACGCCGCCTCGTCGATCTGGATGATCTTGATACCGGCTGCCTCCAGATCCACCACTTCGTCACGAATCGCCAGCGCCAGTTGCTGCGCCTGCACTTCACGTGACACGTCCTCGCGCGGGAACGACCACATCAGCATGGTCACCGGGCCGGTCAGCATGCCCTTCATCACCTTGTCGGTCAGACCCTGGGCGTACTTGATCCATTCCACCGTCATGGCCTTGGGTCGGCTCAGGTCGCCAACGATCACCGCCGGTTTGACGCAACGTGAGCCGTAACTCTGCACCCAGCCGAAGCGGGTGAAGGCATAGCCATCGAGTTGTTCGGCAAAGTACTCGACCATATCGTTGCGCTCGGCCTCGCCATGCACCAGCACGTCCAGCCCCAGGCGCTCCTGCACCTGTACCGCCTGGCGAATTTCGCTGTGCATGGCCTCGGTGTACTCGGCTGCACTGAGCTTGCCCTGCTTTAACGACTGCCGCGCCAGACGGATGGCCGAGGTCTGCGGGAAGGAGCCTATCGTCGTGGTCGGCAACAATGGCAGTTGCAGGCACTCACGCTGTTGTTCGATGCGCTCGGCGAACGCCGACTGGCGCTGGGCATGACGCGGACGAATCGCCGCCAGACGGGCCTGCACCTCGGGTTTGTGAATACGCCCTGAAGCCGCACGAGCAGCCTGTACTGAGCGGCTCGCTTGCAAGGCGGCATGCACAGAAGCGTCTTCCGGCACCTCCAGGGCCTTACCGAGCAATGCGACCTCCTGACATTTCTGCACGGCAAAAGCCAGCCAGCCTTTCAGCTCGGCATCGAGCTGGTCTTCGCGCATCAGGTCCACCGGGCTGTGCAGCAGCGAGCAGGACGGCGCGACCCACAGCCGGTCGCCCAAACGCTCGTGAGCGTGGCGCAGCACCTCAAGGGCTTTCTCCAGATCGCAGCGCCAGACGTTGCGCCCGTTGACCACGCCCAGCGACAACACTTTATAAGCCGGCAGACGGTCGAGAATGGTCGGGTATTGCTCCGGCGCACGCACCAGGTCGATATGCAGGCCATCTACAGGCAGGTTGGCGGCCAGACCGAGGTTGTCTTCCAGGCCGCCGAAATAGGTGGCGATCAGCTTCTTGCAGGGTTCGCGCTGAATCAGGTTGTAGGCGCGCTCGAAGGCGTTCTTCCAAGCCTGTGGCAGATCGAGCACCAGAATCGGCTCGTCGATCTGCACCCATTCCACGCCCTGCGCGGCCAGACGCTGGAAGATCTCGCCATAGACCGGCAGCAGACTTTCGAGCAGCTCCAGCTTGTCGAAGTCGCCTCCCTTGACCTTGCCCAGCCACAAGTAAGTCAGTGGTCCGATCAGCACCGGTTTGACCTTGTGCCCGAGAGCATGCGCCTCAGCCACTTCCTCGAACAGTTGCTCCCAGCTCAGGGCGAACTGCTGATCCTCTCTGAATTCCGGCACCAGGTAGTGGTAGTTGGTATCGAACCACTTGGTCATCTCTTGAGCATGAGCACCGCCGCAGCAAGTACCGCTGCTCTTGTTTGCAACGGCTCCACGCGCCATGGCGAACAGAGTGTCCAGCGTCGGCTTGCCGGTAGCCGGACGGAAACGCTCGGGGATGACGCCAAAGGCCAGCGAATGACTGAGCACCTGGTCGTACCAGGCGAAGTCACCCACCGGCAGCAGATCGATGCCGGCATCCTTCTGCAATTGCCAGTGCTCGGCGCGCAGACGCTGGCCGACGGCGCGCAAGCCGGATTCGTCCAGCTCACCTTGCCAGTGGGCTTCGAGGGCTTTCTTCAGTTCGCGGTCGCGGCCGATGCGCGGGAAACCGAGGGAATGGGACAGGGCCATGTCGTGAAACTCCAGAATCAATCGAGATGGCGCCATTCTCGGCATCGACACCGAGTGAGACAAACTCAAGATTTTCGTCTTGATCTAAAGATTTACTCATGTAGGCTGTATGAACCATTTTCATCCAGCTCTGGCATTGGATGAGTGAAACCCTCGCAGAGACCCGCCATGCTCGAGCTACGCCACCTGAAAACCCTGCACGCCCTGCGCGAAACCGACAGCCTGGTGGAGGCCGCCGAACGCCTGCACCTGACCCAGTCGGCCCTTTCGCACCAGTTCAAGGAGCTGGAAGAACGCCTGGGTCTGCAGCTGTTCGTGCGCAAGACCAAACCCGTGCGCTTCACCAGCGCCGGCCTGCGTCTGCTGCAACTGGCCGACGCCACCCTGCCGCTGCTGCGCGGCGCCGAGCGTGATTTGGCGCGCCTGGCCGGTGGCACCGCTGGCCGCTTGCACATGGCCATCGAATGCCACAGCTGCTTCCAGTGGCTGATGCCGACTATCGACCAGTTCCGCGATGCCTGGCCGGAAGTGGAACTGGACCTGGCCTCGGGCTTCTCCTTCGCCCCGCTGCCCGCGCTGGCCCGAGGCGATCTGGACTTGGTGGTGACTTCGGATCCCATCGAGCTGGCCGGCATCACCTACGTGCCACTGTTCACCTATGAGGCGATGCTGGCCGTGGCCAATCAGCACCGCCTGGCGCACAAGACCTTCATCCAGCCGCAGGATCTGGCCACGGAAACCCTGATCACCTACCCGGTGGAACGCGACCGCCTGGACATCTTCACGCGCTTTCTCGAACCCAACGATATCGAGCCGGCGCAGGTGCGCACCGCCGAACTGACGGTGATGATGATGCAACTGGTGGCCAGCGGTCGTGGCGTATGCGGCCTGCCCAACTGGGCGCTGCACGAGTACAGCTCGCGCGGTTACGTCAGCGCCAAGCGCCTGGGGGAAAAGGGCTTGTTCGCCACGCTTTACGCCGCGATCCGCACCGACATGCTCGACTCGCCGTTCATGCGCGACTTCCTGCTCACCGCCAAGGACACCTCCTTCGCCAATCTCGAAGGCGTCAGCGTGGCGCGCTGAGCGTCGCCTCACGGGGCAAGGATCGAGCGAATGTCGTAGGGCGGGTTAGCCGCCTGCAACCTTCCGCAATCCCCCCGCAATGTCTGTTGCGGCGTAACCCGCCGTTTCATCGCCTGATAGGTTAGAAGCTTCGCCCCGGGGCGGGGCTCCTACACGTATCCCTGTAGGAACTCCGCCTTGCGGTGAATGAGGCAGTGAACGGCTACCCGCCAATTGCCTTGTTACAACTCCCGTATTGCCGCATCGTGACCAACAGTCATAGCATGACTACCGGTCACGAAACTCGGAACAGTCATGCGCTACCAGGATCAACTCTTCCAGCAGCGGGAAAACGCCCTGCTGCAATCCGCTCGCCAGCTATTTCAGGAACAATCCTGGGATCGCGTCACCATTGCCGAGGTGGCCCGTCACGCCGGCATCGGCAAGGGTACGGTGTACAAGCACTTTTCCAGCAAGGAGGCGCTCTACGCGCGTCTGGTGCTGGACTGCTCGCGCCAGCATCTGAGCGAACTGCGTGAGACCGCGAACCAGGCGCCGCCTCGCGAAGCCATGCGCCATGTGATTCGTCGCGCCTTCGAACAACTGCTGGCCGACCCACTGCAAGCCCAACTCTGCCTGCTGTGCGACCGCCCCGCCTTCCAGGAACGCCTGGACGCGCCCTACCGTGAACAGTTCCTCGAGCTGGAAGGTCAGTACATGGCGCTGTTCAACCAACTGCTGCAAGGCAGCTTCAGCGAACTGCAACTCTCCCCCACTGATTGCCAACGCCTGCTGTGGGGCGTGGAGGCTTGCGTCAACGGCGTGATGGCCCGTATCGCCTCCGGCGGCTTCGCCCATTGGGCCGAACCCATCGAGCTGGACGCCTATTTCCAGCGCGTCACCGATTTCATCATTGCCGGCCTGCAAGGCCAGGCCGCCGCGCTGCATGCAGCGCCTGCACTCAGCGAGTAAACCCACATGTTCGCCCAACTCAGCAAGCGTCCCTGGATCATCGCCATCGTCATTGCCGTCCTGCTGCTGGCCTGGCTGTTCAGCGGCGATCGTTTCGTCGCTCGCGACGATGTCGAGCCCGACCAACCCGCCACTACCAATGATCTGGCGCGCGTCGAAATTCAATGGCTGGAAGCGCAACCCATGCAACGCCAGCATGTGGTGCAGGGGCAGATCGAAGCCTGGCGCCGCGTGGAACTGCGCGCCCAGGTCAGTGGCAGCGTGCAGAACCTGGACCAGGACAAGGGCAGCCGCGTCGCTGCCGATCAATTGCTGCTGAGCATTTCGCCTGACGACCGCCCGGCCCAGGTCGCGCGCAGCGAGGCCGATGTGCGCCAGCGTCAGAGCGACGTCACCGCCGCCAAGCGCCTGCGCGAGCGCAGCCTGGTGTCGGCCAACGAGCTGATGCGCCTGGAGAGCGAACTGGCCAAGGCCCGCGCCGAACTCGACAGCGCCCGTCTGCAGCAGCGCAACACCAAGATCAAGGCGCCGTTTGCCGGCATCTATGACCAGCGCATGGTCGAACTGGGCGATTTCGTCCAGCCCGGCCAGAGCCTGCTGACCCTGGTGGATATCGACCGCCTCAAGGTCAGCGCGCAGATCGCCCAGCAGCAGGTCACCCAGCTCGAGCTGGGCCAACCGGTAAAGGTTGAACTGCTCGATGGCCGTACGCTGCAAGGTGAGCTGCACTTTATCGCCGCGGCTGCCGACCCGGGCTCGCGCAGCTTCCGTATCGAGGTCAAGGTGGACAACCCGGATGGCCTGCGTCTGGCCGGTGCCAGCGCCACCCTGCACATCCAGACTGGCGAGGCCATGGCTCATCGCCTGTCCCCTGCCCTGCTCAGCCTGGATGAAAGCGGCCGCCACGGCGTCAAGTGGGTCAACGATGCGCAGCGCGTCGAGTTCACGCCAGTGCAACTGATCAGCGTCGACAATCAAGGCGCCTGGGTCAGCGGGCTGCCGCCAAAGGTGGCACTGATCACCCTCGGCCAGGGCTTCGTCCAACCCGGCCAGCAGGTACGCACACAACTTGCGGCCGAGGGCAGTTGAGATGCACGCACTGATCGCCGCCGCACTCGACCGTAGTCGCACCACCATCCTGATCCTGCTGTTCCTGCTCTGCGGCGGGCTGGTGGCCTACATCGCCATGCCCAAGGAATCCAACCCGGACGTGGTCATCCCCATCATCTACGTGTCGGTGACCCTCGAAGGCATCAGCCCGGAAGACGGCGAGCGCCTGTTGGTACGCCCGTTGGAGCAGGAGCTGCGCAGCCTCGAGGGCGTCAAGGAAATGCGCTCGGTCTCCAGCGAAGGCCACGCCTCGGTAACGCTGGAGTTCGATGCTGGCTTCAATGCCAAGGTAGCGCTGGCCGACGTGCGCGAGAAGGTCGATACCGCGCGCAGCAAGCTGCCTGAAGAGGCCGACGAGCCGACTGTCACCGAAGTCAATGTGGCGCTGTTCCCGGTGCTGTCGGTGGGCCTGTCCGGGCCCATCGCCGAAACCGAGCTGGTGTATATCGCCCGGCGCCTGAAGGAGAACGTGGAAGGCATCGCCGAGGTGCTCTCGGTGACCATTGGCGGCGACCGTGAAGACCTGCTGGAAATCGTCGTCGACCCGCAAGTGCTCGACAGCTACGGCATCGACTACAACGAACTGTTCAATCTGGTCAGCCGCAACAACCGCCTGGTCGCCGCCGGCAGCCTGGACACCGGCGCCGGCCGCATGAGCATGAAAGTGCCTGGGGTCATCGAAGACCTCGAAGACGTGATGCGCATGCCGATCAAGGTGGTCGGCGACAGCGTGGTCACCTTCGCCGACGTCGCCACCATCCGCCGCACCTTCAAGGACCCGACCGGCTTCGCCCGTATCAACGGCCAGCCGGCTATCGTGCTGGAAGTGGCCAAGCGCAGCGGCGCCAACATCATCCATACCATCGAGCAGATCAAGGCGCTGATGGAGCAGGCAAAACCCCTGCTGCCACCCGGTGTTGAAGTCAACTACATCATGGATCAGTCGCAGGAAGTGCAGAACATGCTCGGCGACCTGCTCAACAACGTGCTTACCGCCATCGTCCTGGTACTGATCCTGGTGGTGGCGAGCATGGGCATGCGTTCGGCGCTGCTGGTCGGCCTGACCATTCCCGGCGCCTTCCTCAGCGGCATCCTGCTGATCTGGATGCTCGGCTTCACCCTCAATATCGTCGTACTGTTCAGCCTGATTCTGGTGGCTGGCATGTTGGTCGACGGCGCCATCGTCGTCTCTGAACTCGCCGACCGCTACCTGCAGCAAGGCCAGACGCCTCGCCAGGCCTGGGCCAATGCCGCGACACGGATGGCCTGGCCGGTAATCGCCTCCACCGCCACCACCCTGGTGGTGTTCCTACCACTGCTGTTCTGGCCCGGCGTGGTCGGCCAGTTCATGAAGTACCTGCCGGCCACCGTGATTCTCTGCCTGTTGGCCTCGCTGGCCATGGCCCTGGTATTTCTGCCGGTGCTCGGCGCCGTCACTGGCGGCCAGGCGCGCCCGCAAGCCCCCAGCGCCAATCGCGCCGGCAATGCCTACCGCAATCTGCTGGCGACGCTGCTCAAGCGCCCGGGGCTGACCCTGCTCGGCA
>JBLUOL010000086.1:0-20861 GCA_048065775.1 Pseudomonas sp. GW6
AGCAGGCCGCAGGCGCTGCCGCTCCGGCCGGCCCGGTTGCCGCGGGTCAGCCGCTGGTCGATGCCAATGGCCAGCAGATCATGGACCCGGTAACCGGCCAGCCGATGCTGGCGCCATACCCGGCAGACAAGCGTGAGCAGTCGACCCGCAACTTCGAGCTGGACCGTTCCATCAGCTACACCCGTCAGCAGCAGGGGCGCCTGCGTCGTCTGTCGGTGGCGGTGGTGGTGGATGACCAGGTACGTGTTGATCCGGCCACTGGCGAGAGCAGCCGAGTGCCGTGGACGACCGATGACCTGGCGCGCTTTACCCGTCTGGTCCAGGATTCGGTGGGCTTCGATGCCAGCCGCGGCGACAGCGTCAGCGTGATCAATACGGCCTTTACCGCTTCGCTGGGTGAAGAGATCCCCGATATTCCGTTCTACACCCAGCCCTGGTTCTGGGACATCGTCAAGCAGGTGCTCGGCGTGCTGTTCATCCTGGTGCTGGTGTTCGGTGTGCTGCGCCCGGTGCTCAACAACATCACCGGCGGCGGCAGGGGCAAGGAGCTGGCAGGTTCCGGCGATGTGGAACTTGGCGAAATGGGAGGTCTGGACGGCGAGCTGTCCAACGATCGCGTCAGCCTCGGCGGGCCGCAGAGCATCATGTTGCCGAGCCCCAGCGAGGGGTATGATGCACAGCTGAACGCTATCAAGAGTCTGGTAGCGGAAGATCCTGGCCGCGTCGCCCAGGTCGTCAAAGAGTGGATCAACGCCGATGAGTGACAATCGTACCGCTACCAAGCTGAACAAGGTCGACAAGGCTGCGATTCTGCTGCTTTCGCTGGGTGAGACCGATGCTGCACAGGTGTTGCGTCACCTCGGGCCGAAGGAAGTGCAGCGCGTCGGCGTGGCCATGGCCGGCATGCGCAATATCCACCGCGAGCAGGTCGAGCAGGTGATGGCCGAGTTCGTCGACATCGTCGGCGACCAGACCAGCCTCGGTGTGGGTTCCGATGCCTACATCCGCAAGATGCTCACCTCAGCGTTGGGTGAGGACAAGGCCGGTAATCTGATCGACCGCATCCTGCTGGGCGGCAGCACCAGTGGCCTGGACAGCCTAAAATGGATGGAGCCGCGTGCCGTTGCCGATGTGATCCGCTACGAGCACCCGCAAATCCAGGCCATCGTCGTCGCCTATCTCGATCCGGACCAGGCCGGTGAAGTGCTCAGCCATTTCGACCACAAGGTGCGCCTGGACATCATCCTGCGTGTGTCCTCGCTCAATACCGTGCAACCGTCCGCGCTCAAGGAACTCAACCAGATCCTCGAGAAGCAGTTCTCCGGCAGCGCCAACACCACGCGCGCCACCATGGGCGGCGTCAAGCGTGCGGCGGACATCATGAACTTCCTCGACAGCTCGGTGGAAGGTCAGCTGATGGACTCCATCCGCGAAGTGGACGAAGACCTGTCGACACAGATCGAAGATCTGATGTTCGTCTTCGACAACCTGGCCGATGTCGACGACCGTGGCATCCAGGCGCTGATGCGCGAAGTCTCGTCCGAGGTGCTGGTACTGGCGCTCAAGGGGGCTGACGAGGCGATCAAGGACAAGGTCTTCAAGAACATGTCCAAACGTGCAGCTGAGCTGCTGCGCGACGACCTGGAGGCCAAGGGGCCGGTGCGCGTCAGCGACGTCGAAGGGGCGCAGAAGGAAATTCTCACCATCGCTCGGCGCATGGCCGAAGCCGGAGAGATCGTGCTTGGCGGCAAGGGTGGCGAGGAGATGGTTTAAGCCATGGCTGCCAAGGAGCCTGAGAGCGAGCTGATTCGCGCCAAGGATCTCGGCACGTTCGACCGCTGGGCGTTGCCCAGCTTCGATGCGCCGGGTGAAGAACCGGAAGAAGCCGAAGCTGCAGTTGATCAACAGGTGCAGCCTTCCGCTGAGATCGAGGCGCAGGAAACAGCGCAGGTCGAAGAGGTCGCACTCGAAGATGTCAAACCGCTGACGCTCGATGAACTCGAAGCCATCCGCCAGGATGCCTACAACGAAGGCTTCGCCACGGGCGAGAAGGACGGCTTTCATGCCGGCCAGATCAAGGCCAAGCAGGAGGCCGACGCGGCCTTGGCGCTGAAGGTCGGCAGCCTGGAAAAGCTCATGACGCAGTTGCTCGATCCGATTGCTGAGCAGGACCAGCAGATGGAAGTGGCTATGGTGCGTCTGGTCAGTCATATGGTGCGCGAGGTGATTCAGCGCGAACTGAGCACCGACTCCAGTCAGATTCGCCAGGTGTTGCGCGAAGCGCTCAAGCTGCTGCCGATGGGGGCGGGCAACGTGCGCATTCAGGTCAACCCCCAGGACTTCGAGGCGATCAAGGCATTGCGCGAGCGTCATGAGGAAAACTGGCGCATCCTCGAGGACGACGGCCTGCTGCCAGGTGGGTGTCGCATCGAGTCGGAGCATAGCCAGATCGACGCCAGCGTTGAGACGCGCATGGCGCAGGCACTCAAGCAATTGTTCGAGCAGCAGCGCGCGCAGAGCACTCAGCCGCCGGAAGCGGACATCAATCTGGATCTGGACCGCGACGATGCGCGTTGATCGCGTGAGCTTCGCCCGGCGCCTGGAGGGCTACAGCGATGCGATCAGCCTGCCCAGCCAGCCCATACTCGAAGGCCGCCTGCTGCGTATGGTCGGCCTCACCCTGGAGGCCGAAGGGCTGCGCGCGGCCATAGGCAGCCGCTGCCTGGTCATCAACGAAGACAGCTACCATCCGGTTCAGGTCGAGGCCGAGGTGATGGGCTTCTCCGGGGGCAAGATCTATCTGATGCCGGCGGGCAGTCTGGCGGGTATTGCGCCTGGCGCGCGCGTGGTGCCGTTGCCCGATGCCGGGCGCTTGCCCATGGGCATGTCCATGCTTGGCCGAGTGCTCGACGGCACCGGTCGCGCCCTGGATGGCAAGGGCGGGATGAAGGCCGAGGACTGGGTGCCGGTGGATGGCCCGACCATCAACCCGCTCAACCGCGACCCCATCAGCCAACCATTGGACGTCGGCATTCGCTCGATCAACGGTCTGCTCACCGTCGGACGCGGTCAGCGTCTGGGTTTGTTCGCCGGTACCGGCGTGGGCAAGTCGGTGCTGCTGGGCATGATGACGCGTTTTACCGAGGCCGAGATCATCGTGGTCGGGTTGATCGGTGAGCGTGGGCGTGAGGTCAAGGAGTTCATCGACGAGATTCTCGGCGAAGAAGGTCTCAAGCGTTCCGTGGTCGTGGCTTCGCCGGCCGACGAAGCGCCGCTGATGCGTTTACGTGCGGCGCAGTACTGCACGCGCATCGCCGAGTACTTCCGTGACAAGGGCAAGAACGTTCTGCTGCTGATGGATTCGCTGACCCGCTATGCCCAGGCCCAGCGTGAAATTGCTTTGGCTATCGGTGAGCCGCCAGCGACCAAGGGTTATCCGCCATCGGTGTTCGCCAAGTTGCCCAAGCTGGTCGAGCGTGCCGGTAATGCCGAGGCCGGCGGCGGTTCGATCACCGCGTTCTACACCGTACTGAGTGAGGGCGATGACCAGCAGGACCCCATCGCCGATGCCGCGCGTGGTGTGCTTGACGGGCACTTTGTTTTGTCACGTCGTCTGGCCGAGGAGGGGCACTATCCCGCGATCGATATCGAATCCTCGATCAGTCGGGTCATGCCGCAAGTGGTGCCGCCGGAGCAGCTCAAGCAGGCGCAGCGATTCAAGCAGTTGTGGTCGCGCTATCAACAGAGCCGCGATCTGATCAGTGTCGGTGCCTATGTTCCGGGCGGCGACGCGGATACCGATCAGGCCATCGCCCGTCAGCCGGTCATGGCTCAGTACTTGCGTCAGGGGTTGGATGAAAGTGTGGGCATGCCGCAGAGCCGTGAGCAGTTGGCTGCCGTGCTGGGGCAATGATGGCGTTGCTCAGGGTATTTTTCGTCATCGCTGAGGTCGGACATCGATGAGTCTCAGTCGCGCAAAGCGTCTGCAGCCGGTCGTCGAGATGGCAGAAAAGGCCGAGCGTGAGGCCGCGCGCCAGCTCGGGCATTGCCAGGGACTGGTCGGCCAGGCCGAAGCCAAGCTGGGTGAGCTGGAGCGTTTCCGTGGCGACTACCAGCAGCAGTGGATCAGCGAGGGCAGCAAGGGCGTTTCCGGCCAGTGGCTGATGAACTACCAGCGCTTTCTGGCGCAACTGGAGACGGCGGTCGGCCAACAGCAGCAAAGTCTGGAGTGGCATCGCGCCAATCTTGAAAAGGTGCGCGCTGTTTGGCAGCAACGCTATGCGCGTCTCGAGGGGCTGCGCAAACTGGTCCAGCGCTACATTGACGAAGCCCGATTGGCCGAGGACAAGCGCGAACAGAAACTGCTCGACGAGCTGGCGCAACGCCTGATCGACCGTGGTGAACCCTGAATAGTGGTTGTTTCGTCGCCGACCAGATGCTACACCTTCAAGCGTGAATTGCCCTATCTGGCAAAGTCTCGACAAAGGAGTAGACATGGCCATTACCTCGCAGCCCTCGGCCGACGGGCAAGAGCTGACCATTGTGATTCGAGGACGCTTCGACTTCGCCTCCCACCAGGAATTTCGTGACGCCTACGAGCGCGTCAACCTGACGCCCAAGCGTTATCAGGTCGACCTGCGTGACACCAGCTATCTGGATAGTTCGGCACTGGGCATGCTGTTGTTGTTGCGTGACCATGCTGGCGGCGATTCGGCGCAGATCAGCCTGCTCAACTGCAGCAGTGACGTGCGCAAGATCCTCGCCATCTCCAACTTCGAGCAGTTGTTCAAGATCAGCTGAGCATGTCTGAGCGACTTGCCATTCTGATCGCCGAGGACAACGCGGCCGACCGCATGCTGTTGTCCACCATCGTCAGTCGTCAGGGCCACCGCGTATTGACCGCCAGCAATGGTCTGGAGGCTGTCGCCCTGTTCGAGCAGGAGCGTCCGCACCTGGTGCTGATGGATGCGCTGATGCCGGTGATGGATGGCTTCGAGGCGGCGCGGCGGATCAAGGATCAGGCCGGCGAGGCGCTGGTGCCGATCATCTTCCTCACGTCGTTGACCGAGGGCGAGGCGCTGGTGCGTTGTCTTGAGGCCGGCGGCGACGACTTTCTCGCCAAGCCCTATAACCGGGTGATACTCGAGGCCAAGATCGGGGCGATGGATCGCCTGCGCCGTCTGCATGACACGGTATTGCAACAGCGCGACCTGATCGCTCAGCACAACGAGCATCTGCTGCACGAGCAACGTGTGGCCAAGGCGGTATTCGACAAGGTGGCGCATTCCGGCTGTCTGGATGCGCCGAACATCCGTTACATGCAGTCGCCCTACGCGCTGTTCAACGGTGATTTGCTGCTGGCGGCGTACAAACCGTCTGGCGGCATGCACGTGATGCTGGGCGATTTCACCGGTCATGGTTTGCCGGCGGCTATTGGCGCGATGCCGCTGGCCGAAGTGTTCTACGGCATGACGGCCAAAGGTCATGCCCTTGCCGAGATCCTTCGCGAGATCAATGCCAAGCTCAAGCGCATCCTTCCAGTGGGCGTTTTCTGCTGCGCCACCGTGCTCAATATCAGCAGCAAGCGAGGCTTGCTCGAGGTGTGGAGTGGCGGGTTGCCAGATGGCTACCTGCTACATGGCGATGGTCGCCCGCGTCAGTCATTGGTGTCACGCCATCTACCCCTGGGAATCCTCGAACCAGCGGCGTTCAGTGATCGCTGTGAGGTCTATCCGCTGGCGCCGGGAGATCGTATTTTTCTGCTCAGTGATGGCGTGCTCGAGGCCAGTGACCAGCAAGGGCAGCTATTCGGCGAGGCGCGCCTGCTCGAGCTTCTGGACGCCAATCGTCAACCGCAGGCATTGTTCGAGGAAATCCAGCTGGCGCTGGCGGCGTTCCGTGGCGAGCAACAGGATGACGTCAGCATGGTTCAGGTCGGCTTGGCCGAAGACGACGAGCATCCTCGCCCATTGGCCTTTGCCGACAGCGGTCAGGGCAGCGTGATGGACTGGTCGGCCAGTTTCGAGTTTCGAGCGCTGAGCCTGCGTCACTTCAACCCACTGCCATTTTTGCTGCAGCTGCTGCTGGACGTGCGGGCGTTGTGGCCGCGTGGTGGCGAGCTGTATACCGTGCTCGCCGAGCTCTATTCCAATGCCCTGGAGCATGGGGTAATGGGGCTGGACTCCTCGCTCAAGCAGGATGCCAGCGGCTTTGCCGAGTATTATCGGGAGCGACGTCTGCGTCTGGCGTCCTTGCAGGATGGCTATGTACGATTTCATTTGCAGATGCTGCCGGAAGAAGGGGGAGGGCGACTGATCGTCCGTGTCGAGGACAGTGGTCCCGGATTCGATCCGGTCACCGTCATGGCGCTTGGTGACGAAGCTCTGTGTGGTCGCGGTCTTGCCCTGGTTCGTCAGCTCAGCGACGGTTTCCAGATTGCCCCGGTTGGCCAGGGAGTCAGCGTGGAGTTTTGCTGGTCCTCTGAGGCATAATGCGACGCTGTTGTTCAGGGAGTGACCCGGTGTCCGATATCCATCTCGACGAAGCCGTCCTGGCGGCCCTGCAGGACGTCATGGAGGACGAATACCCGATTCTGCTCGATACCTTCGTGGCCGATTCCGAGGAGCGTCTGCGTCTGCTGCATGTGGCTGCGACCGAGGGTGATGCGCAGGGCCTGCGCCTGGCTGCGCACAGCTTCAAGGGCAGCTGCAGCAACATGGGAGCGGTGCTTCTAGCCAGCTTGTGCAAGGAACTCGAAGACGCGGGGCGGCGCGCGGCCCTGGACCTGGCTCCGGCGCTGATCGAGCAGATCGAGCGCGAGTTCGCCATCGTCCGCATCCTGTTCAAGTCCGAGCGTCAGCGCTATCGCGCCTGACGCCTTTTCACGAGTTGGCCCGCCCTTTGCTCTGGTCCTGTCACGACCCATCAGACGGAGAGCGTCCATGTCCGCGTTGCCCGACCTACGCCTGCAGGCTACGCCTGAGGTGAAGAGCAAAGCGAAGCAGCCGGCCAAAGCGCTGGAACCCAGCAAGAACGGTGCTTCCAGCTTTGCCGAGGTATATGCCAAGGAGCGTCAGGGCAAGCCTGGCGAGCGCGCTGGCAGTACCGACAAAACCAGCCAGGAACAGAAGTCTGCGCCATCAGCAGGGGAGCCCGATGCCGCTTCAACTGCCGCCGAGCAGCCTGCGGTTGCCGCCCCCGGCAATTCCTTGCCGACGCAGGAGAACGCTGCAGAAGAGCTCGATCCGTTGCTGGCAATGGCGCTGGGCGGTATCCAGGCTCAGGTAGACGATGCACCGCTAACCGAGGAGTCGTCGGCGCTGCCGGTGCTGGTGATTACCGGTGCCAGCAGCGATGTCGCTGAGAATACCGAGCCGGTACTGGAGGAGGCGCTCGACCCGTTGGCGCTGCTCAAACAGCCGGCCGAAGAGGCAACCAAGGCCCAGGCCCCGCAGGATGCCGCGATCAAGAGCGCGCGTGTGGCGACCAGCACGGACTTCGCCGCGGCCATGGCAGCCATGGGCAAAGGCGAGGAGTCAGGCGAGAGCACTGAAGAACCGACCCTGGACCTGCCACTTGAGAGTCTGCCCAAGGACGCCCTGGAGAGTCTCAAGGACAGCGCTCAGCCCACTCGCCCCGATCAGTTCGTCAGCAAGCTCAATTCGCTGACGCAGGCGCTCAATCATCAGGCTGGAGCCGCGCAACGCCTGCCACTGGTACCCGGTCAGCCGGTCGCCATGCAACAGGGCGGCTGGAGTGAGGCGGTGGTGGATCGTGTCATGTGGCTTTCCAGCCACAACCTCAAGTCGGCCGAAATTCAGCTGGACCCTGCAGATCTTGGGCGTCTCGAAGTGCGCGTGAACCTGTCCCAGGACCAGGCGCAGGTGACCTTCGCCAGCCCCAATGCCGGGGTGCGTGAAGCGCTGGAAGGGCAGATGCATCGTCTGCGTGAGCTGTTCGCGCAGCAGGGTATGAACCTGGCTGACGCCAATGTTTCCGATCAGTCGCTCAATCGCGGCTGGCAAGGACAGGGCGAGGGTGGGCGTGACAGTGTGGCTGGACGCGATGAGCGACTGGGCAGTGAGGAATTGCTCACGGGTGTTCAGCAGGAGGTGCATGGCGAGCGCCTGGTTGCCGGTCGTGGACTGGTTGACTATTACGCCTGAGTGGCACGCGCATCGGATGGCGTTACACAGCATGGCCCGACGATGGGCGTTGCTCCGCTAGACTTGCATTCGCCCGGGTCATCGAAAGGTGCCCGGGCGCATGTATTTTGGGTGACAGCAGGCAGCTGGAGCTGTTAAATCCGCAGCCCAGAGTTAGACAAGCCTGCTCATATGCTGGCATAACACTTGCTCTTAACCCTTTGAATGCGGAAAGAACGTAGGTACTGACGGATTATTGGCATGGCTAAGAAAGAAGCGGCACCGACTGCCGACGGACAACCCACCGGCAAGAGCAAGCTCAAACTCATCATTCTGATCGTGTTGGGCCTGCTGCTGGCCGTTGGCCTTTCCGTGGGCAGTACCTGGTTCATTTTCAGCAAGGGCTACAAGAGCGAGGAGGTCAAGTCGGCAGAGGCCGCGGCGGCGCCTGTGCGCCAGCCGGCCATCTACCAGGATCTGATGCCGGCCTTCGTGGTCAATTTCAATCACCAGAACCGTACCCGCTACCTGCAGGTCAGCATTGCCTTGATGAGCCGCGATACCGCCGGCATGGAAAAGCTCAAGGTGCATATGCCGGTATTGCGCAACCGCCTGGTGATGCTGCTGTCCGGCCAGGATTTTGCCGCGCTGCAAACGCCGCTGGGCAAGGAGATGCTTCTGCAGCAGGCGCTGGCCAGCGTGCAGGAGCTCGCGCAGAAAGAAACCGGCAGCACCGTGGTCGAGCAGGTGCTGTTCACCAATTTCGTGTTGCAGTAGCGGGAGCCGAAGATGGCCGTGCAAGACCTGCTTTCCCAGGACGAGATCGATGCGCTGTTGCATGGCGTCGATGACGGCCTGGTCGAGACCGAGGACGCCGCGGAGCCTGGGAGCGTCAAGCAATATGACCTGACCAGTCAGGATCGTATCGTCCGTGGGCGCATGCCGACGCTGGAGATGATCAACGAGCGCTTCGCCCGCTACACCCGCATCAGCATGTTCAACCTGTTGCGCCGCTCGGCTGACGTTGCCGTCGGTGGCGTGCAGGTGATGAAATTCGGCGAATACGTGCATTCGCTGTACGTGCCGACCAGTCTCAACCTGGTGAAGATGAAGCCGCTGCGTGGCACCGGTCTGTTCATCCTTGACGCCAAGCTGGTGTTCAAGCTGGTGGACAACTTCTTCGGTGGCGATGGGCGCCATGCCAAGATCGAAGGCCGTGAATTCACCCCCACCGAGCTGCGCGTGGTGCGCATGGTGCTCGACCAAGCCTTCGTCGACCTGCGCGAAGCCTGGCACGCGGTGATGGACATCAACTTCGAGTACGTCAACTCCGAGGTCAACCCGGCGCTGGCCAATATCGTCAGCCCGAGCGAGGTGGTCGTCGTGTCCACCTTCCACATCGAACTGGACGGCGGCGGCGGCGACCTGCACATCACCATGCCGTATTCGATGATCGAGCCGATCCGCGAGATGCTCGATGCTGGCTTTCAGTCCGATGTCGACGACCAGGACGAACGCTGGATCAAGGCCCTGCGCGAGGACATCCTCGACGTCAGCGTGCCGCTGGCCGCCACCGTGGCCCGTCGCCAACTGAAGCTGCGCGACATCCTGCATATGCAGCCGGGTGATGTGATCCCCGTGGAATTGCCGGACAACGTGGTCATGCGCGCCAACGGCGTGCCGACCTTCAAGGTCAAACTCGGTGCGCACAAGGGCAATCTGGCCCTGCAGGTACTGGAACCAATCGAACGCCAACGCTGAGGCGCTGGCAACTCCATAGGGCCGTTGGGCCCGAAGCGAACGAATAGCAGAAGCCAGGCGAGGAACGACGATGGCAGACGAAGAGAACACCTCCCCCGAGGAGCAGGCACTGGCCGATGAATGGGCTGCGGCGCTGGCCGAGGCAGGTGATGCAGATCAGGACGACATCGATGCCATGCTGGCCGGTTCCGCTCAGGCGGCACAACCTGCAGCGCCGCGTGCACCGATGGAAGAGTTCGGCAGTGCGCCGTCTCCCAGCAATCTGCCGGTCAATCTGGATGGGCCCAATCTGGACGTGATCCTGGATATTCCAGTGTCCATCTCCATGGAGGTGGGCAACACCGATATCACTATCCGCAACCTGCTGCAGCTCAATCAGGGCTCGGTGATCGAACTGGATCGTCTGGCTGGCGAGCCGCTCGACGTGCTGGTCAACGGCACGTTGATCGCCCATGGCGAAGTGGTGGTGGTCAACGAGAAGTTTGGCATTCGCCTGACTGACGTGATCAGTCCCAGCGAACGTATCAAGAAGCTGCGCTGACCATGGCTCGTCTTCTCGCTCTGCTTCTGAGCATGCCCCTGATGGCCGTGGCTGCCGAACCTGCCGGCAAGGCGGCGACGCCCATGGCTGGCAGCGACATAGCCGGCCAGCTAGGCCAGTTGTTGCTCGGCCTGCTGCTGGTGATCGGTTTGATCTTCCTGCTCGCCTGGCTGCTACGCCGCATGCAGCAACTGGCTCCGCGCGGTAATCAGGTGATCAAGCTGCTGGCCACTCAGGCGCTGGGCCCGCGTGATCGCCTGGTACTGGTACAAGTGGGCAGTGAGCAGATTCTGTTGGGTCTGTCCGCCGGGCGGATCACCCCGCTGCACGTGCTCAAGGAGCCCGTGCACCTGCCTGACGCCGAGCTGGCCACACCAGAATTCGCTCAGCGCCTGATGGAGCTGCTGGGCAAGGATCAGAAGGACAAATCCTGATGCTGCGTTTGTTGCTGGTGCTGGTGCTGAGTCTCGCCGCATCGCTGGCGTTCGCCGAAGACCCACCTGGCGCCAGCTCGCTGATTCAGCAGGGCAACAGCCCGCTGTCGATCCCGGCCATCACCTTGTCGACGGACGCAGAGGGGCAACAGGAGTATTCGGTCAGCCTGCAGATTCTGCTGATCATGACGGCGCTGAGCTTCATCCCGGCGTTCGTCATGCTGATGACCAGTTTTACCCGGATCATCATCGTCTTCTCCATCCTGCGTCAGGCGCTGGGTCTGCAACAAACGCCGTCGAACCAGATTCTGGTCGGCCTGGCGCTGTTTCTGACGATGTTCATCATGGCGCCGATTTTCGACCGGATTAACACCGATGCGTTGCAGCCTTATCTGAACGAGGAGATCGTCGCTCAGGAGGCATTGAGCCGGGCAGAGGTGCCGATCCGCGACTTCATGCTGGCGCAGACTCGTGAGAGTGATCTGGCCCTGTTCGTGCGCCTGTCCAAGCGCACCGACCTGGCCAGTGTGGAGGACGTGCCGTTGACCATTCTGGTGCCGGCGTTTGTCACCTCCGAGTTGAAGACCGCGTTCCAGATCGGCTTCATGATCTTCATTCCGTTTTTGATCATCGACATGGTGGTCGCCAGTATCCTTATGGCGATGGGCATGATGATGCTGTCGCCGCTGATCATCTCATTGCCGTTCAAGATCATGCTGTTCGTGCTGGTCGACGGCTGGGCGTTGATCATGGGCACCTTGGCCGCCAGTTTCGGCACGATATAGCGAGGCCTTTGATGACTCCCGAAGTTGCGGTTGACCTGTTTCGTGAAGCGCTGTGGCTGATCGTGCTGATCGTCGGTCTGGCGGTGGTGCCCAGCCTGCTGGTGGGTTTGGTCGTGGCGATGTTCCAGGCTGCCACGCAGATCAACGAACAGACGCTGAGCTTTTTGCCGCGCCTGATGGTGATGCTGATCACGCTGATCTGGGCCGGTCCCTGGCTGGTGAGTCAGTTGATGGAGTACACCCAGACGTTGATACAGAACATTCCGTACCTCATAGGTTGAGGGGCTGCGCGCGATGCTGGAATTGAGCAACGAGCAGATCAGCGGCTGGGTCGGCCAGTTCCTGCTGCCGTTGTTTCGTATCGCCGCGATGCTGATGGTGATGCCCATCATCGGTACCCAACTGGTACCGAACCGTGTACGCCTCTATCTGGCTCTGGCCATCAGCGTGGTGCTGGTACCGACGCTACCGCCGATGCCGCAAGTCGATGCCTTGAGTCTGCGTAGTCTGCTGTTGATCCTGGAGCAGGTGCTCATTGGTGCCATGTTCGGCTTCATCCTGCAGTTGTTCTTCCATCTGTTCGCCGTTGCCGGGCAGATCATCGCCATGCAGATGGGCCTGGGTTTTGCCTCGATGGTCGATCCTACCAATGGTGTGTCGGTGCCGGTGCTTGGCCAGTTCATGCTGATGCTGGTGACCCTGTTGTTTCTGGCAATCAACGGCCATCTGGTGGTGTTGGAAATTCTGGCGGAAAGCTTCGTCACGCTGCCGTCCGGGCAAGGCTTGATGGTCAATCATTACTGGGAACTGGCCGGCAAGTTGAGCTGGGTGATAGGTGCCGGCCTGCTTTTGACCTTGCCCATGGTCACCGCGCTGCTGGTGATCAACCTGGCGTTCGGTGTGATGACCCGCGCTGCGCCGCAACTGAACATCTTTTCCATCGGCTTCCCCCTGACCCTGGCCATGGGCCTGGTGATTTTCTGGGTGGGGCTTTCCGATTTCGGCAATCTGTTCCAGGCGCTGGCCAGCGAAGCCCTGCAGCAGTTGAGCGAATTCGCTCTTGTGAGGTAGTCATGGCCGAAAGCGAGAGCGGTGCTGACAAGAGCGAGGAACCCACAGGCAAGCGGCTTGAAGAGTCGCGCAAGAAAGGCCAGATCGCTCGCTCCAAGGAGCTCAATACGCTGTCGGTGACGCTCACCGGCACCGTAGCCCTGATCATTTTCGGCGCCTACATGGGCAATGTGCTGATGGACATCATGCGTGGCAATTTCAGCCTGCCGCGAGATGTGCTGCTGAACGAAGGCAGCATGGCGCTTTATCTGCTGGCGTCTGGCAAGCAGGCATTGCTGGCGGTGCAACCCTTCTTGATCGCACTGTTGATCGCCTCCGTCGTCGGTCCCATCGCGCTGGGGGGGTGGTTGTTCTCTGCCGAGGCGCTACAACCCAAGGCCAGTCGGATGAACCCGCTGGCGGGCCTCAAGCGCATGTTCTCGGTTCAGGCGTTGGTCGAGTTGGTCAAGGCGCTGGCCAAGTTTCTGGTGATTCTCGCGGTGGCGCTGGTGGTGCTTTCGGTGGATCAGGACGATCTGCTGGCCATTGCCAACGAACCGGTCGAGCCCGCCATCCTGCACAGCCTCAAGGTCGTCGGCTGGAGCGCTTTCTGGTTGTCCTGCGGGCTGATCCTGATCGCCGCGGTGGATGTGCCGTTTCAGCTGTGGAGTCACAAGCAGAAGCTGATGATGACCAAGCAGGAGGTGCGCGACGAGTACAAGGACACCGAGGGCAAGCCCGAAGTCAAAGGACGTATTCGTCAATTGCAGCGTGAGATGGCCGAACGGCGGATGATGCAAGCCGTGCCGCAGGCTGATGTGGTCATCACCAACCCGACGCACTTCGCCGTAGCGCTCAAGTACGACCCGGAGAAGGGCAGCGCGCCGCTATTGTTGGCAAAGGGCGGCGACTTCCTGGCGCTGAAGATTCGCGAGATTGCCCAAGAGCACAAGGTGATGGTGCTGGAGTCCCCGGCATTGGCCCGTGCGGTGTATTACTCCACCGAACTGGATGAGGAAATTCCCGCTGGCCTGTACCTGGCCGTGGCGCAGGTGCTGGCCTACGTCTATCAGCTTCGTCAATACCGAGCTGGCAAGGGCAAACGCCCGGGCCCGTTGCCCGACTTTCCGATCCCGGCGGACCTGCGCCGCGATTCGTAACGTACGTCTTGGGCGCTGCCCTGTCATTTATGGAACGCTTCTTGCCATTACCCCTTCAGGACGCACTTTCGCGTCAAAAGATTGAATGGGTTGGGGTAGGGACGTGGCAGTAGATCGCGCACAGCTAATCGGTGACGTACGCAGCAACCTTGCAGGTTTGCGCCATGGCAACCTGGGCATTCCGCTGCTGCTGCTGGTCATGCTCGGCATGGTCATGCTGCCGATCCCGCCGTTTCTGCTCGACACCCTGTTCACCTTCAGCATCGCCCTATCCATCGTCGTGCTGCTGGTCAGCATCTATGCGTTGCGACCGCTGGATTTCGCCGTATTCCCCACCATCCTGCTGGCGGCCACGTTGTTGCGTCTGGCGCTGAACGTGGCTTCGACCCGCGTGGTGCTGCTCAACGGCCACGAGGGCCACGGCGCGGCGGGGCAGGTGATCCAGGCCTTCGGTGAGGTGGTGATCGGCGGTAACTACGTGGTCGGTATCGTGGTGTTCGCCATCCTCATGATCATCAACTTCGTGGTGGTCACCAAGGGTGCCGGACGGATTTCCGAAGTGAGCGCGCGCTTCACCCTCGATGCCATGCCTGGCAAGCAGATGGCTATCGACGCCGACCTCAATGCTGGCCTGATCGATCAGAACGAAGCCAAGAAACGCCGCAGTGAAGTGGCGCAGGAGGCAGATTTCTACGGCTCGATGGACGGTGCCAGCAAGTTCGTCCGCGGCGACGCCATCGCCGGCCTGCTGATTCTGTTCATCAACCTCATCGGCGGTATCGCCATCGGCGTGCTGCAGCACGGCCTGCCGTTCGCCGAGGCGGGCAAGGTCTACACCCTGCTGACCATCGGCGACGGCCTGGTGGCGCAGATTCCCTCCCTGCTGCTGTCCACCGCCGCCGCAGTGATGGTGACCCGTGTTTCCAGCTCCGAGGACATGGGCGCCCAGGTCAACCGGCAGATGTTCGCTTCGCCGCGGGCGTTGGCGGTGGCGGCGGCGATCATGATTGCCATGGGTCTGGTGCCCGGCATGCCGCATTTCTCTTTTATCAGCCTGGGCCTGGTGGCCGCTGGCGCCGCCTACTGGATCGCCAACAAGCAGCGCAAGACCAAGGAAGAGGAGGTCAAGGAGGTACAGCGCCAACAGGAGCTGCTGCCGGCGCAGAAGGCGCAGGAGGTCAAGGAACTGGGCTGGGACGACGTCACCCCGGTGGACATGGTCGGCCTGGAGGTTGGTTACCGGCTGATTCCGCTGGTCGATCGCAACCAGGGTGGCCAGCTGCTGGCGCGAATCAAGGGTGTGCGCAAGAAGCTGTCTCAGGAAATGGGCTTTCTCATGCCCTCGGTGCATATTCGCGACAACCTCGATCTGGCGCCCAACGCCTACCGCTTGACGCTCATGGGCGTCAGCGTGGCCGAGGCCGAGGTGTATCCGGATCGCGAACTGGCGATCAACCCCGGCCAGGTGTTCGGCCCGCTCAATGGCATCGCCGCCAAGGATCCGGCGTTCGGTCTGGAGGCCGTGTGGATCGACCCCACTCAGCGCGATCAGGCGCAGTCGCTGGGCTATACCGTGGTCGATGCCAGTACCGTGGTCGCCACTCACCTCAATCAGATCCTGCACAAGCATGCCCACGAGCTGCTGGGGCACGAGGAAGTGCAGCAGCTGATGCAATTGCTGGCCAAGAGTTCGCCGAAGCTGGCCGAGGAGTTGGTGCCGGGTCTGGTATCGCTGTCGACCCTGCTCAAGGTGCTGCAGGCGCTGCTCCAGGAGCAGGTGCCGGTGCGCGACATCCGCACCATCGCCGAGGCCATCGCCAACGTCGCGCCGAAGAGTCAAGATCCCGCCGCGATGGTCGCCGCGGTGCGCGTGTCGCTGGCCCGTGCCGTCGTGCAAGGCATCGTGGGACTAGAGCCGGAGCTGCCTGTGATAACCCTCGAGCCAAGGTTGGAACAGATCTTGCTCAACAGTCTGCAGAAGGCCGGTCAGGGCGGTGAGGATGGCATCCTCCTCGAACCGGGCATGGCCGAGAAGCTGCAGCGTTCCCTGGTGGAAGCGGCGCAGCGCCAGGAAATGCTCGGCAAGCCGGTGATTCTACTGGTGGCCGGACCGGTCCGGGCGATGTTGTCGCGCTTCGCGCGGCTGGCGGTACCCAGCATGCACGTGTTGGCCTACCAGGAAATTCCGGACAACAAGCAGGTCACCATAGTCGCTACGGTTGGCCAGAACTGAGGTAAAGGGTCATGCAGGTCAAACGCTTCTTCGCCGCCGATATGCGGACCGCCATGAAACTGGTGCGTGATGAATTGGGCGCCGATGCCTCGATCATCGGCAATCGCCGAGTTGCCGGTGGTGTCGAGCTAACCGCTGCGCTGGATTATCAGGCGCCGGCGCCGGTGCGCCCGAACCCGGCGCTGGAAGCCGAGCTGCGCAAGACCCAGGCGCGCATCGCCAGCGCCCAGGCGGAGCTGACCACGCGTGCCGAGCAGGATGCCGGCAAGGACCGTCAATTGTTCGCCAATGAATCGCTGCTGGCACCCGAGCTACCCGCGACCCTGGTCAAGCCGCAGCGCCCGGTCGAGGCCCCTGTACCTGCTACGCCTACGGTCGACCCGCGCGCACTGGAAGCCATGCGCTTCGAGCTGCACGGCTTGCGTGAGCTGATCGAAGTACAACTGGGTTCCATCGCCTGGGGGCAACTGCAGAACCGTCGCCCGCAGCAGGCCAATCTGTGGCGCCGCCTGCAGCGTATGGGGCTGTCTGCCGAGCTATCGCAGGCGCTGCTGAGCAAGGTAGCCGGTGTGGCCGAGCCGCGTCAGGCCTGGCGTATGTTGCTGGCGCATCTGGCTCACGCGATCACTACGCCCAAGGTCGAACCGCTGGAAGAGGGTGGTGTGATCGCGCTGGTCGGTCCGGCCGGCATGGGCAAGACCACCACCCTGGCCAAGCTGGCTGCGCGTTATGTGCTTAAGTACGGCTCGCAACAGGTCGCTCTGGTGAGCATGGACAGCTTCCGTATTGGCGCGCAGGAACAGCTCAAGACCCTGGGGCGCATCCTCGGTGTGTCGGTGACTCAGATCGACCCCGGTCAGTCTCTGCTGCAGGCTCTGGCGCCGCTGGCCAAGAAACGCGTGGTGTTGGTCGATACCGCTGGCCTGCCAGGCAACGATCCGGCGCTGCGTCTGCAGTTGGAGAGTCTGGCCTCGGCACGCATCAAGGCGAAGAATTATCTGGTACTGGCCGCAACAAGTCAGAGCCAAGTGCTCAAGGCGGCCTACCATAGTTACAAGCGTTGTGGCCTTTCAGGCTGCATACTGACGAAACTGGACGAAGCTGCGAGTCTGGGTGAGGTTTTAGGTCTGGCTATAGGCCAGCAACTGCCGGTAGCCTATGTGACGGACGGGCCGCGGATACCGGACGATCTGCACGTGCCGCGTAGCCATCAGCTGGTCAGCCGTGCCGTTGGGCTGCAGGCTGCCGAGGAGCCGAGTGAGGACGCCATGGCGCAGATGTTCGCCGGCCTCTATCACAATCCGGCCAAGCGAGCCGGTTGAAGCAGCGAGAATGTTGCACCCTCTCGCCACGTGGTGCGGGAGTGAACGGCCTCAACAGGTGCTTTCCAACGACCTGTAGGGCCAAGTCGAAGTTAGACAAGGTGTAGAAAGAACATGGGTATGCATCCCGTACAGGTGATTGCGGTGACTGGCGGCAAGGGTGGCGTCGGCAAGACCAATGTGTCGGTCAATCTGTCCATGGCCCTGGCCGATCTTGGCCGTCGGGTCATGCTGATGGACGCCGACCTTGGCTTGGCCAACGTCGACGTTCTGTTGGGCCTGACGCCCAAGCGCACCCTGGCCGATGTCATCGCGGGTGAATGCGATCTGCGTGACGTCCTGCTGCAGGGGCCGGGCGGCGTGCGCATCGTGCCGGCAGCATCCGGTACGCAGAGCATGGTCAGCCTCACGCCGATGCAGCACGCCGGGTTGATCCAGGCGTTCAGTGACATCAGCGAAAATCTTGACGTGCTGGTGATCGACACCGCTGCCGGTATCGGTGATGCGGTGGTCAGCTTCGTGCGTGCGGCGCAGGAGATCCTTGTGGTGGTCTGCGATGAGCCCACCTCGATTACCGATGCCTACGCGCTGATCAAACTGCTCAATCGCGATCACGGCATCAGCCGCTTCCGCGTACTGGCCAATATGGCCCACAGCCCGCAGGAAGGACGAAATCTCTTTGCTAAGCTGACCAAGGTGACGGATCGCTTCCTCGATGTCGCCCTGCAGTATGTCGGTGCCGTGCCCTACGATGAGTGTGTGCGCAAGGCCGTGCAAAAGCAGCGTGCTGTCTATGAAGCCTTCCCTCGATCCAAGTGCGCCCTGGCGTTCAAGGCGATAGCTCAGAAGGTAGATACCTGGCCGTTACCGGCCAATCCCCGTGGTCATCTGGAGTTTTTCGTCGAGCGTCTGGTGCAACAACCGACCGCAGACTCGGCCGTATGACAGCAGCCTCTGGACTTCGTATGTACAACAAGGCTCAGGCGCAGGACTCCCAGCACCAGCTGATCGAGCGCTATGCGCCGCTGGTCAAGCGCATCGCCTACCACCTGCTGGCTCGTCTGCCGGCCAGCGTGCAGGTCGATGATCTTATCCAGGCCGGCATGATCGGCCTGCTCGAAGCCTCACGCAAATACGACTCCAGCAAGGGTGCCAGTTTCGAGACCTTCGCCGGTATCCGTATTCGCGGCTCCATGCTCGACGAGGTGCGCAAGGGTGATTGGGCGCCGCGTTCGGTGCACCGCAACAGCCGTATGGTCAGCGATGCCATTCGTGTCGTTGAGGCAAGAACCGGGCGGGACGCTAAAGATCACGAGGTTGCGGCCGAACTCCAATTGAGTCTGGAGGATTACTACGGCATTCTTGGCGACACTTTGGGCAGCCGCCTGTTCAGTTTCGACGACCTGTTGCAGGACGGTGAGCATGGCGGGTTGCACGAAGACGCCGGACACACTCACCTCGAACCTTCGCGGGACCTCGAAGACGAACGCTTCCAGGCGGCCTTGGCCGATGCCATCGCCGGTTTGCCGGAGCGCGAACGTCTGGTGCTGGCGCTGTATTACGATGAAGAACTGAACTTGAAGGAAATCGGTGAAGTGCTGGGGGTTAGTGAGTCACGCGTGAGCCAGTTGCACAGCCAGTGCGCGGCGCGTTTGCGCTCGCGGCTGAGTGAATGGCGTGCTGGCTGAACGCGGCGTACTCGCAGGCGCAAAACGGTTTCACGATTAAAGGACGTAGTTGCAAGCGCAATACGTTTGGGACTGTACGGAGGTCGACTTGGACAAGAACATGAAAATCCTCATCGTTGACGATTTCTCGACGATGCGACGGATCATCAAGAACCTCTTGCGGGACTTGGGTTTCACCAACACCGCGGAAGCCGATGACGGCACCTCGGCGCTGCCGATGCTGCAAAGCGGTAGCTTCGACTTTCTGGTGACCGACTGGAACATGCCCGGCATGACCGGCATCGACCTGCTGCGCGCCGTACGTGCCGACGAGCGCCTCAAGCACCTGCCGGTGCTGATGGTGACCGCTGAAGCCAAGCGCGATCAGATCATCGAGGCGGCCCAGGCCGGTGTGAATGGCTACGTGGTCAAACCCTTCACCGCTCAGGTGTTGAAGGAAAAGATCGAGAAGATCTTCGAGCGGGTCAACGGCTGATGTCAGCCGCGAGGGTGCTATGGAACATGATGACTCCACGCTGGGTGACCTTGAGTCGACCCTGAAAAACAATGCCCGCGATCTGGTCGATAGCCTTGAGCAAGGTAATTTCGGCGCCGCGGTGCAACTGATCAACGAGCTGAACAAGGTCCGCGATCGCGGGCTGTATCACGAGGTCGGCAAACTGACCCGTGAACTGCACAACGCCATTGTCAATTTTCAGCTCGATCCGCGTATGCCGCATGCCCAGGAACTGTCGCAGATCGCCGACGCTACCGAACGCCTGAACTACGTCGTGACCATGACCGAAAAGGCTGCCAACCGGACCATGGATCTGGTGGAGCAGAGCGCGCCGCTGGTCAACGACCTGAGCGATGAAGCGCAAAGCCTGAGCGTCGAGTGGGGTCGTTTCATGCGCCGCGAAATCGGTGCCGATGGCTTTCGTGAGCTGGCCAAGCGTGTCGAGCTGTTCCTCGCCCGTAGCGAGCGAGATGGCGCCAAGCTCTCCGGTCATCTCAACGACATTCTGTTGGCGCAGGACTACCAGGACCTCACCGGCCAGGTGATCAAGCGTGTCACCCAACTGGTGACCGAAGTGGAAAGCAACCTGCTCAAGCTGATGCTCATGGCCAGCCAGGTCGACCGTTTTGCCGGCATTCAGCACAACCACGACGTGCTACGCGCCGAACAGGAAAAATTAAAAGAACCATCGCGGGGTGAAGGTCCGCAGATTCATGCCGATAAGCGTGATGACGTTGCCTCCAGCCAGGACGATGTCGACGACCTGCTGTCCAGCCTAGGGTTCTAAGGAGCACACAATATGAGCTTCGGCGCCGATGAAGAGATCCTCCAGGATTTCCTGGTAGAGGCCGGCGAGATTCTCGAACAGTTGTCCGAACAGTTAGTCGAGCTGGAAAGCCGACCGGACGACATGAACCTGCTCAACGCCATCTTCCGCGGTTTTCATACCGTCAAGGGCGGAGCGGGTTTCCTCCAGCTCAACGAGTTGGTGGAGTGCTGCCATATCGCCGAAAACGTCTTCGACATCCTGCGTAAGGGTGAGCGTCGCGTCGACTCGGAGCTGATGGATGTGGTGCTCGAGGCTCTTGATGCAGTAAATGGCATGTTCGGCGAGGTGCGTGAGCGCCGCGAGCCGACACCTGCGTCGCCTGAACTTCTGGCGGCATTGGCACGCCTGGCCGAACCGGGCGGCGCCGAAGCGGCTCCTGCGCCGGTGCAGCAGGCCGAGCCGGAACCCGTGTCGGTGT
>JBLUOL010000087.1:0-20820 GCA_048065775.1 Pseudomonas sp. GW6
GCTGGAAGCCGGAGCCGGAGCCGGAGCCGGAGCCGGAGCCGGAGCCGCGGGCATGCTGGGCGCTGCGCCGAGCAACTCCAGCGCCGGATTGGCCACCATCTGCATACCACTCCACGGCTGGATATTCGGTGGATCGAGCAGATAAAGGTGGCGCGCCGTTCGCGTGATCGCCGTATAGAACCAGCGGAAATAGTCAGCCGTCAGCTGGCTTTGATGGCTTTTGCATTTAACGAATACATGGTTCCACTCACTGCCCTGTGCCTTGTGGCAAGTGATGGCGTAACCGAACTTGAGCCGCAAGGCATTGAAATACGGATCCGCCATCAGGGCGTCCTTGAACGCCTTAGTCCGCCTTGGCAAGTGCTTGTGACGCATGCAGAAATCGAGGTAGAGCGCCTTGTTCTCATCTGACGAAAGCGTGGGCTCCTTGCTGTAGAGCAGATCTTCCATGATCTTGGCTTGGAAAAACCGGGGCGAGCCATCAAGATCACGGAAGCCTGCCAGCACGTCCCTGAAGCGCAGCGGCACAACAATTTCCTCGACCACTGAGGTTTCGGGATTTCTCCGCTTCAGCTTGACGCTGCGCTCTTCAACCTCTCCGAGCACCTCACGGATCAGGCCGAAGTCACCGTTCGAGATAAAGAACCCGTACGCGTTGCTATTGGCAACAGCCATCACCTTGTCCCCCGGACGCACCTGCGCCCAGCCGGGGAAGAAGTGTTCGCGAATTAGCCGGTTGTAATCGCCCACGTCAGCGTTGGAATGAGCAATGACGATGGACTCGCCGTTGATCTTGCCACCGCAGGAGTCCAAGTAACGCTGCAACAGCGCCTGATGTTCGACCTTCTCAACGTCTGGATAGGCGAGGTCCATGGTCAGGCGGTTGAACACCTTGCTCTGCAATGACTGTCGCAGGGGCTGAGCGTTGGCCAGAATGCCGCTCTGCGCTTTCTGCCGCACCACCTCAGACAGCTCGTATTCGCTGCAACGGACGCGGTGATGGCGCAACAGATACTCCGCATCCAAAGCAGGGGAAAAGTTCATCCCCACCGGTGGCAGCTGCGCGTCGTCGCCGATAAAAATCACCTTCTTGCGGTGATCGTTATGGTCCAGATTAACGAACTCGAACAGGTCGGCAAGCAGATAGCCCGAACCAAAGCGGAAGAACTCTGCCTCCTGGTAGATGTCCGCCACCATGGACGCCTCATCCACGATGTACACCGTATCCACCGAGAGCGTGTTCACCGCCAGCTTGGCGTAGAACTTGAAAGTCTCGGTACCCTCGGTGTCTGCATCGCGGTACTCGTCCATATCGTCGAACGCATAGAGAGTCTTGTGCAGGGTGTAAGCCGGCGACTGGGTTTTGCTGGCGATCACCTTCGCGGCCTTGCCGGTGGGTGCGGCGAGCACGTAGTTGCGGCCAATGGCCCGGAAATACTCGGTCAGCCCCTTGGTGATGAAGGTTTTGCCGGTGCCCGCGTAGCCTTTGAGAAGGAAAACGCTCTCCGACCTACTACTTAGGAAGCGCTCGATCTGTTTGACCAGCTCCGTCTGGCCACTGGTCAGCGTATAGCCGGCAAAGGCGTCGTGAATGCTGATATGTCGGCGCGTGTTCGGGCCGTTGAAATCGATGGTGCGCTGCGCCTGAGCCGAGGCGCACTTGAAATCATCAATCCTGGCCTGTTCTGGCGCCGGACTGAGTGACGCAGCTTCTGCCTGCGCCGCTTTCTCTGCAGCCTCAAGGCGGCTCAACTCGTCTTTCGCCATGGCCAACTGCTCGGCATGGTCTTCTGCAGGGCTGCCCTGCTCATTGGCTTCGACAGGCACAGTGAAAGGCGGATAGCTGTCGGCAGACTCACCGCCACAGGTTTTGTAAAACCACTGACCGATCAGATACGCATCACCAATCAGGGCCAGCGCAACGCTGGAGTCGATCAAGCCGCCATGGGCGGCCTTATTGCCGATCATCCGCAGCGCATGCAGCCTCTGTAGCACGATGTCGCCAACCAGCTCCACAAAGGCCGGGGACTTGAGCTTCTCGAAAAAGCCATCACTTGGTTCACAGGGCAGGCGCAAATCCCGGTAGAGCACCCCCACCAGCACCTCGGCAAAACAACGCAACTTGACCACGGCGGTATGCGGGTCAGCAAACACATAGCGTTCTGCCAGCGAGGCATGCTGATACAGCTCGGGCCAGCGAGACTTCAGCGGGGCAAAGTTATCCGAAACCATCCATATTCCTTACACAACAGGCGAGCCCAGAGACAACTCAGAAACCCTAATCCAATACCAAGACTACCTTGCAGTCTTTTCGCGCAGTTCCGCCCGGAGCTTGTCCCTTTTCACCAGAACCTCATCTGCGGCTTCTCCCGTCAGGCGGCCAGCCAGCTCCTCATACACCTGCAAAAGCTCCTTACGCTTGGCCATGACCTGACGCGGTAAAACCGCAAAAATCTCCGGATGGGCAATCTGAGCCTCAAGAACTTTCACCTGCGTTTCCAGAGCAGGAGTCCTTCCTGCCTCAAGGCGTTCCTTGAGTGAACGGTTAAATTCAGCCGATGAGCGATTAACGTCATCCAGAAAGTCGTTGAGCACTGTAAGCGCTCGCGAAACGGCCTCCGCAGCCGAACCCAGCACAGCGACAGTGCGTTTCAAGCCCGTCCAGATTGACATATAACTGCCTCAAATCCTGAATAAATAAATCTGTCCCGTTTATCCCCTGCACTGGGAGCAGGCAGACCAAACCGCTTCAGCAGAGCCATACACCACGCGGGATTCAAGGAACCAACGCCAGCAAACTCTCAACGAGCTCTTTCAGCTCCGAGCGCTGTTTGTCGCCATCTTGGTACATCGAGCGCTGGAGGATTTTGTCGGCACTCATCAGTGGCCAAAATCGATCTGAAACATCGTCTGGTTTCATCCCCACTGCGTCACCAATGATCTGCTTGGCATCGCAGGTATTCGTCAAGTTAACCGCGACACCGGCTTCCTGCAGAATCAAATCTGGGCACAGGTAGTTTTCGATTTCGCGCTTACGAGTCGAGTAGAAAGGCCGACCAAGGCCCTCTACTTCCTGTTTCCGCTTGAGATTAGTCTTGTGCTGAAAAGGATCACCAAGATCTGAGTCCAGGAAAACGCACCACGGCAGGCCAATTTCGTCAGCAAGCCGGTGTGTAACCCAATGCTTCACGTTTCCACAGCCGCCAACGTGAATCGGGATAAGTCCCTGATCATCCAGATCGCGGTCAATGACGTTTGCCGCCTTGAGGGTGCTCGCCGTGTGACGCAGGAAGGTAATATCGCTCTTGCCTTCCACCAAGATGATTCCCGTCGCCCGTTCCATCCCCGTTTCGGGGAGCACACCCAGACTTTCAGCGGCCTCCTTGAGCACATCGTCATTGGGCATTTTGACGATGGGGATACCGTTCTCATCCTTGGTCACATAGCGGATGCCGTCGATGGGCATCAGGCCAGCTAGGGCAGGGACGTGGGTGGTGACGATGATCTGCCGGTTGGGCTGGTTGGAGAGTTCCAGCAGCGCCTTCATCAGCATCATCTGGTAGTTCGGGTGCTGGGAGGTCTCTGGCTCTTCGATGGCGTAAATCACATTGCGCTGGGAGCCCACTACCGCCTTCTCCGCCTCGGCGCGGAAGAAGTTGAGCAGGATCAGGCGACGCACGCCGCTGCCGCGCTTGTTGATGGGGATACCGTTCTCACCGTCCAGGGTGAAGTTGAAACTCCACTTGGGCTTTTCCTTGAAGCGCGGGGTCAGCTCATTGGCCAGCTCGGGAGCCATTTCCCGCAGCTTGTCGAGGGTGCGGGCGGCGACATCCAGCACACTGGCTTCGATCTGCTGCTCCAGCGCACTGATCTGATCCTGCAGTGCAGCCTGAGCTTCCTTGACCGCCTGCTGCAGTGGGTTTTTGGCCTCGGCGTCGCCATCACTACTCTCGCGATCAGCCTTGAACAGGGCGAAGGTGGGCAGCTGAACCTCAATCTTTTCCCAGATGGATTTGCTGTCGGTCGAAAGTCCTTTGCTGACGTCGAGCAGCGTCTCCTGGCACGTAATGGGCTGTGCTGCCGCACGGATCGCCTGCCGCCACTGTGAAGCCACACGCTTGTCTGCCACTTGCTCGGCAACGCCTTGCTGCTCACCGAGCTTCTTCAGGTCGGCTATTTTAAGGCTCAGCAGCCCAACCAGCGCGTCATCCGCAGGGTGCTGGCAACGGATGGCGGTTCGTTCCAGCTTGCCAGTGCTGGCCTTGAAGGTTTTGACGATCTCCAGCGCATCCTCGGCGTTGAGCAAGTATTCCTGCGCTAAAGAGGTCTGCGCGTTTTCATCCAGCACCAGCGCCTCAGGCAGATCATCAAACTCACAGGCAATCTCGAACTGCTCGGCGCCCTCGGCCAGGCTGAAGCAGTTCATATCGCTCTTGTCGGCCTTGACGTCGCCGCTCTCGAAGAAGATCGCCAGGGCTTCGAGGATGGTCGATTTGCCATAGTCATTGCGCCCGACGATGCCGGTCATGGCTTCGTCGATGGGAATGACGGTAGTGGCGCGGTAGCCGCGAAAATGTGTGAGCTTGACGGACTTGAGGCGCATGGGGATTTCCTTATCTAAAGCTGTCCTGAAAACGCCAGCTGGGATAGCGATTCGAAAAGTGGCGTATTCAACCCAGATTCGTGGCGGAGGCTAGACTCCGATACTTTCTGCGCAATAGCGGAAAATTTCTCCTGAAGGCCTATCGGCGGGACAGGGATTTCAATTTCGTCAAATAGTGATTTTTTTAGAATCGGAAGTGTAGTCTGAATTGCTTTAGAGCTAACCAACCCAGGAGACAGCTTAAATACAAAAAACCCATAAATATCTGAAATTTCAGAACCCCACTCCTGCGCATTTATCTGCTGATTGAATGCTAAAGAGCGGCCAGCAATCCCAACCTTCCCAACAGTACCTATACAACAGACCAACAAGCTGCCTTTGCGGCAAATTTTTGAATACTCAGCCCCCTCTCGGGTCACCTCCCGAACAGAAGAGTCAACTTTCCCACACAAATCACCAGGAGTTACAAAAGGCAAACCTTCGCCCCACATACCAACTTTCTCACCTGGGGGCGTCCTGCCAGTTGCTGACTTACCCAGTAATTTAAGGCTTTTCTTGGGCCATCCCTTCGGATTGCTTACCGGGTCGCCGAACATGTCCAGAAACACGGCGCGGAGGAAGTCGTCGACGAGCTGGATGGCTTGCTGGTGTTTGAGGCGAATGGCATCGGCCTTGTCTAGGATAGCGGCGATGCGCTTTTGTTCGGGCAGAGGTGGGAGAGGGATTTGCATCGCCTCGAAATTGCCCTTATTAATAATCGCTACGGTAGTTGATGGAGCCATAGCCTCCATTTTTGGCTTTAAAAGCTGCAAAGCGTAGAAGCCATACTTTGCGTCAACTCTATTCTCGTCAAAGATCACTGAGTTGATCTGTTGATTTGTGGCAACAGGCGTACCCGCAATCGCCATCTTCCCAAGCGAGCCTATACAGCAAACCATTACAGCATTATTTGGTACCAGCTTAATTGCCGAGGCGCCTTTAGCGGACAAGGTTCTTGGCGCACTCGTTACATAAGTCTCCAGTCCAAGCTCAGCAGGAGTGACAAACGGAATATCCCCGCCAAAGTTCTGATCATCCACCGTTGATGGTGTCTTCCCTGTAACAACCTTTGCCACTTCTTTTATGGCAACAAGAGGCCAGCTCACAGCATCCCCTCCAGCTCATCCAGATCCGCCAGAATTTCCTGCTCCAGCCCTTTTAGCCGTTGCAGAATCACCTTGGGATCCTCGTACTGTTCCTGCCGGTACTCCACTTCCTTGTAGCGATTGATGGAGAGGTCGTACTTGTTGGCAGCAATATCCTCTGCGGGCACGACAAAGGCCTTTTTGCGCTTGTCGCCGAACAGGGTATTGATGGTGCTGGCGCTGAGGTTGCCCTCAATCATCTGCCGGTACTTATGCCACTGGGCTATAGCATCGGGCAGGTCGTTGCTGCCCTCTCCTTTCAGCTCGGTGCGCTTGTCGTCCAGCGAGTAGCCGTCGGCCTGCAGGTCATAGAACCACACACGTTCGGTGGTACCGCCCTTGGTAAAAATCAGGATGGCAGTGCTGACGCCGGCGTAGGGTTTGAACACACCGCTGGGCAGGCTGACGATGCCTTCGAGCTGGTTGTTGTCGAGCAGCTCCTGGCGCAGTTGCTGGTGGGCTTTGGACGAGCCGAACAGCACGCCGTCCGGCACGATCACGGCGGCGCGGCCGCCGAGCTTGAGCGAGCGGAGGATATGGGCAACGAACAGCAGCTCGGTCTTCTTGGTTTTCACCAGACCGAGCACGTCGGGGTTGGTGTTGGTTTCGTCCAGGCTGCCTTTGAACGGAGGGTTGGCCAGCACCACGTCGAAGAAGTCTTGTTCCTGACGCGGGTAGTGCTCCTTGATGGATTTGCTCAGGGAGTCCTGGTAGCGGATGTTCCCGCCGTTCACGCCGTGCAGCATCATGTTCATGCTGGAGACGCGCAGCATGGTGGTGTCGAAGTCGAAGCCCCAGAACATCTGGCTGTTGATGTGCTGGCGGTAGGGTTCGAGCAGGTCGCCGGAGTAATGCAGGTTGCCGTCTTCGTCGGTGAAGGTGCCTTCCGGGCTTGAATGCACGCGGTTGAGGTATTCCATGGTGCGGGCGAGAAAGCCCGCCGTGCCGCAGGCCGGGTCGCAGATTACCTCGGTCGGCTGCGGGGCGATCAGTTCGATCATCGCGTCGATGATGTGGCGCGGGGTGCGGAACTGGCCGTTGATGCCGGCGGTGGTGAGCTTGCTCAGCAGGTATTCGTAGATATCGCCCTTGACGTCGCTCTGGGTCAGCGGCAGGTCATTGACCATCTCCACAGCGGAGGTGAGTACGGACTCGTTCTTGATCTCTAGATCGGCGTCCTGCATGTACTCGCTGATATGACCGAGGCCCTCGCGTTCACCTCCCTCACCTTCGGCACCACCGAGCTTGGCGAAGAACGGATATACGTTCTGCTTGAGGTGGCTGTGCAGCTCCTTGCCGCTCATGTTGCGGAAGTTCTTCCAGCGCAGTAGCTGGCCTTCCGGGGTATTGGGAAAGAGGCGGTCGAAGGCTTTGCCGGTACGGTTGGCTTTGCGCTCGGCCACGTCTTCCTGCATGTCGAGCATGCGGGCGAACATCAGGTAGCTGATCTGTTCGATCACAGTCAGCGGGTTGGTGATGCCGCCAGTCCAGAATTTTTCCCAGAGCTTGTCGATATCGTTGCGGATTTTGCCGGTGAGCATTCAGTGGTCTCGATCTGTAGGTTGAGCGGCCATCAGGCGGGTGTGCCGGGCTGGTCGGGGTTCTTCAAAAAAGGTTTGAGCACGGCCACCAACTCGGTGACATCGGCGGGGGCGAACACGCCGTCGATGCCCTCGTGGGAGATGCTGGAAAACGGCGCGTCGTAGAGTGTTTCAATCACGATGCTGCCGTGCTGGGCGATGTAGTTTTTCAGCAGATTCATAAAGCGCACCTGCTGGGCGGTCAGGCTGGGATGGGCATGGAGGAACTGTTTGAAGTGTTCCTCAATGGCGTGGGCATCCAGGCCGATGATTTCGCGCACGGTGAGGTGCAGTTGATCGGCTGTGCGACCGTAGAACTCGTTGAGCACCTCCAGGCTGACGCCGGGGTGGCTGGTGAGGATGGTCGAGGTCAGGGTTTTCAGCTCGCTCTCGGCAATGGGTTCGCCCTTGTGGATTTTTTGCAGGGTCGGGTTGGCGGCGAGCATGCCGGCAAGGATGTCCTTGAGGCGGCGGCGGTAGATCATGGCCTCGCTGGCGCCAGTGATGTACACCGCGCGCTCGTCGCCCAGCAGGTTGCCATCCTTGGTTTTGGTGGTTCCTATGCCATCACCCGGCCCGGTGCCGGTCTGACGATATTTCATGATGCCGCGCAGTTCCTGGCGGGCGTTTTCCAGCTTGACGATGCCCGGCTGCAGCCAGAAGTCGGCGCTGCGTACTTCGGCGATCAGGGCATCCTTCTGGCGTACGGCCTGGATATTCACGGCGAGCTTGTCCAACTCGGCCAGCAGGGCAATTTTGCCGTCCTCGAAGCAGGTGGCCTGCTCGACCAGGCAGCACTGAATACCGGCGATCAGCTTATCCAGCGCAGTGGCGTGTTTGTCGCGCAGCACGCGGGCGGACATCAGCGGGGCAATGGTGTTAGCCAGCAGGTGCTGGGTTTTGCCATCGAACTGCTGCAGCTGTTGGGTTTGTTGCAACTGGTGCACGGCGCGCAGCTCACGCTTTACCGCCACGCTGGTGTCGGGCAGGTCGTTGATGTCGGCACGCAGCAGGGCAATGGCGGCATCGAAGGCGGCAGCATGGTTGTGCCGCAGGGCGGCCTGGGCCAGCGCCAGGCGGGCTTCGAAGGTGGTTTGCAGCAGGGATTTGCTGCCGGTGTCTTCCGGCTCCTGATACTCCTGCTCGAAGAAATCGAAGTTGCCGTAGTGGTCGAAAATCAGGAACTCGGTTTTGTGTTTACCGGGGCCAAACAGGTTGGGGCGCAGGCGCGTGCCGCGGCCAATCATCTGCCAGAACTTGACCCAAGATTTGACCGGTTTGGCGAACACCAGGTTGACCACTTCCGGCACGTCGATGCCGGTGTCGAGCATGTCGACCGAGATGGCGATGCGGAAGTCGTTGTCTGGCTTTTTGAATTCCTTGATCAGGGTGTCCACGTGCGGGATGGCGTTGTGGATGACCTTGCAGACCTTGGTGCCGTACTGCGGGTAGAGCTTGCAGAAGAGCTTTTCCAGGTGCTCGGCGTGGTCCTGACGCTGGGCGAAGACGATGGTTTTGCCGACCAGTGAGCCGGTCTCATCCTTGATGCCGTTGTTGATCAGGTTTTCCAGGATGATGCGGTCGGTGTCTTCGCTGAAGATTTTGCGGCCGATGTCCTTGCCGGCGATGGTGGTGCGCTTGGCTTCTTCTTCGCCGAGATCCTCTTCGAGCTGGCGCTTCTGCTCGTCGCTGAGGTCGTTGTAGTGGATGCCGTCGCGCAGAAAGTCCGTGGTGAGGTCCTTCACGCGGAATGGCACCAGATACGGCGGCTCATTATTGATGGCAGCATCGAGGCCGAACTCGAAAGTCGGGTCGGTGGTTTCGCAGTCGAAAATATCGAAGGTGTTGCGGCTGATGAACTTCACCGGGGTGGCGGTGAGGCCGACCTGCAGCGCGTCGAAGTAGTCGAACAGGTCGCGGTACTTGTTATAGATGCTGCGGTGGCTTTCGTCGGCGATGATCAGGTCAAAGAAGCCCACATCAAGCTGAGCGAAGCGGTTCATCATGCCCGGGTAGGTGGCGATGTAGATGCGCGCGGTCTGGTCGACCTGACCCGTTTCGCCAATCACGCAGCGCGGCTCGCTGGGCAGGTTTTGCTTGAAGGCATCATCGGCCTGCACGCGCAGCTCTTTGCGGTCGCAGAGGAACAGCACGCGCTTGGCCCAGCCGGTACGCAGCAGCAACTCAGCCAAGGCGATGGCCACGCGGGTTTTACCGGTGCCGGTGGCCTGGATGATCAGGGCCTTGCGGCGCTGCTGCTGGAAGTGCGCGGCGACGGTTTTGATCGCCTCAATCTGGTAAGGGCGGTCGGCAATGCTCAGCTCTGGGTTGTGTTTCTCCAGCGCGGGGACGCGGTACTGGCGCTGATAGGCGAGGTATTCCAGGCTGTCCTTGCTGTAGATGCCGTATACCGGGCGATAGGTGTTGTACTGCTTGTCGTCCCAGATAAAGGTTTCGTAGCCGTTGCTGTAGAAAATCACCGGGCGCTGCATGCCCATGCGCTCGAAACCGTCGGCGTACATGCGCGCCTGTTCGCGCCCGGCTTGCAGGCTGACATTGCCGGATTTCTTGGCCTCGATCACGGCCAGGGGCTGGCCGTTGTCGCCCCATAGCACGTAGTCCGCACGGCCCTTGCCGGAGACGTTGCCGGGGAAGTCGACCTCCACTTCCTGGCCGACCTGTGCGGGGTTGCTGACATCCCAACCGGCTTGCAGGAGCATGGCGTCGATCAGCAATGCGCGGGTCTTGGCTTCGTTCCACTGCAGGCTGTCGGCCACCTGCTGGCTCTGCTGCTGACGCTTTTGCTGGTCAGGCTTGGCAGGCGGGTCGACCTTGTCGAGGTGGCGGGTGCGCTCCTGCTCCAGCTTGTCCATCACGCTCTGCAGCGCTTCCTGCTGCTGGTTGAGTTCCTTCTCATAGCTGGAGACGGTTTTCTGCAGACTGGCCAGCATCGTCGCTGGGTCTTTGACCTCGGCAAATGCGGGGATCGAAGCTTGCGCGGTGCCGTAGTACTTGATGGCCATGTACATGGCCAGTTGGTAGGCCGTTTTCAGAGCTAGCTGGGCATTGCGCAAATCGCCCTCGGCACCGTGGGCGGTGTCGTTGCCCTGGATGCGCAGGAAGTTGATCTGGTGCACCAGCGGCTTGCTGACGCAATCGACAAACACCGGGTTTTTCACCAGGTCGTAGAAGCTCGACTGCGGCATGCGCGGCAGCAGCTCTTCCTTGTAGATGGCTTTGGTCAGCTCTTCGGCAAAGCTGCGCAGACGGGTGAGCGCGCTGCCCGGATCGATATGCAGTACAGCCTCGGCAAGACCGGCGAGGTTGGCCAGCAGCTCGTTGCCGGGGCGGAGGAACTCGAAGTTGACTGATTTCATAAAGGCGATTCTGTCCATGTCGGCCCTATAGCGAGGACCGTGCCAGTTTTATTCGATGCCGTATTTGTCCATCCAGTTGCTCAGCGTTTGCTGGCTTTTCAGGCCTAGCAGGCTGGCCGCCCGGGTCTTGTTGTTGCCGGTAAGCGTCAGCGCCTTGCGCAGATAATGCCCTGCCACCTCGGCAATTACCTGTTGTAGATCAATACCCTGGGTAACATCCATGGCCAATACATCGGCCTGCGCTTGCGGCAGCTTGAACAGTGCCTGCTCGATATCGTGGGCAGTAATCAAATCACCCTGACACCAGAGCGCTGCGCGCAACAAGGTGGATTGCAGCTCACGAACGTTGCCACGCCAGGGATGCTGAAGGATAAGATTTTTTGCTTCTGCGGAAATTTTCTTATCACCGAGACTGGTGTCCTGGCTGGCAATACCTGCCAGCAGCGCTTCGGACAGCAACAGCAGATCCCCTTCGCGCTCTCTAAGCGGCGGGAGGTGCAGCACACCCACAGCGATGCGATAGAACAGGTCTTCACGGAAGCGCCCCTGGGCGACTTCCTGCATCAGGTTGCGATGAGTGGCGGTGATCAGCCGCACATCGACCTTGAGTTCCTGGCTGGAGCCTACCGGGGTGAAGGTGCCTTCCTGCAGTACACGCAGCAGTCGCACCTGTACATCCGGCGTCAGCTCACCGAACTCATCGAGAAACAGCGTGCCGCCGTGAGCCTGCTGGAACACCCCAGGCCGATCGGCAATCGCGCCAGTGAATGCGCCCTTCTTGTGGCCAAACAGGGTGGAGTCGATCAGCTCCGGCACGATGGCACCGCAGTTCACCGCAACAAAGGGCGCTGCAGAACGCGAGCCGGCGTTGTGAATGGCGCGGGCAAACAACTCTTTGCCGGTGCCGGTTTCACCGTAGATCAGCACCGGCACCTGCTTCGCCGCGAGTATTTGCGCCTGCGCCTTGAGCACCAGCATGCGCTCGCTCTGCGTCACGATGCTGTCGAAGGCTGCATCCACAGGGGCATCCAGCCCGGCGAGCTGAACCAGCTTGTCGGTGCTGATGGCATTGGCCGCTGGTACATACTCAGCCGCGATTTCAAACGGCACCTCAACCTGCTGCACGCCTTGCTCAAGTGAAGACTGGTAGAAAGTCGCCGGGTATCGCGTTTTGCCCAGCAGAATCCACACCGCTTGCATGGCCGGCGTGCCGGGGCTGAGCAGAATGGAGAGCTGGTTTGCGGGAGTATTGAGGCGCTTTAAATGCTGACTGGCGGCCTGGTAGATCTCCCCGAAATGAACGGGGGAAGACAAGGTCACGTAATGCGCGGTGACGGGTACATCGACCTGCTGGCGGAGCCAGGCTAGGTAGGGTTCGACGCGCTCGGCGGGGTATGAACAAAGCAGCTCGACTTTATCAACAGCCACAGTATTCAGGGTCGCCAGAATCGGGCCAGCCTCAGCACCTGCAACTGCCTTTAGATCATTCCCGCCAACCCAACTGGCCAATACGCGTTGCTTGTTTACCACTGTCCCTGTTCTCCCGGCCTCCCTCTTGCCCATCAGCGGGCAGGAGAAAATGTGCTGTGGTTCGCGTCCGAATAGTAAACCAATCCTTCAATCCGGGTCTTTAACTGCCTGACTGGATGTTCAAGTTGAGCTGTAGCAACAGCACTGCTTTTGCTCCCAGCAAATATTGGTATGAGCTGCTGCCGGGGTAGAACGATGAAGGGGCCTTTCGGCCCCTTGTGAACTTAGTTAGCCAACAGGCTTTCAAGCTTCTCGATCAGGTAATCCAGCGGGCTACGCCCCTCCAGGCGTTTTTCGAAAACCTCGTTGCGGTGATAGGCGACCCAGGTTTCGAGGGCATGCCGGTTATCCTTCTCGTAACCAGAGCCCAGGATGCAAACAAGCTCAGTGCCATGGGGGTTCTCGAGGTAGTGACTCATGGCTGAAGCCAGATGCTTGAGGTACTTATGCTCGCGAGCCTCCATTGATGGATGCAGAGGGGTCACGTTGTCACGTTTGATCAGTTTCATGGTGGAACTCCTCAGGCCTTGAGATTGGCTTTGATTAGGTTGTCGAAGGCACTGCCATCACGCCGCGTCAGGTTGGGCACATAGCGCGAATAGACACGGAACAGCATCTCGGTGGTGGTGTGTCCCATCTGCCGGGCGATCCACTCCGGGTTTTCACCAGCCGCCAGCCAGAGGGTCGCGGCTGTATGGCGGGATTGGTAAGGACGCCGCCTGCGCAAACCCAGGTGTCGCAGCAGCGGGTACCAAACCCGGTCGTTGATGTTGCGGTATGCGTGCGGCGTACCTTCGCGGGTGCAGAAGACGAACTGGCCGCTGCCGGTTTTCTCCCGCTGGCCGAGGAGCGCCTGGTAAACCGGCTCGGACATATCGATCTCACGCTGTGAGCCGTCGTTCTTGGTGTAGTCGAGCTTGCCGCCCACCCAGGTTTCACGGATCAGAATCTGCCGCCGCTGAAAGTCGACATACTTCCATTGCAGACCATCAACTTCGGCCGTCCGCATGCCTGTGAAAAAGCGCACGGTGTAGTAGTTGCGGAAGTCCTCACGCACTGTGCTGAGGATCTGCAGCACCTCATCCAAGGTGAAGGGTTCCACGTCTGTCTTGGGGACTTTCAGTGATTTGATGTTGAGATATGGCGAGGTAAACTCGAAGCGGTCAGCTGCCTCACTAAGGATCATGCGCAATGGCGTCATGATGTGGTTGATTCGCGTCGCTGTCAGACTCTGACCTTTCTGCCCGGGGACTTTGCCGAGTGCCGAGCGGAATGACAGAAGTTCTGCTTTGGTGATGGCGCTGACCTCTTTTTTGCCGAACTCAGGCAGCAAATGCTTATCAAGGGTAAGGCGCACGGTTTTGGCGTGCGTATCACGCCACTCGACCCTCATCTCCTCAAACCACAATTCGGCAAAATCCTTGAACAGTGGTGTTTTCAGCGATGCACAGCCAGCCTGCAGCCGACTGATCTCTTGCACTTTGCTGCTTTGAGGGAAGTAGGTGGCGTAGTCGAAGCAGCCGAGGGTGATTTCCGCCTCTATGCGCTCAAGGATCTTCTCCAGCTTTTTCCGGTTAGCAGGCGTATCAGGCAACGTGGTCTGCTCGCGGCAGCGCTGATCCAGGTAGGTGAAGTCAAAGAACAACTTTTCGTTGTCGGCACGGGCACGAATCTTACCCATGGCAGATGCCTCCACCAGCCATCGGAACCAGCCCAGAAGCCCGCGAGAATTTCTGCATGTCTTCTTCGACGGCTTCCCAGATGAAAAGGATCTTGCGGCCGCCAAAGGGACGGAAGTAGTGAATCCCTTCGAGCAGGACTGAATCTTTCAAACGATTACGGATGGTGCGCGCGTCGTACTTCATGCGCGTGGCCAGTTCCTCGGTAGTCAGGTATGTGTGAGACATGGTTATGCCCTCTCTGCTAAATTGAACGACAGCGGATTCTTATGAGCTTCTGAGTCCTCATAATGATCTCCTGTAGATCAATATAACGCTCATTTTGAGCCTTGCAAGGACAAAATGATCTTCTGCAGATCATTTTTTTGGAGATTGTGATGGTCAAGTGCCATTTGTCTCGCTTACTGGGCGAGCGGAAACTGAAGATCAGTGACGTGGTCAGGGACACCGGGATCAACCGCGGAACCCTCACGCGGCTCTATCACGAGACCGCGCAGAGGGTGGAGCTCAAGGACCTGGAAACGATCTGCCAGTACCTGAACTGCCAGGTGGGGGATTTGCTGGAATTGCAGGATGATCCGGAGGGCTGAATGCTCTCCGGGACTTGGTCAGGCACGGAAATGCCAGTCGATGGAGGCCATCAGCATCAGGTAGCGCAAGGCGGCGCCGGAGTGATGGTTCTGCTCCTGAGCAGTGGGCTTGGCACCTGGCAAACGCAGCATCACTCGAATGCCTATGTGACTGTTCTGGCTGCTTCGATTCTCCGGGACTTGTTCAATGATCCTCAAACGAGGTTTTCCCAGAACCGTGCGCCAACGACTTTTGGTTTGCCTGGGCGTGCGTTCATCGTAAATGATGAACTCAATATCAGCCCAAGGGACGCCCAGCTCAGATAACAGCCACAGGTACTCACGAGCACTCTGATCATCCCTACCGGGGTAGAAGCGCAGTGTCGTCTCGCTCGCCCAGCAGCGTTCCACGAAATCGTCCAGCACTCGACCAGCTTTGGCTTTATGCCGGCTGCTTAGCAGGCGATAGAGCTGATCCGCATAGGCCACCACCCCGGCCAGACCTCCGTGTTTAGGGGGTCTTGGGACAAGCTCAATTCTATGATCTGAGTCAGAAATTGCTGGGCTCTGCAGGCGATGCTTGCCGAGGTGGCTAATGTACCTCGCCCGTTCCAACATGGCTGATCGATCAGCCTCGGTAAACTCAACCCAGTCCATGTTGACCGACTGCCCCGATGCCTCCGCGTATGCCTCATAGGAGAGCATGGATGAGATTTCATTCATTCTCGTCAGTGCCCATCCACCCTCACTCGTCTGATGGGAAATCAGCGGACGCTTAATTTTTCCTTGGTTGCTGCGCCTATAGACCCGCATGCGGCCGATGATTCTCCGCATGTGCCGAATCTCTGCAGGCAGGCCAGGTGCAGGTAGGTCGTCCGGCTTGTTTGGCAAACTGACCTGGGCAATTTTCGCGATGACATGGCCAGGCGGCCAAAGTTCAGGATTCCACTGCCAGCACAGCGCTGATAACCATGGCATACAATGGATGTAGTGGAGCAGGGATGTTTTGGGACTCGCATGCCCTAGAATAGCACTGGTGATGTGGATCACGCGTCGAGTGGCGGACTTCGGTGAGTGAAGAAAGGCCCGGTTGAACCGTTCTGTGTCCAGCAGCCATTTCATGGTTTGCGGATGCTCACCGAACAGTAATCCAGTCTCCTGAGCAGCACCGAATGCTGACGCGGCTAACTTGAACGTCAACCACGTCGCGGCGGAATGTCTCAGGTGGTGATAGTGCATGTCGCTGCACCCAGTGACACGGCGCAGTGCGTCATGAATAGCCGGCATCAATGTCGACTCAGATACCCATCGAGTCTGGAATTCCGGGATACAGAACAAGAATTCCGAATATGGGCTCTTCAGCTCTTCGTCATCGCGCAGCTGGGCCAGGCGCTCAATGAGTTGCAACTCATCTGGCTCAAGCAACACGTGAAGTGGCAGCGTCCGTGTCGCGTTGCGTGTTTTTAACGCACGCTGGGCATGTGGTCGAATAAGCAAGTTGATCGGTCGCTCAAGAACAGTAAATCGCTCAGGCGATAGCCGCTTGAGGTTCTGATGTCGACGCCTTACTGCAGCGGCTCGCGCATCAGGCAGCGAAGGCAATTGCAGGTCTCTGCGCAGCAATTTCAGCGCCTCATTGCGGCGCAATCCCAGACGAAATCCGAAGATCATCATGGCTTGAGCAACGATGGCGAGACGTGGTGAGCGCAGGCTCAAAGGGCCTGTGGCTAAGTCCCGGAGGACCAGACGATATTGGTCCTCATTGAGGATCTGAGCATCGACGAACTGAGGTGTTTTCCCAATGCCCAGCGTGCTATAGGGGCTGATTGGCGGATACGCAAAAGTTTTCTGCAGGTGACCATGAAACTCCAACAATCCCTTGGCGAGATTCCTCCTCATAGACGAGGTGGGCTGAGCCTCTAGCATCAGCTCATAGAGCTCCTCAAGCGCATCCGGCGAAACTTCCAAGATCGAGTCGGCACAGAGCAGATTGTCCAAACCTACACCGACATCCCGAACATAGTTGGCAACTGTTTTGGGCTGTAACATGTTGCCGTAAAACGAGCGGCCGTGAAGCAGGAGTGCCGCCCAGCCATTGATCAAAGCTTCAAGCGTCTGAGGTGGAGGTATATTCTCGACTGGTGAAATTTGCCGCTTGCGGACTTTTCGGCACAATACAGTCAACCATTCGGGAACATTTTGTCGGGGTCTGCGAAACCGGTGCTTTTTCCGTTTCTGCTTCTCTTCGCTACTTGGTACCGGTGCATTCCTGTTCAAATGCTGCCAAGAGTCCGACAAAACAGAATGCGACACAAAGTTTGATCTTGTAGCATAATTTATTGACAACTGTGGCAACTGTGTTTGACGCTTGATACGCAGCAACTCAAACATTCGCTCTAGAGAGGCTGGCTGGTTATCAGGGCAAACTTTTCCTGTGGCCAGCGCCGCTTGAACACACTTTAACTTCCCGTCCTTTCGAGCCAAGTAAGACCGGTTCTCGGTTAAATCTGCAGCGCAGCGCGACAGAAGCGAGAGTGTTATTGGGTCTGGAAACCACTGCCGGTTCTCAGCCTCAGGTTGACCTCGGATTGAGAGTTGCAACCGGAACTCTGGTATTCCGGATATCCAAATGACCTGCCCAGGATCAAGCTGAGTCAGCGCGTTCAGTTGGGGAATGTCCATCAGAGCGCCATAATAGGCAGCACTCAGTAGCAGCAGCCCAATCCGCGCATGGGGTGTGAGTTCATCTAGATCACGCCTGATGGCGCGCCCCATCGAATCAACCAAGTCTTGACTGGCCGACAGATTCTCTGAGTTGTACAGGTCTGGGTTAATCGGATTAGGGCGGCGCTGCGTTTCGATCGCTATTCGAGCCAGCGGCAAGCTCGGATTAAAACGCTGTGCCCGACGCGTCACATCTAGCAGTGTGTTGCGCAATGTCGAGCTTTCGAGCTGATTCTCGAGATTTTGCATCTCCTTGATGGGAAAGCTACGCAGCGAACGTTGTCCGCAGAGCCATTCACCAATGCTGTTGCCGGAGTTTTGGCAGCGCTCCCGGAGTGTTATCAGATATTCGCTTTTCCACTCTGGATCATGTTTATCCGGGCTCCAGACAACAGACAGCATTTCATCCGAAAGTCGTGAGCTATTCATGCATCAGCCTCCACAACCAGGTGGCTGTTGCGAACCGTCCAACCGAGCTCCCGCATGAGTGACAACAAGCAGGCATGAAGGCCCTGGACATAGGTACGCGGACAAAAGCTCGAGTAAATATCTTGTGGCTCTTCGCCACTCAGCCAATGGCCCATCAGAGCCGACAGTGTCTCAGGCGGACATCCGCGCTCGGCGAGCTCAGTTCTCAAGAACTTACGGAAGCCATTTACTGCATGAGGTGTGAAACCCTCAATTTGGCGCATTACAGCTTTGATATGGAGCGGCCGAATTTCCTCGTAGCAAAGACAACCATCATCGGTTAAGCGCAGAAAAAATCCGTTGGTAGGAGCCGGTGCATGTAACTCGAGTTGTGCGGTAATTGCTCTGCAGTGAGCCTTATAGGCCTTTAACTGTCGTTTTAGCAGGTCAGTCAACACTACTAGGCGACTCATATGCCCATCATCTGAGCCTTTGTCCCCCAGCGCGCCGTGTCCCCCAGGCGATATAAATTCGTCTTCCTGCTTCAACGGGTCGCGAATAGCTCGACATCCGGTCGCCATAAAGAACATTTGAACCGTCCACAGCGAAAAGCAGTTATGCCAATGAACAAGCTGCTGAAGATTTTTTCGAGGGCGTTTACGCAGCACTGCCAGCAACGCATCAAGATTAGCTTTTACCGTATCCAGCCTAAGGCAGTTTCGGGCACCAACAGCCGCCTCCGGAACGGAGGGCATTGGGGCACTCGGCGCCTCCAGCCCCACGGTGGCATAAACCCCATTTAAAACCTTCTGAACTGACTGGTGATAAAGGCCTCGTAAATAGTTAATGCTGTACTGGCTGTAATACAGTGGTGTGTTGGCCGATAGACAAGGCATCCCCGATAGCATGGTGGCTGCAACCACATCGTGAGAGTCTGTGATGATTTGGCGATGTAGGTAGGAGCGCACTTTGTGCATCGTGTAGCGAGGATCTTCGCCCCCAAGCTCGCTCAACAAAGTGCGGATTTCACGTTCTAGGTCTTTGACCTTGCAGGTGATAACGGCAGAACCATTCACCGGCGACAGGTCCCTGATTGCCATAACTAGCGCAGTTGCCCCAACCATGTCCGGTACCGATATTGTTGGCTGAGATGCTCGAACGGCCTTTCGAGGCAAGTGCTCTTCCGCTGCATAGTCCGGTGTAGGTGCAAAAAATCTGAACTCCGCCGGCCCTGCCTCATCAGCCAGAACCAACTCCAGCACCGAGCTCGGGCGCGCATTGCGCTCAGCTATCCGTAGTTTTTTGCAGTCATCGAGTGAGCGACCGAACCAGAGCATGAGATGAAGTACCAGCAGTGCCTCCAAGCGCCTCCGTATCTGTGTCTGCTCCTGGCCAGGAGCATTACGAATTCGTTCCCGACAGAATAGAAATTCATCAGTGACACCGAACAGTAGGTTTGCTAGTTCATACTGCGTGAGCAGGTTGTAGCCGAAAGGTAAAAACTGCCTACTGCGAGCAATATGAGCAAGCATTCCCTCATGGCTGAGCAATTCAGCTACATATGGCCTGACCTCACCCCTTGTATCGATCAAACATATTTCACGTGCAGCAGTTCTTTCGCCAGGCGGCAGTGCTTCATCTAAATTATCGTCTAGCGGTTGAGACGCCACAAAAGTTATATATCCAGGGAGCAAATCTGGGTCGTCTGGATCCTCGAGCGGGAACTCGGTGGCACCCTGGCTAATTAGTACGCCTAGGCCTGCGCTATTTGAGCCGCCATGCTGACGATGGCCACCACCACCGTGACGTTCTGGCGGTTCCTCACCACCGAGGTAGCGGACGAGACGAACTATTGGCGGGTAGTACTCCGCTAGGTAATCGATTGAACTGCCGGCGTCGAATTGGCGGCAACCCTGCGCAAATACAGCAGAGCTGGACCATATATTAAGATCATCTGGTATAGACAGTATCTGCAGTGCGCAGAGTGCTCGGAGTTCAAGGTAAGCGCTGTATCTCTGACCGCGCAGTCCCAGATCATCTGCCCGTTGCTGATAGGCTACAAGAAGCTGACCAATGAGACGGTAGTAATCCAGCTGGCTTTCTGAATCCGCAGGCTCATGCCACAGCGTCGCGTAGGGGAAGGCGTGATCCTGTACGCCCTTACCGATGACCGGATTGCGCGTACGCCGCTCATCTCCCTGGTAAAACATGGGGCCCAAAGCCGCAATAAAATCAGGATTGTTTCGGATTGAAATAATCCAGCAGCACTCGTCCCGCCAGGCTCTGAGATCGTGCGCACCTAGGCTGAGCTCTGGCGCTACGTCCATGGCATCAAGCGCATTAACAACCCCCTGCATGACTCGAGGGAAATCAATTAGCTGCGAATGAACATCTAGAAACCTCAGCATCTCCACTATCACACCAACATCACGCCCAGCATCTGCAGCCAACGCTAGCAGCTGTGCATGCCGTGAGTCAGGGCTGATGTGTGGCTGGTCCATACTCTTCGAATGATTGGATGTATCTGGCATTTATGGGCTCTCACTTTTTGGATTACTAACTGATAGTGAAACTCCCAAGGCCACTGGTTTTGGGGGTAGAGCTACGCGCCAGGCAATTTTATTTTTGAGTTGTTCGAAATTCCGCGCATGCGCGGAAAAATCGTCATATCGATGCGGATTCCACGCTGACTCGGACACTTGCGGATTTCGGAGCACCGTGACCGGTCGTTTCGGTTGATCGTGACCGGTCATTTCGCTAACGCGTGACCGCTCATTTCGGTAGCAACGTGACCGATTTTCCGCCTGTTCCGAAACAGGCGGTCACGGCTTAGCGAAAGCCTTCCCCTTCGTTGCGTATGACCTGATGCGCCGCCACCCTCGACCGATTTCGGGAGGGGAAGATGGCGGCGCCGCGAGTAGCCATGCGAAACATCAAAGAATGTCTGCGCCTCAAGCTTGAGGCCGGTTTATCCCACGAGAAGATCGCCCGCGCCTTGCAGCTGTCCAAGGGCGTCGTCAGCAAGTACATCGCGGCGGCGCGTGTGGCCGGGCTGGATTGGCCGGCGCTGGTGGCCATGGACGAGGCCGCGCTGGCGGCCGCCTTGTTTGCGCCAGCGTCGACGGGCAAGCCGCGCGGTGAGCGGGTGCTGCCGGACGTGCTGAGC
>JBLUOL010000088.1:0-20661 GCA_048065775.1 Pseudomonas sp. GW6
CGTGTACTCAAGGCCTGAAATGAAAAAGGGGCGACTCCAGTCGCCCCTTTTTCATGTGCAAGACGCCTATCAGTAGTAGGCGTTCTCGCGATTGCTGTGGTCGGTCACGTCACGCACCCCCTTGAGCTCTGGAATGCGCTCGAGCAGGGTTTTCTCGATGCCTTCCTTGAGGGTGTAATCGGCTTGGCCACAGCCCTGGCAACCACCGCCGAACTGCAGCACGGCAATGCCCTCTTCGACCACGTCGATCAGCGTCACCTGGCCGCCATGGCTGGCCAGGCCGGGATTGATCTCGGTCTGCAGGTAGTAGTTGATGCGTTCGTTGAGCGGACTGTCTTCGTTGACCATCGGCACCTTGGCGTTCGGCGCCTTGATGGTCAACTGGCCGCCCATGCGATCGGTGGCGTAGTCGACGACTGCGTCTTCCAGGAAAGGCTCACTGACGCCATCGATCCAGGCGGTGAAACTGGCCAGGCCAACGGCGGTGTCTTCAGGCTTCTGCTCACCCGGCTTGCAGTAGGCAATGCAGGTTTCCGCGTAAGGCGTACCTGGCTGGGTGATGAAAACTCGGATGCCGATACCCGGAGTGTCCTGCTTGCTCAGCAGCTCGGCCAGGTAATCTTCGGCAGCTTGGGTAATGATGATGGCGCTCATGGCAACTCCTCGCGAACATGGACGCAGTGTACGCCAGAGCGCCGCCCGGTTAAAGCCCAACTAAATTAGTAGGAATTGATCGCAGCCATAGCCGCCATGCGACAAGCAACCTGGAGCGCACTTCACGTGCGCTCCGGTGCATTTAGAGGTTCTGGTAGCGGTTCATATCCAGCACGCCTGTCTCCAGCGGCTGGGTTTCGCGAATATGCTCGGCGAGATCGTGAAAATAGCGCCAGAACTCGGGATGACTGCGCCGTACACCCCAGCGCTCGACGATTTGCTCGAAGGATTTTGCGTCGCTGACAGCTTCCATCTGCTTGACGAAGGCATCCACCTCCCCCGCTTTGACCGTGAACAGGAAATTCGGATAGCTGCTCAGCACTTCCGGGTAGATGGTCAGGGTGTCCAGGCGCGGTTGATAGCGCAGCTCCTCTCCCAGCATGAACGCCACGTTGCTGTGCGCACGGTTGCGCAGCAGGCTGTAGATCTCGCGCGAGCCATCGCTCAGCTCTACCCGCAACATCGTCGCTTCTGGCAGTTGATCAATCACCCGCAAGCCGCCCGCCGGACGACTGGCCAGGCGCGCCAACGTCTGCTCGACATCTTGCAGCTCCCTGGGCAAACCGTCGCGATAACACTGCGCGCCTGTGCAGCGGTTGATCGGGTCAGGACGCGCGTTGAGCTTGGCGTAGCGCTGCAGCAGCTGTTCGGCGAACTGCTTCTTCGGATCGTCACCGGTCAGGCCAATGGCGCTCGGTGAACGATGATCGACTGAGGTGTAGTCCAGCAGCATCTTTAACTTGCCGCTGTTCTGATACCAGTCATCCAGGTAGGCCTCACGTGAGCGCGCTGGCAGCAGGCGCAGAAAGTTCACTTCGGCGCCATTGCGGATCAGATCGAAATACAACCGCGTCTGCGCCTGGTGCGAAACGTTGCCGAACACGTCGAAGTTGACCACCAGTTGGTAGTAGGTGCGCTCCAGCAGCGGGTAATCCATCCACCAGAGGGTCTGCGGAATCTCGCCGAGCAGGCCTTTACGTACCGAGGCACTGTCGTGCTGGCGGAAGATCGACAGCAGCGCGTTGTCATTGCCGCTCCAGATATGTGCCCAGTCCGCAGGAGGTGCGTCGGCGTAAGCGTCCTTACGCAGGTTCTCGTAATCGTTGCGCTTGTCGCGATAGTTGCGCCACAAGCCCAGCAGATCGCCGATATCGTCGAACTGGCCGGGCATGGCCAACAGCGGCGTGGCCTCGCGCTGGTAATTGGCATCGGTGATGTAGAGATCGTGCTCCGGCGCCTGGAACACGGCCCAGAAGTTGTCGCGAATCACGTCAGTGGCGATCTGCCCGCGGCACACCGGACCACGGATGAAGGTACGCACGAAGTACTCGGCGTTATCCAGCATGAACTGATAGCGCGCACGCGCCGGAATCGCGGCGAAGGTTTCGAAGGGGTTGGCGCGGCGTTGTGCGCCGTAACCCGGCACAGCGTCCAGCGCCCAGTCTTCGCCGAAGAACAGCTCCTTGACCCGTGCCAGCTTGGCGTCACCCAGTGGGTAGGTGATATGCGTCTTGTGCACGATCACGCCCTGGATCGGCCATAGCCGGTAGTAGAACTCGGTGCCCGGATCGTCGTTCGGGCGGCGCGTGGCGATAGGATCGATGGGTTTGCCGCTAGGGGTACGCGAACGGACCATCTGGAAGAAGTGCCCGGGCTCCCCGCCCTCGAAGTGCAGATGCGCGAGGAACAAATGCTCGTACAGCCAGCGCGCAACCAGATCCTGCCGCGCACCGGGCGCATTCAAGAATTTTTCCCACTGCTCCACCTGGCGCAACTCGACTGCACTCGGCGTGAGCGTCTGTTCGGCGACCGGCGCACCCTGGGCCAGCCACTGTTCAAGGGTGGCGTACTCGTCATCGTTCAGCCCCGTCACGGCGAACGGCATGCCGCCATGGGGATTCTTCTGCGCATAGGCAGCGAACTCCTCCGGCAACGGACAGCTGTTGCTGCGAGTGATGGCGATGTCGAGATTGTCAGGGAGCTTGGCATTGGGCTCCAGTGGCTGACTGCGACCCAGCTCCAGCATGCGCTTGATCAGCGCAGCCTGGCCGTTCTCGCCATCGAGCACCGAATGAAAGTCGCGCTGGCGCCAGGCCGCCTCGCCCTGTGCATCCAGATAAAGCCGAGTGGTCGCTTGCGCCTTGCTGCGCGTACCGTCGTACACCAGTTGCTTGCTGGCGCCACGCGCAATGCCTTCGCCACTGCCCAGATTGAGCTGGCACGGCGCGTCATAGCAGGTATGGCAGGCTACGCATTTGTGGGTGAGGATCGGTTGGACGTCATCGATATAGGAAATCGCTTCCGCACGGGCCAGGCCGGCTGCGAAAGAAAGAAGAAACAGAGCAGCGGGCTTGAGCATGGCCACGTCCTTGAGTGCGATGCTGGCAATTCTAACGAGACGGCGCCTCCAGCAACATGAATGAAATTCATGAAAAGCCCGCTGGTGCTCCAGAACCCTGCAGCTTTGCTATCATCGCCCACCTTTGTTTCCGCTTTGCTCAGGTAGTTCTCATGTCCGATCGCAGCGCCCGCCTCCAAGCCCTCCAGCAAGCCCTGAAGGAGCGCATCCTGATCCTCGATGGCGGCATGGGCACCATGATCCAGAGCTACAAGCTGGAAGAGGCCGACTACCGCGGCGAGCGCTTCGCCGACTGGCCGAGCGACGTCAAAGGCAACAACGACCTGCTGCTGCTCAGCCAGCCGCAGATCATCGCAGCCATCGAGAAGGCTTATCTGGATGCCGGCGCCGACATTCTGGAAACCAATACCTTCAATGCCACCCAGGTATCCCAGGCCGACTACGGCATGGAGGGCCTGGCCTATGAGCTGAACGTCGCCGGTGCCCGTGTAGCTCGTGAAGTGGCCGACGCCAAGACCCTGGAAACCCCGGACCGGCCGCGCTTCGTCGCCGGTGTGCTTGGCCCGACCAGCCGTACCTGCTCGATTTCCCCTGACGTTAACGATCCCGGCTACCGCAACGTTACCTTCGATGAACTGGTAGATAACTACACCGAGGCCACTCGCGGCCTGATCGCAGGCGGCGCCGATCTGATCCTGATCGAGACCATCTTCGACACCCTCAACGCCAAGGCGGCGATCTTCGCCGTGCAGCAAGTGTTCGATGAAGACGGCGTCGAGTTGCCGATCATGATTTCCGGCACCATCACCGACGCCTCCGGCCGTACACTGTCCGGCCAGACCACCGAGGCGTTCTGGAACTCGGTACGGCACGCCAACCCTATCTCCGTCGGTCTGAACTGCGCCCTTGGCGCCAAAGACCTGCGCCCTTACCTGGAAGAGCTGTCGAACAAGGCAGACACCCACGTCTCTGCGCACCCCAACGCCGGCCTGCCCAACGCCTTCGGCGAGTACGACGAATCGCCTGCCGAGATGGCTGCGGTGGTCGAAGAGTTCGCCGCCAGCGGCTTTCTCAACATCATTGGCGGTTGCTGCGGCACCACGCCAGGGCATATCCAGGCCATTGCCGAGGCGGTCTCCAAGTACCAACCTCGCACCATTCCAGAGATTCCCAAGGCCTGCCGCCTGTCGGGCCTCGAGCCCTTCACCATCGACCGCAACTCGCTGTTCGTCAACGTCGGCGAGCGTACCAACATCACCGGCTCCGCCAAGTTCGCCCGCCTGATCCGCGAGGAGAACTACACCGAGGCACTGGAAGTCGCCCTGCAGCAGGTGGAAGCCGGCGCTCAGGTGATCGACATCAACATGGACGAAGGCATGCTCGACTCCAAGGCCGCCATGGTTAGGTTCCTCAACCTGATCGCCGGTGAGCCGGACATCTCGCGCGTGCCGATCATGATCGACTCCTCCAAGTGGGAAGTGATCGAAGCGGGCCTGAAGTGCATCCAGGGCAAGGGCATCGTCAACTCGATCTCGATGAAGGAAGGCGTCGAGCAGTTCAAGCACCACGCCAAGCTGTGCAAGCGCTACGGCGCCGCCGTGGTGGTGATGGCCTTCGACGAGGTCGGCCAGGCCGATACCGCCGCGCGCAAGAAGGAAATCTGCCAGCGCAGCTACGACATTCTGGTCAACGAAGTGGGCTTCCCGCCGGAAGACATCATCTTCGACCCGAACATCTTCGCCGTGGCCACCGGCATCGAAGAGCACAACAACTACGCCGTGGACTTCATCGAGGCCTGCGCCTTCATTCGCGACAACCTGCCCTATGCGCTGAGCTCGGGTGGCGTCTCCAACGTGTCGTTCTCGTTTCGCGGCAACAACCCGGTGCGTGAGGCGATCCACTCGGTATTTCTCTACTACGCGATCCAGAACGGCCTGACCATGGGCATCGTCAACGCCGGCCAACTGGAAATCTACGACGAGATTCCCAAGGAGCTGCGCGACAAGGTCGAGGATGTGGTGCTCAACCGCACACCCGGCGGCACCGACGCCCTGCTCGCCATCGCCGACCAATACAAGGGCGACGGTGCCGTCAAGGAAGTCGAGAACGAGGAGTGGCGCTCGCTGCCGGTGGACAAGCGCCTGGAACACGCGCTGGTCAAAGGCATCACTGCCTTTATCGTCGAAGACACCGAGGAGTGCCGCCAGCAATGCGCGCGCCCCATCGAGGTCATCGAAGGCCCGCTGATGAGCGGCATGAACGTGGTCGGCGACCTGTTCGGCTCGGGCAAGATGTTCCTGCCCCAGGTGGTCAAGTCTGCCCGCGTTATGAAGCAGGCCGTTGCCCACCTGATTCCCTTCATCGAAGCGGAGAAAGGCGACAAGCCGGAAGCCAAGGGCAAGATCCTCATGGCCACGGTCAAGGGTGACGTACACGATATTGGCAAGAACATCGTCGGCGTGGTGCTGGGCTGTAACGGCTACGACATCGTCGACCTCGGCGTGATGGTGCCGGCGGAGAAAATCCTGCAGACCGCCATCGCCGAGAAGTGCGACATCATTGGCCTGTCCGGCCTGATCACTCCCTCGCTGGACGAGATGGTGCATGTCGCCAAGGAAATGCAGCGCCAGGGCTTCACCTTGCCATTGATGATCGGTGGCGCCACCACCTCCAAGGCCCACACCGCGGTGAAGATCGACCCGCAGTACAGCAACGACGCGGTGGTCTACGTCACCGACGCCTCGCGCGCCGTGGGCGTGGCCACCCAGCTGTTGTCCAAGGAGCTGAAGGCCGATTTCGTGCGCAAGACCCGCGAGGAATACGTGGTGGTGCGCGAGCGTACCTCGGCCCGCGCCTCGCGCACCGAGCGCCTGGGCTATGCAGACGCCATCGCCAACAAGCCGGCCTTCGAATGGAACGGCTACGTCGCGCCCAAGCCGAGCTTCACCGGTACCCAGGTGCTGGACGACATTGACCTGGCGACCCTGGCCGAGTACATCGACTGGACACCGTTCTTCATCTCTTGGGACCTGGCCGGCAAGTACCCTCGCATCCTCACCGACGAAGTGGTTGGCGAAGCTGCCACCGCGTTGTTCGACGACGCCCAGGCGATGCTGAAGAAGCTGATCGACGAGAAACTGATCAAGGCCCGCGCGGTGTTCGGCTTCTGGCCGGCCAACCAGGTCGCCCATGACGACATCGAAGTCTATGGTAACGACGGCAAGCCCCTGGCCACCCTGCACCACCTGCGCCAGCAGACCATCAAGCCCGACGGCAAGCCGAACCTGTCGCTGGCCGATTTCGTCGCGCCGAAGGAAAGCGGTGTGACCGACTACGTCGGCGGCTTCATCACCACCGCTGGCATCGGTGCCGAGGAAGTGGCCAAGGCCTATGAGGCCAAGGGCGACGACTACAACTCGATCATGGTCAAGGCCCTGGCCGACCGCCTGGCCGAGGCCTGCGCCGAATGGCTGCACGAGCGTGTGCGCAAGGACTACTGGGGTTATGCCAGGGATGAACAGCTGGACAACGAAGCACTGATCCGCGAGCAGTACAAGGGCATCCGTCCTGCCCCCGGCTACCCGGCCTGCCCGGATCACACCGAGAAGGCCACGCTGTTCAAGCTGCTCGACCCCGAGGCTGACTACCACAAGGCCGGCAAGAGCGGCGTGTTTCTCACCGAGCACTACGCCATGTTCCCTGCGGCAGCAGTGTCCGGCTGGTACTTCGCCCACCCCGAGGCGCAGTACTTCGCCGTGGGCAAGGTGGACAAGGATCAGATCGAGCAGTACAGCAAGCGCAAGGGCCAGGACATCGCTGTCAGCGAACGCTGGCTGATGCCGAACCTGGGCTACGACGACTGATGCAAAAGAGCCCGCAATCGCGGGCTCTTTTCATTCATGCAGCGACGAATGAGGCGCGACTCGCGCCGATCATCGAAAAACTCGAACTCTCATGGACGGACGCGGCTCCAAAACATGTCGAGCCATTTCGGCTCAATCGACGGAGCGATGACATGTACAAGCACAGCCTTGCAGTACTGGCCGTAGCGGCTGCGGTGAGCGGTTGCTCGACCTTCGAGAACCCGGCCGATTACCTGACCTTCCGCAATGAGCCATTGGTCAAGCAGGTCGACCACGGCATGACTCAGGAACAGGTACGCACCCTCGGTGGGCCACCCTCTTCGGACGTGCGCAACAGTGTCACAGGCGGCACCTGCAACAACTACGTGCTGAATGTCGACGGCCTGGAGCAGCCCTATTACGTGGACTTCGACGTCAACGGCCGGGTCGACAGCAAGGGCTTCATGACCTGCGAGCAGCACCAGGGCAACCAGCGCAAACGGCTCTGAATGCGATCAGCCCCGCTGCACGCAGCGGGGCCATTCATTGGCTAGAAGATCAGTGAGAGCAATCCCACCACCACGATCAGGCCGATGATGAAAATGATACCGACGGTACCGCCCAGAAACTTCAGCATGCTGACTCTCCTTTTTCGAGGTTCACGAGTTGTGACCTCGACCTGGCTGTCAGCGTTTAGCTTTTTTCTTCACCTGCAGCGGCGAGCATCAGGCGCCCGGGCGACGGACGATCTTGATGCTGTACCCCATCTGCGGCTTGCGCGTCACGCTCACCGCACGACGGCTGACGGTATCCAGCGTGATGTTCCAGAAACCACTGGAGGGCACGCGGATCTTCGCTGGGAACTTGATGAAGGCGCCGCCGTGATAACTGTGCCGACCACGGTTCCTGAACGCGCGAAAGTTGGCATCGTTCATCAGGCGGATGTTGCAGGGCTGCGAACACTGGATGACCACCAGATCGCCCTCTTCCAGATGCTCGCGTTGATGGATGAATTTCATCGTTTTCGGACTCGGTGGTGAAACGGGGGCGCAATAGTGCCGCAAGCGGCCCGACACCGCCAGCGCAGTTGACGACTCGCTTGCAGCCAAGGCTCGGGCTACCTAGGATGCGCGCCCAACACTGTCATTTGCTGCTGCCATGAAAGTCGTGCTCGACCGCATCCCCACGCTGATCGCCCTGCTGCGCCGTTACCCAGGCCTGGTCGCCCTGTTCGGCTTCTGCTCGGGCGTGGCCAGTTTTCTCCTGGTCGACCGCCAGGCGTACCTGGCCAAGGTACTCGGCGTGGTATTGCTGGTCAGTTGGGTCTGGTTGATTCTGGAGAACCTGCTGCGTGAACGCATTGCCCGGCGCTTCGGCTTCGAATTGCCGTTGCCGCTGCTGCGCTACGGCACACAGATGATCCACCAGGAAAGTCTGTTCTTCGTCTTGCCGTTCTTCTTCATCACCACCACCTGGAACAGCGGGCAGTTACTGTTCAGCGGCCTGCTGGCGATCGCCGCCCTGGCCTCGATCACCGACCCGATTTACTACCGCTGGCTGGCGCCCAGGCGCTGGTTGCTGTTGATCTTTCACAGCCTGGCGCTGTTCGCGGTGATGCTGACCGCGTTGCCGATCATCTTTCACCTCAGTACCCCGCAGAGCTACCGCATTGCCCTGCTGATCGCCACGCTGCTGGCGCTGCCGAGCCTGCCGGGCCTGATCGGTTTCACCGGCTGGCGACGCATTGTGCTACTGGCCGCCCTGCCTCTGGCGATGGCCAGCGCCGGCTGGGTGGCGCGCGCCTGGGTGCCACCGGCAACGCTATGGCTGACCGAGGTGGCGATCAGTGATCGCTTCGATGGCGAACAACGCACGCCAGGCGAGAGCCTGCAACAGATAAGCCCGGAACAGCTGCGCGATGATGGGCTTTACGCCTACACCTCCATCAACGCCCCACGCGGCCTCAACGAGCGCATCTACCACGTCTGGCAGCACAACGGCCAGGAAGTCGACCGCATTGCGCTGGACATCAATGGCGGGCGCAAGGAGGGCTATCGCGCCTGGACGCACAAACTCAACTTCCCGGCCTCGCCCGAAGGCCGCTGGCAGGTGCGGGTCGTCACTGAAGCCGGGCAGATGATCGGCGTGCTGCGCTTCGACGTGGTCGCTCCCCCTGCCAAGTGATAGCATGCGCGCCCCATGCAGCTCACCGAACTCAACCAACGCCTCGCCGACCTTGGCGCCAAACCCCAGCATATCGGGCGCATTACCCGTGCCTGGCTGCAAGGCAAGGCGCTGGATACCGGCACCAAGCATCAGAAGACCGAGAACTTTCTGCCACTGACGGTACGTGAAGGACTGCCAGCCATCGCCAGCGAACTCGACGCACTGGCCCGGCTGCGCTCCGAGCACCCTGGCGCCGATGGCTCGGCACGCCTGCTGGTGGAGTTGGCTGATAAACAGATGGTGGAAAGCGTACTGCTGCCGCGCGATGGCCTGTGCATCTCCAGCCAGGTGGGCTGTGCCGTGGCCTGCGTGTTCTGCATGACCGGCAAGAGCGGACTGCTGCGCCAGCTCAGCAGCGCCGAGATGGTCGCCCAGGTCGCCCTGGGCAGGCGCTTTCGTCCGGTGAAGAAAGTGGTGTTCATGGGCATGGGCGAGCCAGCGCACAACCTCGACAACGTGCTGGAAGCCATCGACCTGCTCGGCACCGAGGGCGGCATTGGTCAGCGCAATCTGGTGTTCTCCACCGTTGGTGACCCACGGGTGTTCGAGCGCCTGCCCAAGCAACGCGTGCGCCCTGCCCTGGCGCTGTCATTGCATACCACCGACGCCGAACTGCGCCAGCGCCTGCTGCCCAAGGCACCGCGGATCGATCCCGAAGAGCTGGTGGAGTTGGGCGAGGCCTACGCTCGCACCATCGACTACCCGATCCAGTACCAGTGGACCCTGCTCAAGGGCATCAACGACAGCCAGGAAGAAATGGACAACATCCTGCGTCTGTTCAAGGGCAAGTTCGCCGTGCTCAATCTGATCCCCTATAACAGCCTGGAAGCCGACGACTACCAGCGTCCCGACGGCGAGCGCATCGTCGAGATGGTGCGTTATCTGCACAGCCGTGGCGTCCTGACCAAGGTGCGCAACTCGGCCGGCCAGGATGTCGACGGCGGTTGCGGCCAACTGCGCGCCCGCGCAGTGGATGTGGTCAATACCAGTCGCTTGCACAGAAAGCGCGGCTGAGGCTCAAGAACGGCACCTGAGAGCCGATACAAACGCATACAGAGAGACCATACGTCCAGCAGGCAAAACGCCAGCACTGTACCAGGTTTGCAAAGAACCGCATTGCATGGATGCAGCCCCGTCGTCTTGGCGCCCAGGAGCCCATTCATGAAAATCGCCCACAAGGTCGGTATCGCCGCCGCTACCGTGCTGTTCCTCACCACCAGCCTGCTGTCGCTCTCCCAGGTCAGCCAGGTCCGCGACACCCTGCGCAGCCAGGTCGAATCGAGCATTGCCGAATCGAGTAATGCCCTGGCCAGGCAGATCGAGAACTGGCTCAACGCCAAACTGCGTCTGATTGACCTGATGTCGCAAACCATCGACAGCAGCTACAGCCCGCAGGAAAACCAGCGCGTATTCGATGCGCCACTGCTCAAAAGCGAGTTCATTCTGGTCTTCGGCGCGCTGGAAGCGGACGGCAAGCCAATCAAGAACAGCGACGACTGGAAACCCAGTGCCGACTGGGACGGCCGCAAGCGTCCCTGGTATGCGACCGGCAAGGCCAGCAGCCAGGCAGTGTTGACCGAGCCCTACGTCGACTCGACCACCAATGAGATCCTCATTTCCGCTGTGGCTCGAATCAGCGACGCCGGCCGGTTCCTTGGCGTATTCGGTGGCGATATCCGTCTGCAATCGGTCGCCGATGCGGTCAACACCCTGGACTTCAACGGTGCCGGCTATGCCTTCCTGCTCAGCCGCTCGGGCAATATCATTTCCCACCCCAATGCCGAGTACAACGGCAAGTCCTACAGCGAACTGTTCGACGGCCATAGCCCGGCGCTGGGCAAGGAGCTGCACGAAGTCGAAGCGGACGGCAAGAGCCTGCTGGTCTCCTTCACCCCGCTACCCAACCTGCGCGGCATGGACTGGTATATCGGTGTAGTGCTGGACGAAAGTGTGGTGATGGCCGAAGCCAACCGCCTGACCTGGCTGGCCGTGGTTGGCACCGTGGTCGGCGTCGCCATCAGCCTGGTGGTGCTGGGCCTGTTGATGAACAGCCTGCTCAAGCCGCTGAGCCTGCTCAGTACCTCGTTGCGTGAGATCAACAGCGGCGAAGGTGACCTGACGCGCCGCCTGGCGATCACCAGCAACGACGAGATCGGCGAGTTGTCGCAAGAGTTCAATCGCTTCCTGCAGACCCTGCAGACATTGATTGGCGACGTCATGGGCAGTTCGCACCAGGTCCGCGAAAGTACGGCCCTGACCTCAAATGAGTCGGAACAGGCCGCCCGCCGCCTGCAGGAACAGCTGCAGGAACTGGATCAGCTGGCCACCGCCATGCAGGAAATGGCCTCCACCGCCGAAGAGGTGGCGCGCAACGCTCAGGCCGCGGCTCAGGCGGCCGTGGCCGCCAACGAAGAAACCGAGAATGGCGTGCGCGTGGTCTCGCAATCGAGTTCGGCGATTCGCCATCTGGCCAACGAGATGGACGAAACCAGCCACGCGATCAACGAACTGGCCAAGCTCAGCCACAACATCGAGTCGATTCTGCAGGTCATCACCAGCATCGCCGAGCAGACCAACCTGCTGGCACTGAACGCCGCCATCGAAGCCGCGCGCGCCGGTGAATCCGGCCGTGGCTTTGCCGTGGTCGCCGATGAGGTGCGCTCGCTGGCCTCGCGCACGCAGCAGGCCACCCAGGAAATCCGCCAGATGATCGATCAACTGCAAGGCGGTGTGCGTCAGGCCGAAAGCCGCATGCAACAGAGCCGCGACACGGCCAGCAAGACGGCCGAAGACGCCGGCGCGGCCAACGACATGCTCGGCCGTATCCGCGAGGCGATCACCCGCATCAACGACATGAACCTGCAGATCGCCACCGCGGCCGAGGAGCAAAGCGCCACCACCGAGGAGATCAACCGCAACACCACCAACATTCGCGACATCAGCCATGAACTGGCTGGCGGCGCCGAACAGCAGGTGCGCCAGTGCGGCTCGATGGTGGAACAGGTTGGCCAGCAGGATCGCCTGCTGGGGCGTTTCAAGGTCTGAACCATGAGCGATTGAATGACGCACAACAAAAAGCCCCGGCATGCCGGGGCTTTTTTCATCGAGTAGACGCTCAGACGCCGCTCTTGACCTTGCTCCAGATACGCGTGCGCACACGGTCGATCTTCAGCGGCATGGCCTCCAGGGTGTACAGCTTGTCCATCACCGCCTCTGGCGGATACACGGTCGGATCGGCCTTCAGCGCCGGGTCGACCAGCGCGTCGGCCTTGGTGTTACCGTTGGCGTACTTCACATGATTGCTGATGGCCGCCATTACCTCGGGCTGCAGCAGGTAGTTCATGAAGGCGTAAGCGCCATCTTCGTTGCCGGCATCGACCGGCATGGCCACCATGTCGAACCAGATCGGCGCGCCTTCCTTGGGAATCTCGTACTGGATCTTCACCCCGTTACCCGCCTCAGCGGCACGGGCGCCAGCCTGCATGATGTCGCCGGAAAAGCCCACCGCCATGCAGATCTCGCCATTGGCCAGATCACCGACGTATTTGGAAGAGTGGAAATAACGCACGTTCTTGCGCATCTCCATCAATAACGCTTCGGCGCGCTTGTAGTCCTCAGGGTTCTTGCTGTGGTGTGGCAGGCCCAGATGATGCAAGGCGATCGGCAGCATTTCCGGGCCGTTGTCGAGGATCGCGACGCCGCACTCGTTGAGCTTGGCCAGCTTGACCGGGTCGAACAGCACGTCCCAGCTGTCCATCGTCACCTCATCGCCCAGCACGGCGCGCACCTTGTCTACGTTGTAGCCGATACCGGTGCTGCCCCACAGATAGGGGAAGCCGTGCTCGTTGCCCGGGTCGTTCACCTCCAGCGTCTTCATCAGTACCGGGCTGAGGTTGTTCCAGTTCGGCAGCTTGCTGCGGTCGAGCTTCTTCAGCGCACCGCCCTGAATCTGCCGGGCCATGAAGTGGTTGGAAGGGAACACCACGTCGTAGCCGGAGCGACCAGCCATCAGCTTGGCGTCCAGCGTCTCGTTGCTGTCGTAGACGTCGTAATGGGTACCCCGGCCGCTGCTCTTTTCGAACTGCTTGAGGGTGTCCGGGGCGATGTAATCGGTCCAGTTGTAGATGCGCACGCTATCAGCGGCATGAGCGGTGCCGGCCAGGATCAGGCACGGCAGGAGTTTCTTCAGCATGGGATACCTCGTGAGTTGTTGTTCTAGGCAGTACTGAAAAGGGGCTGACTCAGAAGATCAGCACATAGGTCTTGCGCACCGTTTCTTGTATGTCCCAGATGCCAAGGGTATTGGCCGGCATCATCAGGGCGTCGCCGGCGCGAATCTCGATGGGCTCACCGCCGTCAGGCGTGAAGGTGCAGCGCCCAGCCACGAAGTGACAGAACTCCTGCCGCACAATCTGTCGGCGCCAGCGCCCCGGCGTGCATTCCCAGATGCCGGTCTCGACGCCGTCACTGCGCTCGACGCTGGTGGTCGAAGTAACCGCCACCGGCTCGCTCAGGGGCACGGCAACCGGATTGGACTCGTCCAGGCCGACGTTGGGAGTGTTACGAAAATGGGTGATATTCATTGGTACTCCGGATAAAGGAACGGCTGGCATTCACTCAGCCCATCAGGCTTTCCATGCGCGCCGCCACCGCCTGCGCCAGACGCCGGCGCCAGGCCGGGCTGCGCGGGTTGGCGAGGACTTCGTCCTCATGCACGAAACTGCGGATGATGGCGTTGTAGCCAAGCCAGCGGCAGGGTTCGGGCTCCCAGCGCCTCAGGCTGGAAATCGGGCTATCACTCAGCACCCAGGGCTGGCGCAGCAGTTCGCTGTCCCGACCGAGAATGAGATCGGCCAGGGTGCGCCCGCCCAGGTTGGTGGCTCCGACGCCCTCGCCGCCGTAACCGCCAGACAGCGCGATGCGGTTGCGGGTGTCGCGCAGCATGTGCGGCTGGAAGCGCCGCGCCATGCCCAGGTTGCCACCCCAGGAATGGGTGAAACGCACGTTGCGCAGCTGCGGGAAGATTTCCCCCATCAGGTAACGGCGTAAACCCAGCTCGTCGTCGGTTAAGTTGAAGTCGGTGCGCAGGCGCCCGCCAAAGCGGTAGCCACCACGCGCCCCGAAGATCAGACGGTCATCGAGGCTGCGCTGGCCGTAGGTGACCTGACGGCTGAATTCGCTGAACGCCTGCCCGCGCTCCAGGCCGATACCGGCCCAGACATCCGCCGGCAATGGCTCGGTGGCAACGATCAGGCTCTGCACCGGCAACTGGTGATTACCCAACGGCGGCAAGCTGGCGGCGTACCCCTCGATGGCCGGCACCACCCAGTCAGCCGTGACCAGGCCGTGAGCGGTACGCACCAGGCCGGGTTGCCAGTCGATCACCGGGCTGCGCTCGTAGAGTTCGACACCCAGGTCCTCGACGCAGCGCGCCAGGCCCCGCACCAGCTTGGCCGGTTGGATCGTCGCGCAATGCGGGCTGTACAGCGCGCCGTAGGCATTGGCCACGCGCAACTGGGTGGCCAGTTCGCTCGGCGGCAGCCAGCGGTAGTCGTCTTCGCTCAGGCCCAGCGCACGCAGTTCCTTGAGATAATCACGCAGGCGCACTTCCTGCTCCGGGTAGCGCGCCGCGCAATACAGCACGCCGCCCTTGCGCAGATCGCAGTCGATGCCCTCGCGGGCGACCACCGAGGCCACTTCATCGGGGATGCCGTGCAACAGGTCGAAGCTCGCCTTGCGCTCCGACGCTGGCACACCAGCCAGCAGACGATCCTCGCCGAGCAGGTTGCCCATCAACCAGCCGCCATTGCGCCCGGACGCACCGAAGCCGGCGGTCTCAGCCTCGACGATCACCACACGCAGCTGCGGCGCCTGGCGCTTGAGGTAATAGGCCGTCCACAGGCCGGTATAACCCGCGCCGATGATCACCACGTCGGCGTGCAGCTGGGCTTGCAGGCTGGGCCGCGCCTGCAGCGGATCATCGAGCTGATCCATCCACAGACTGATGTTGCGCCAGGAATTCATCCACGCCTCCGTCATCAATCGATGACACAAGGCTAGTTGGGGCGATCAGTCGCTGTCTTGCGTGCGTGCCCGCGCGGAAATCTGCTTGAGGTAGGCCGTGGGCGAAAGCCCGGTGTGGCGCTTGAAGCAGCTGTAGAAGGCCGACAACGAGTTGAAGCCGGCGGCAAAGGCCAGCTCGTCGATACGCTTGAGGTCGCTGCCCGCCTGCAAGCCATCGAGCAAGTACTGCAGGCGGGCGCGGTTGACGTAGCGGTAGAAGCTCTCGCCCAGCACCTGATTGAGCAGATGGGATATCTGGTTGCGGCTGTAACCCGTCGCTGCCGCCACCTGCTGCAGATCCAGCTCGGGGTCGAGAAAGGGCTGGCTGCGCTGAAAGTAGTCCTGCAGGTCCTGCGCCAGCTGACCGAGCTGGCGGGTCGACAGCCCCAGGCGGCTGATCGCCGGGCGCGAACTGGCCGCTTCGCCAGTGCCACGCGCCTCATGCACCAGGGTGGCGTATTCGTTGATCCGCCAGATCAGCCCGTCGCGCACGGTGATGGCTTCACCGGTGCGGAACGACACAAGCCCTTCCCCGCCCTGCAAGCTGGTGCAGTACTGGATGAAGGCGGTATGCCCGTCGATGCGGATGCGGTCGACGTGCTCCAGCAGTTCGCCCGGGCGGCGCGGCAGGTTGTTCTCGACGTACTCGCGCAGCTCAGCCAGGCGCATGCAGCGCTGCTGGTAGAAGTCGTTGTACTCGATCTCCGGGTGATACAGCGCCATTACAGCATCGAGGTCGCGGTGCTTCCAGCTCAGGTGGTAGCGCAGGATGGTTTCGCGGGTGCGCTCGGTTTGCGCGGCATCGTCAGGAAAGAGATCGTCAGACATGGTCAAGGTCGGTGGTCAGCGCTCGCGCAGATTGCCTGATTCGCCGCGGCCAGCCTAGTCCCTCGTGCTGGCGTGGCGGTTGCGGACTATGCTTGCAGGACCGACGGAGAGGCTGACCATGAGCGATCAGGACAAAGACCCCCAGCAGGCCCCGCTGACCCTGCGCGAAATGCTGCAGAGCGTGCTGGCCGCCGCCCTTGGCGTGCAGAGCGGGAAGAACCGTAGCCGCGACTTCAGTCGCGGAAAGCCCAGCCATTTCATTCTGCTCGGGGTGCTGTTCACCACCCTGTTCGTGATCGTATTGCTGGTGACGGTTAAGCTGATCCTGCACCTGGCGACTGGCTGATCAGTCCAGCAGGGATGCTATCGAGCAGTCGTAGCGCTGCTGTTGGGGCTGAGTCAACGCGCTGAACTGGCCAAAGTCCATGTCGATGTCCGCCTGGCCAAGGCGTGCCAGCAGTTTCTGCGATTGCGCCCTGTCGAGCAGGCGCAGCAGGGATGCCACCTGGTCCTGGCCGCCGCGCTCGATGAAATCCATGTCACGGGCATGGTCACTGAGCATCACCAGGGCACAGCCCCCCAGAACGAAGTGGCCACTCGCCAGGACATCGATTCGTCCATCGATATGTGCCTGCAGCACCCGAGCTGAGTTATTCAAGGCTGCATAGCGCAGGTCTCTGCCCAGCTCATCAGCCGCACGCATCACGCCGAATGCCATTGCATCGTTTGCGGACCACACCAGGCTCACCCCCGGATAGCGCGGCAACAGGCTCATCGCCTGCTCATAGGCGCGCTGCTCCTGCCACTCGCCATGCACTGCCTGCACCAGACGCACATGCGGCGCCTCGTTCAGCGCACGTTGCAAACCGGCCAGACGCAAGATCGATGACGGCGTTTGCTTGACCCCGGAAAATGCCAGCAGCTCGGCCGGTTGCCCCTTGGCAAGCGCGATCAGTTCGCGCCCCATGAGGTAACCTGCCTCTTCATCATTGGGCACCAGGCTACCCAGCCAGTTGCGGTGACGCTCGCGGCTGCCACCGATCAGCTCCTGCTGCTCGTCGGTGAGCGTGCTGTGGAGGGCGAAAAGACCAACCTGGCTAGCTTCGAACAGGCGCAGCAGCACAGGTCCCTGGAACTGCTCGTTGGTGAAGATCAGGTAATCCGGGTGTTCACCGTCGAGAACCTGGCGGGCATTGCTCAGCATGCGCGCTGGATCACGCTCACCGTAAAGTACCTTCAGGTCGATGCCGAGGTCGCCTGCGGCGTCCTGCATATAGCGGGTGTAATCGGCCCAGAACGGCTCGTCGGAATAGCCGGGATTGAGGAAGATCACAGACGGCGCACGGGTTTGTGCTGACGCCAATGCGCAGCACAGTAATAGCCACAGGCCCAACACCCACCGGATCACGGCACCGCTCCCCAATTAACCGGGGCGCAGTATAGGGCGCAAATGACAAAAGGCCGACCGCTAATGCGTATCGGCCTTCGCCCTCACTGTCCGCTGACCCAGAAGACCGCCGTACCTACCGCGATCAGGATCAGGCAAAAGATCGCCCAGGCATCGATGACGCTGTCGGAATTGTCCACTTCAGTGTGCTCGGTCATGGTTCCCCCTCTTCTTGTGCTTTTGGGTGATGCACACTGCATTTAAGACCAGCCTTGGCCATCGCTCAAACCATATGGTTATGCTCTAGGGCAGTCTTATTCCTTAAACCAAGGTTTATATATTCAAACATCACTTTTACGCATAAACCTGAGCTGGTATCGTGCCCCGGCTCCTCGGGGAGTGCGCGGCCGTGCGCGCTGATTGGCAGTAAGTAGCCTGAAAACAGGACCCTTCATGTACGTATATGACCAGTACGATCAAAAGATCGTCGAGGATCGCGTCAAGCAGTTCCGCGATCAAACCCGCCGCTACCTCGCCGGAGAGCTGAGCGGCGAGGAATTCCGTCCGCTGCGCCTGCAGAACGGTCTGTATATCCAGCGCTACGCGCCCATGCTGCGCGTGGCCGTGCCTTATGGCCTGCTGTCGTCCACCCAGGTGCGCATGCTGGCCAAGATCGCCCGCGACTACGACAAGGGCTATGCCCATATCAGCACCCGCCAGAACGTACAGTTCAACTGGCCGGACCTGGAAGACGTGCCGGAGATTCTCGCCGAGCTGGCCACCGTGCAGATGCACGCCATCCAGACCAGCGGTAACTGCATCCGCAACACCACCACCGACCAGTTCGCCGGCGTGGCCAAGGACGAGATCGTCGATCCGCGTCCCTGGTGCGAGATCATCCGTCAGTGGTCGACCTTCCATCCCGAATTCAGCCACTTGCCGCGCAAGTTCAAGATCGCCGTCAACGGCGCCGTGGGCGACCGTGCCGCCATCGAAGTGCATGACATCGGCCTGGAAGCGGTGAAGAACGCAGCCGGCGAGCTGGGCTTCCGTGTTTCCGTCGGTGGCGGCCTGGGTCGTACCCCGATCGTCGGCAGCTTCATCAACGAATTCCTGCCCTGGCAGCACCTGATCAGTTATCTCGACGCCATCCTGCGCGTGTACAACCGCTATGGCCGTCGCGATAACAAGTACAAGGCGCGTATCAAGATTCTGGTCAAGGCGCTGACCCCCGAGGTGTTCGCCGAGCGCGTGAACGCCGAGTGGGCGCACCTCAAGGACGGGCCGACCACCCTCACCGAAGCCGAAGTCGCCCGCGTTGCCACACACTTCGTTGATCCGGCCTATCTGACCCTGCAGGACGAAGACGCCCTGCTCGCCCAGCAGAACGCCGAACACCCGGGCTTCGCCCGTTGGCGCGAGCGCAACACCTTCGCCCACAAGAAGCCTGGCTACGTTGCCGTGACCTTATCGCTCAAACCCACCGGCGTGGCGCCAGGCGACGTCACCGACAAGCAGCTCGATGCCATCGCCGACCTGGCCGACCGTTATTCCTTCGGCGAAGTGCGCAACAGCCACAACCAGAACATCATCCTCGCCGACGTCGAGCAGCGTCAGTTGCTGGCTCTTTGGGGCGAACTGCGCGAACAAGGTTTCGCCACGCCGAACGTAGGCCTGCTGACCGACATCATCTGCTGCCCGGGCGGCGACTTCTGCTCGCTGGCCAACGCCAAGTCGATCCCGATCGCCGAAGCCATTCAGCGTCGTTTCGACGATCTCGACTATCTGTTCGACATCGGCAATATCGACCTGAACATCTCCGGCTGCATGAACGCCTGCGGTCACCACCACGTCGGCCATATCGGCATTCTCGGCGTCGACAAGAAAGGCCAGGAGTTCTATCAGGTATCGCTCGGCGGCAGCGCCGGCCGTGACGCCAGCCTGGCGCAGATCCTCGGCCCATCCTTCGCCGAAGCGGACATGGCCGATGTGATCGACAAGATCATCAAGGTCTACGTCGAGCAACGCACCGAAGAAGAAAGCTTCCTCGACACCTACCGCCGCGTCGGTATCGACCCCTTCAAGGAGCGCGTCTATGCAGCGAATCATTAAGAACGGTCAGGTGGTCGACGAGACCTGGCACCTGCTGGCCAAGGACGTGACCCTGGACGTCATCCCCAACTGCGACGACATCATCGTCCCACTGGCACTGTGGCGCGAGCATGCGCACGCCCTCAAGGCCCGCGACGGCGGTCTTGGCGTCTGGCTGGAAGCCGGCGACGAGATCGAGGAAATCGCCGATGACCTGGCGCATTTTCAGGTCATCGCCCTGGAGTTCCCGGCCTTTACCGATGGCCGCCACTCCTCTACCGCCTACTTGCTGCGCACCCGCTACGGCTACAAGGGCGAAGTTCGCGCCATTGGCGACGTGCTGCGCGACCAGCTGTTTGCCCTCAAGCGTGTCGGTTTCGATGCCTTCGCCGTGCGCGCGGACAAGGATCCGTACGATGCGCTGAAAGCCTTCGAGGACTACAGCGAGGTTTACCAGGCTTCGGCCGATCAGCCGCAACCGCTGTTCCGTCGCCGCGCCTGATCACGGCAGCTGAAACGCCTCAAACGCCCCGACTGGTTCGGGGCGTTTTGCTTTGTGTACTCCGCTCGCAGAATTCAGGTCGAACCGTAGTGCGTTGCTGAAGTCGGACTCTATAAGCCCATCGCATAGGGAGAGACCGCCATGAAGCACGACTGGGACCTGATCGAACGCCTGCTGCACGAGGCACAGAACTCCGCCGGCAAACCCTTCGCCCCGCGTCGCTACGCCGAAGACCTGGCCGAAGAGCATAAGAATGCCGGCGACCCCGTGGATAATCTCGACCATCTGCGCGCCGAGGCTGCACGCTATGAAGCGCGCCTGCTGCAAAACGGCTTTATCGAACCACGCCCGGAAGACGAAGGTGGCAACGGCGAAAATTTCATTCTCACCGCGCGCGGCGCGCAGCTGCTGAGCATGCTCGACAGCAGCATCCCCGGCAGTGAGCGACCACGCGAAGTGCTCGACGAAGCGGGTGAAGCGGCGTTGACGCCGGAGGTGTTCGATCGCCTGGCGCCCAGGGCCAATCTCAGCGAAACCGGCTGACAGGCTGCTGAAAAACTACCTGCGTTGCCATTGCTGCGTTAAAAACAGGCTCAAAATGCTCATTTACAACTCGTAAACTGCGCTTTTTCGCCTGTTTTTGCCTTGC
>JBLUOL010000089.1:0-20625 GCA_048065775.1 Pseudomonas sp. GW6
GCGGCAGATTGGCCGGATCGAGACGTTGTGCCACGCTGGGCGCCTGGGCCAATAGCCGGGCATCGCCTTGCAGATCGTCGAACTGCAGCTCGCCGCACAGCTCCGGGCCAACGCCCGTCAGCAGGCCGAGCTTGAGGGCGATGAAGGTCACGGTCAGATCGGCGCGCACTGCCACACCAAGACGCGCACCGCTATCGGCGTGCAAGCCAGAGGGAATGTCCACCGCCAGCACCGGCAAGCCACCCTGGTTGAGCATGCGAATCGCCTGGGCATAAGGCTCACGCACCGCACCAGCCAGCCCCGTGCCGAGCAACGCATCGACCACGATGCCAGCCAGTGGTGCGCATTCGCTCCAGGGCAGCACATCGACGCCCGCCCTTCGCGCCTCGGCGCAGGCCTGCTCAGCATCGCCACTCAGAGCAGCGGGCTCACCCACCGCCAGCACGCGCACGCGCCAACCGGCACGCTGAGCCAGAGCGGCAATCAGGTAGCCGTCACCGGCATTGTTACCACGCCCGGCCAGCACGGTGATTTCGCCAGCATCCGGCCAGCGCCTGCGCAAGGCGCGCCAGGCCGCGTGGGCGGCGCGTTGCATCAACTCGAAACCGGGCGTGCCGGCGGCGATCAACTGCGCATCCAGCGCACGCACCTGTTCGGCACTGTGCAGGCTCAACGGTAAAGAGGCTGGTAGTAGATGCATGGCTCGCTCACCACGGATGTCTGGCAGAATTATACCTACGTCCATCGCCTGCGCCCGCCCATGTCCGATCAAACCCTCGACCTCAACGCTCTGGCCCTGTCCATCAAGGACTGGGGACGTGAGCTGGGCTTTCAGCAGGTCGGCATCACCGATGTTGAGCTGGGCGAACACGAGGCGCACCTGCAACGCTGGCTGGCAGCCGGCTATCAGGGCGAGATGGAGTACATGGCCGCCCACGGCAGCAAGCGCTCACACCCGGACGAACTGGTACCTGGCACCCTGCGCGTGGTATCGCTGCGCATGGACTATCTGCCCGGCGACACGCAGATGGCCCAGCGCCTCAAAGAGTCGGAGCAGGCCTACGTGTCGCGCTACGCCCTGGGCCGCGACTACCACAAACTGATCCGCAAGCGCCTGCAACAGCTGGCCGAACGCATCCAGCAGCAGATCGGTCCGTTCGGCTACCGTGCCTTCGTCGACAGCGCCCCGGTGCTGGAAAAGGCCATCGCCGAAAAAGCCGGCCTCGGCTGGATCGGCAAGAACACTCTGGTGCTCAACCGCAAGGCCGGCAGCTATTTCTTTCTCGGCGAACTGTTCGTCGACCTGCCACTGCCGGTGGATGCCCCACACGCCAGCGAGCATTGCGGACGCTGCACCGCGTGCATGGATATCTGCCCCACTGCGGCCTTCGTCGGGCCCTACGTGCTGGATGCCCGGCGCTGCATCTCCTACCTGACCATCGAGCTGAAAGGCTCGATCCCCGAAGAGCTGCGTGCGCCCATCGGCAACCGGGTGTTCGGCTGCGACGACTGTCAGATTGTCTGCCCCTGGAATCGCTTCGCTCGCCCCACCGAGCAGGGCGACTTCCAGCCGCGCCACGGCCTGGACAACAGCGGCCTGGCCGAGCTGTTCATGTGGACGGAAGAGGAGTTTCTCAGCCGCACCGAAGGCTCGCCGCTACGCCGCGCCGGCTACGAGCGCTGGCTGCGTAACCTGGCGGTCGGCCTGGGTAATGCGCCATCCACCATCCCGGTACTACAGGCTCTGCAGGCACGCCGCGAACATCCGTCGGAGCTAGTGCGCGAGCATGTGGCGTGGGCCCTGGAGCGGCACGGCGCCTTGTAGCCCGGATGAAATCCGGGAATGGCGCCGCCCGTTTCCCCGGATTGCATCCGGGCTACGCACGCGGGCCGCGCCGGAGTGGCTCATTTACACCTTGAGGAAATGCTCACGGTAGTGGCGCAGCTCGGCAATGGACTCACGAATGTCATCCAGCGCCTGATGAGTTGCAGTTTTCTGAAAGCTGTCCTTGACCGCTGGCGCCCACATGCCAGCGAGGATCTTCAGCGTCGACACGTCCAGGTAGCGGTAGTGGAAGTAGGCTTCCAGGGCCGGCATGTACTTGTAGAGAAAGCGGCGATCCTGGCCGATGCTGTTGCCGCAGATGGGTGACTTGCCCTTGGGCACCCACTGTTCGAGGAAGGCGATGGTCTGTGCTTCGGCCGCCGCCGTGTCGATTTTGCTTTCACGTACGCGCTGAGTCAGGCCGCTCTGGCCATGGGTGCGGGTGTTCCATTCGTCCATGCCGGCCAGAGCCTCGTCGCTCTGGTGGACGGCGATCACCGGGCCCTCGGCCAACACGTTCAGCTCACTGTCGGTGACGATGGTGGCCATCTCGATGATCACATCGCGCTCCGGCTCCAGCCCGGTCATTTCCAGGTCGATCCAGATCAGGTTGTTGGGGTTTTGCATGGTTAGGCTCCTTGGCTCAGGCGCCAAGTCTAGCGGATCTCGGCACCCTTCATGCGCCAGAGAAACAGGGACGTTTGCCGTCCTTCGTTGATCTCGAGCTCACGATCAGCCGGCACGCCCGGAATCTCGAAGGTGTTGCTGATCAGCCAGCTATTGGCGTGCATCTCGACTTGCGCCTTGGCCCACAGACGCGCCATCGGCACGGGCGAGAGAAAGCAGTAGACGACATCGAAGTCGCCGAGCTCGACCTGCCACAAACTCCGATAACGAATGCTGCAGTTCTCCTGCAGCAGGCAGCGTAGCCAGGCAAAAACAAAGAGCAGCGGCGCCGTCTCGACACCAACGAACTGCCCGCGCGGAAACCGTCTGGCCATCTGCAGCACCGTACCAGCAGTACCACAGCCCAGGTCGACGAAGCGCAGCGGCGGCTCACGCTCGCTCAAGCACTGCTGCAGACGTTGCTGCGCCTTGCGCCCACTCAGGTAGAGCGGCACCTGTTCACGCAGACTGTTCCAGTTGACCAGTAGCAGCAGAACGAAGCCCAGCAGGAACAACCAGGCCGGTAAATCGGCGCGCTGCATTACCAGCAGCGCGGGCAGAAACGCCAGATTGATCCACAACCACCAGCGTGACAGCCCCAGGCGCCAGCCGATCCCGGCGGCCACAACACCTTGCAGCAGCGCCACCGAAAACAACGACATGCGCCAGGGCAGCAACGCCAGCAGATAGACCAGCACCACCACCAGCGCCAAGGCCAGACCCTGCGCTAAAAGAGCGCGCAATAACGGTAGCCGCAGCACCGTTCGTTCCTCGCCTGCCGTCATTCCCGACCTCTGTTCCTGACAGCCGAATGGCCGCCAAGCGCTCATGCTAAACTCGCCGCGATCAACACTCCACTACCCGGATGCTCCATGGCCAAACGCCAACTCAACCGCCGCCAGAACTGGCGGATCGAAAAGATTCAAGGCGAGCGCGCCGCCCGCGCCGCCAAGCGTGAATCACGAGCAATGGAAGCACTGGAAGGCGGTGACCTCGGCCCGGAACAGACCGGACTGGTAATCGCCCATTTCGGCGTACAGGTGGAAATCGAAGGTTTGCAGGGCGAGATGGCCGGCCAGGTGTTTCGCTGCCACCTGCGCGCCAACCTGCCGGCACTGGTCACTGGTGACCAGGTAGTCTGGCGCCCCGGCAATCAGGGTGACGGCGTCATCGTCGCGCAACTGCCGAGAAACAGCGAACTGTGCCGCCCCGACATGCGCGGCCAACTCAAGCCGGTGGCGGCCAACGTCGACCAGATCGTCATCGTCTTCGCGCCGCTGCCCGAGCCGCACGCCAACCTGATCGACCGTTATCTGGTTGCCGCCGAGCACGCGGGCATTCGTCCGCTGCTGCTGCTTAACAAGGCCGATCTGATCGATGAGCAGAACCAGGTAGCGCTGGACGCGCTGCTCAAGGTCTATCGTGAGCTCGAGTACCCGCTGCTGGAAGTCTCGGCCCATCAGGGCGATGGCATGGAGCAGCTGAAACATCGCCTGAACGGAAACGTCAGCGTATTCGTCGGCCAATCTGGCGTAGGCAAGTCATCCTTGGTCAACAGCCTGCTGCCCGGTGTAGATACGCGTGTCGGCGCGCTGTCGGAGTTGACCGGCAAGGGGACGCACACCACCACCACCGCACGGCTTTTCCACTTTCCCGGTGGCGGTCAACTGATCGACTCCCCAGGCATTCGCGAATTCGGCCTCGTCCATGTCAGCCGCGATGACGTGGAAGCAGGCTTCATCGAATTCCACGACCTGCTCGGGCGCTGCCGCTTCCGTGACTGCAAGCATGATCGCGAACCCGGGTGTGCGCTTTTGCAGGCCCTGGAAGACGGCCGCGTGCAGCCGCAGCGCATGGCCAGCTACCGGCACATCATCGCCAGCCTGCCGGAAGACGATTACTGATTATTCAGTTGATCGAACTGCAAGGCGCCTTCTTCGAAGATATTCAGGCGCTGCTGTAGCTGCTCTGGCGCTAGCGGTTCACTCGCCGCGTCCGCCGGAGCCTCGCCCGACGCGGGCGTAGTGCCTTCCTCGACGCCTTGTTCGCCCTCGATGGCGCGCTGCGCCTTCTTGGTCAGCACAACGATATCGATGCGCCGATTGACCGGATTGAATGGGTCCTCGCGGTCGAACAGCGCCGACGAGGCATAGCCGACCACCCGCGCCACCTGCTCGTCCGGATAGCCGCCCGCCACCAGCGTGCGCCTCGCGGCGTTGGCACGGTTGGATGACAGCTCCCAGTTGCCAAAATCGCCGCGCCCTACGAACGGCTTGGCATCGGTGTGACCGCTGATGCTGATCTTGTTCGGCACCGCGCGAATGGTGTCGGCCATGGCCAGCAGGATGTCTTCGAAATAGGGCTGAAGGTTGGCACTGCCGAGGGCGAACATCGGTCGATTCTCGGCGTCCATGATCTGGATGCGCAGGCCATCCTGGGTGATTTCGAACAGTATCTGGTCCTTGAAACGCTGCAGCTCGGGATTCTCTTCGACCTTGTTCTGCAGCTCCTGCAACAGCAGTTCCAGACGCTCCTGCTCCATCTTTTCAGCCAGGGTTTCGATCTGATCGGTGCTGACGCCGGACTCATCCGGTTGACTCTCCGGCGTCTCGGAGATGTCAGGATTAAGGGTGCGCTCGGGCGCTGGCGTAGGCGTGCCGCCCAGGTCGATGGCGTATGGACTGGCACTCTCGGTGAAACCGATCGGGTCCTGGAAATAGCCGGAAATGGCTTTCTTCTGTTCCGGAGTGGCCGATGTCATCAGCCACATGACCAGGAAGAACGCCATCATGGCGGTTGCGAAGTCGGCAAAAGCGATCTTCCAGGCACCGCCATGGTGTCCGCCAGCGGTCTTCTTGACCCGCTTGACGATGATGGGTTGGTTATTTTCCATGGCTTAGCTGCCGCGCATGGCCTGTTCGAGCTCGCTGAAGCTCGGACGATGCGCCGGATACAGCACCTTGCGCCCGAACTCTACGGCCAGGGTCGGCGGCATGCCCGATGCTGAAGCGACCAGGGTCGCCTTGATCGCTTCGTAAAGGTTCAGCTCTTCCTTGGCGTCATGTTCCAGCGCGTTCGACAGTGGGCCGAAGAAACCGTAGGAAGCGAGAATGCCGAGGAAGGTACCGACCAGAGCAGTACCCACCTTCTCACCGATCTGCGCGTTGTCCGCTTCTGCCAGGATCGACATGGTGATCACGATGCCCAGCACGGCCGCGACGATACCCATGGCCGGCATGCCGTCGGCGACCTTGGCCACGGCGTGCGCCGGGTGCTCCACTTCCTCCTTGAGGCTGGCCAGTTCCATGTCGAACAGGCCTTCGAGTTCGTGCGGCGCCATGTTGCCGGAAGACATGATGCGCAGGTAATCGCAGATGAACGCAGTCATCCGCGCATCCTTGAGCACACCGGGATACTTGCTGAAGATCGGACTGGCGTTGGGATCTTCGACGTCTGCCTCGATGGCCATCATGCCCTCGCGGCGACTCTTGTTGAGGATCTCGTACAGCAGTTTGAGCACTTCGAGGTAATAAGCGTGGGTAAAGCGACTGCCAAACATGCTCAGCGATTTCTTGAAAACCTGCATGAACATGCTGCCGGGGTTGGCCTGGAGGAATGCTCCCAGCGCCGCGCCGCCAATAATCAGAACCTCGAAGGGGTGGACCAATGCCATGAACTTCCCGCCCGAGAGTATGAACCCGCCGAGCACACAGCCAAAGACGACAATGATGCCTAAGATTTTTACCATGGAGTAAACGCTTGTAGTGCCTAGTGGACGGGTTATTAAAAACAACCCTTCTAATTATCGGAGCTTATACGCCAGACTATAGCCAGTTATGGTCAAAAGCCAGTTCGACTCGAGCCAATATGCCGACGTCAAAGTCTCTGCCACGCACTCTGGACGCCTGGGTACAACATCTGGGCAAGTTGCCACTGCCTATCGAGCAGCAGCAGCATTTGCGCCTGCGTCGCATCCTGGGAGACAGTCGCCGGACCTGGCGCGAAATTGCCGAGGCGATAGAGTCCAGCCCCTCTTTCGCCCTGCAGGTACTGCGCGAGGCAAACCAATCGAGCAACAGCCTCAGCGATCCAGCCGAGAGCGTCGAAACTGCGCTGTCGCGCCTGGGCCTGAGCCGCTGCGAAGCCCTGCTCAGCCAGGCGCCTGCCCTGCCAGAAAGTGACATCCCTCTAGCATTCAAGCAGATTTTGCTGATCAGTCAGCATGCCAGCCAACAGGCTCGTGGCCTGTTCGGTGCTCGCCTGGCGCGCTTGTGGAATGAACTGCACGGCTGCAGCCTGCTGTTTCTCTCACCCATCTGGCCATTGCTGTGCGCCCATCCGCAGCTGTTCGAGGCCTGGGAGCAACGCGTGCTGCTCAAGGGCGAACGGCCCGCTGCTGTCGAGAAAGAGCTGCTCGGCGTCACCTTGATCCAGCTGTGCGTCAAACTGGCCGAGCGCTGGCGACTGCCAGAATGGATCGTGCGCGGCTACCGCCTGCTCGAGCGTGATCGTCGCCAACTGGTCCGGGCGCTGCACATCGCTCGCGACAACGAGCATCCCCTGCATCAACAGCAGATGCTCGACGCCGACATCCCCCTGCGCCACTGGCTCACCCATCCGAGCAACTGCGTGCTGCTGGCCAACGGTTTGGCAGTATCCGCCCACCACGCCTGGGATACCGCGCACAGCCTGCGCTGGCAACGTCTTACCGGACTTTACCTGCAGATCCCCCTGAGTGAGCTGCAACAGGAAGTGCACCAGCACGCCGTGAGCAGCGCACGTCTGATTCACGATCACACACTCTGGCACCCGGCCCAGGCACTGATCTGGCCGTGGGACGCCCATCGCCTGAAGCCAGCCGTCAGCGCCGCAGCGCCCCCCAAGCGCGATGACCTTGCCATCTGGCGCCAGCACTGTGCACGCCTGCTCGTCGAACCCAGCACCTTTGCCAACGTGCCGCAACTGACTGCCTGCGCCCGCGACGCCTTGCAGGCCTGCGGCCTGAAGCGCGTGCTGCTGCTTCTTGCTGATCGCCAGCACACCCGCCTGCTAACCCAGCAACAGGCGGGGCTCAATGCCAGCGCGGCCACCCTCAGCCTCGACCCGGCACAAAGTCAGGTATTGAAACGCCTGCTCAGCGCGCCAGGACAACTGCGCCTGACGCCCAGCAACGTGGCGCAGTTTTCGGCACTGCTGCCAGGCAACCTCAAGGCCCTGTTCCCCAGCGAGCATCTGCTGCTGCGCTCTGTGGCCAATAACGGTCGGGTGGTGATGCTGGTCGTGGCCGACCAGGGCGGCCAACCACTCAATGACGTCTGCCTGCAGGCGTTCGGCAAGACCGTGCAGTGCATCGAGCGCGCGCTGGGCAGCTTTTCCAGGCGCGAGCGCTGAAGCGCTCTGTTTCCGCTACAATCGACCTCTTTTCATTCAAGGAGGCCGTCATGTCCGCCTTCGACAACTTGCCACTGGTGATCGAGCCAGCCCAACTGGCCGAACGCCTGGATGCAGCCGACCTGATCCTGCTCGATCTGAGCAGCGCAGCGCGCTATGCCGCCGGCCACATCCCAGGCGCGCGCTGGGTAGATGCCAAGCGCACGCAACTGGGCCTGCCGCCCGCCCCCGGGCTGCTGCCCGAGCGAGCGCAGCTCGAAGCGCTGTTCGCCGATATCGGTCATCACGCGGATGCCGTTTATGTGGTCTACGACGATGAGGGCGGCCCCTGGGCCGGTCGCTTCATCTGGCTGCTCGACGTGATCGGCCATCAGCGCTACCACTTCCTCAATGGCGGCCTGCAGGCCTGGGTCAGCGATGGCCTCGAACTGAGCCAGGAAGCGCCAGCAGTGACCCGCACCGAGGTGACACTGACGCTGAGCGATGCCCCCACCGCTACCCGCGAGTACCTGCAATCGCGCCTGAATGCTGTCGACCTGGCCATCTGGGACGTGCGCGGCGCGGACGAATACCGCGGCGAAAAACTGAGTTCAGCGCGTGGCGGGCATATCCCCGGCGCCACCCATTTCGAGTGGACCGCCGGCATGGACCCGCAACGCGGTATGCGCATTCGCACGGATATCGCAGAAATCCTGCAAGGCCTGGGCATCACACCCGACAAGGAAATGATCACCCACTGCCAGACTCACCGCCGCTCCGGCTTCAGCTATGTGGTAGCCAAGGCACTCGGCTATCCACGCGTGAAGGCCTATGCCGGCTCCTGGTCCGAGTGGGGCAACCTGCCCGACACGCCCATCGAACGTTGAGTCCGTCGACCATTCAGTTGCACCCGGCCTGGCCACGCCAATGCCGGTTCAGAACCTTCAAGGAAACACGATGAAACAACGTCTTTTTATCCTCAGCCAGTACCTGCTGCCTCATCACCTGCTCTCGCGCCTGATCGGCTGCGTTGCCGAATGCCGTATCGGCTGGCTGAAGAATCCGCTGATCTCGTGGTTCGCCAAGCAGTACCAGGTCAACATGAGCGAAGCGCAAGTCGAGGACCTGCGTGCTTACGAACATTTCAACGCGTTCTTCACCCGCGCCCTGAAAGACGGCGCGCGCCCGCTGGATGAAACTCCCGGGGCCATTCTCAGCCCGGCCGACGGAGCAGTCAGCCAACTCGGCGCCATCGAGCACGGCCGCATCTTCCAGGCCAAGGGTCACAGTTTCAGCGCGGTCGAACTCCTTGGCGGCGACGCCGAACGTGCAGCACCGTTCATGGGCGGCCAGTTCGCCACCGTGTACCTCTCGCCGAAGGATTACCACCGCGTCCATATGCCGCTGGGCGGCACGCTGAAAGAGATGATCTACGTGCCGGGCCGCCTGTTCTCGGTCAACCAGACCACCGCGGAAAACGTGCCGGAACTATTCGCCCGCAACGAGCGCGTGGTTTGCCTGTTCGACACCGAGCGCGGGCCGATGGCCGTGGTACTGGTGGGCGCGATGATCGTTGCCAGCGTGGAAACCGTATGGGCCGGCCTGGTCACGCCACCCAAGCGCGAGCTGAAGAGCACCCGCTATGACGCGCAAGCACGCGGGCCGATCGAACTGGCCAAGGGCGCAGAAATGGGCCGCTTCAAACTGGGCTCTACTGCCATCGTCCTGTTCGGCCCGAATCAGGTGCAATGGGCCCAGGAGCTGGGCGCAGGCAGCGCAGTGCGCATGGGCCAGCTGATGGGCACGGTTCATAACTGAGCCGCTGAGAAAAGGAACCCGCATCTCGACCGTTCGGTCATAGATCCGTACTCTGGCGAGGCAGGCCGTCCGCGCGGATGGGCTGCCAGCACAGGCAGATACTGCTAGAGTTCGAAAGACTATTACTAGAGCCGCTTGGTATTGCGTGGCCGGAGTATCCGAGTTTGATGGATAGACAGAGTACCCACCTTCAACTGTTGCGCGTTCCCACGCCGAGCAAGCAGAGCCTCAGTTTCTGCGACGGCAGCCCCCGCGATCTGAAACGCTGGATCGCAGGCCTGCCCAAGGCGAACATCGGTGAAACCGCACGTCAGTTGTATCAGAGCCTGGTGGAACTCAATCAATTCCTCACCCCTTCGGAAAATCGCCTGCAGTTACTCGAACTGCTGCGCCCGGAAGTCAGCTTCGTCTGCCAACACCTGGAGCGTCACTTTCTCAACCAGGCCATCGTTCTCGACGAGCGCCCGCGCAAAGTGGCCAATCTGTGCCAGGCGCTGCAGAACCACCTGGCCGTCGGCTACAAGCTGATCATTTCCCGCGTGATCGCCCGCAGCGGCAAAGATCGCGACCAGTTGCTCGCCGTCTCCCTGCAGCGCGCCAGCCACAGCCTGTGCAGTCCGCTGATTCGTGCCAGTCAGCTTTACTGCCCGGTTCCGGAAGGGCTCTGGCTGGAGCTGCATCAGCTCTATCAGATTGCCTGCGAGCAGCGCCTGCAACGTCAGGTCATTCGCGACCCACTGGCACGCCATACTCAGGGCCTGAGCACCGAGCAGACCTACGTGACCGCACTGCTACTCGGCTGCGCGCGCACCAACCAGATGCGCCAGAACGGCATCGCCCGCCTGGCGCAAGCGCTGGAGCCCTGGAGCGCGCTGGTCAAGCTGCAGCCAGGCGACCATGCCGACAGCCTGTTCGTGCTGGCGCCGCAGGTCGACGGCCCGCCGCGCTACAAGTCGTTGTATCAGAGCAGCGAATTGCACAACCTGCTGGGCATCGATACGCAGCCGCTGGTCGATGCCATCAAGGAATACCTGGAACTTCCCGAAGAAGAGCGCAGCAAATCGCGCCTGATGATTCCGGAGGGCATTACCCTCGATCTGCTGCAGCACGTTGCCGCAGCCTGGGGCGACATCGCCGAGCGCACCTTCCAGCGCACGCCGGGGCAAGGCAGCCTGACCCTGTGCATCGGTATGACCGCGCTGCATTTCTTCCTCTCCGGACGCTGCTCGTTCGCTGAAGTGCTGAAACGCCCGGTAGAGTTGGGCGCTGCGGTATTCAAGCCTTCCACGGGCGAGCCTGATGTCTGGTCGAACGCCTTCGATGCCCAGCGCAATGCGGCTGACGAAATCCACTTCGAAGAGATTCAGTACACCAAGGTAACCCCCGGTGAGCAGGCGCAGCCTGAGAGCAATGGCGAAAGTTACCCGACCTTCCCCCTGCCCATCGTCAATCACAGCCCAGGTGGCTATTGCCTGTCCTGGCCCAAGGACGTCCCCAGCCAACTGCAGGCCGGTGAACTGCTAGGCGTACAAGACAACCCCAGCCAGGGCTGGAGCGTGGCCATCGTGCGCTGGATTCGCCAAGTGCGCGGCGGCGGCACGCAGATGGGTATCGAGCTGATCGCACCGCACGCCCGCCCCTGCGGCCTGCAACTGTTGCGCAAAGCCGAGCAGAACAGCCAGTTTCTGCGCGCCCTGCTGCTACCGGAAATCAGCGCCATTTCTCGCCCCGCCAGCCTGATCACCCCACGCCTGCCATTTCAGGAGGGCAGCAAGGTCCTGATCAACGACCACGGCGAAGAACACCGCGCGCTACTGACCCGCAGACAGGTCAGCACCGGCAGCTTCAGCCAGTTCGAGTATCGCCGCGTAGGCGAAGAAGAAGGTGCGCCCGGGACACCGGTCACAGCCTCGCAAAGCCAGAAGCCTGCGGGGGAGGAAGATTTTGACTCGCTCTGGAAGTCGCTGTAGGCTCCGGCGAACTCACCATTTGTCGCCTTTTCGCGTCCGTTCGGCGCGGTAATGACCCCTCTATGGCCATCGAAAAAAAAACCATCCGCCTGCTGATTCTCGAAGACTCGCAGAACGAAGCAGAGCGCCTAGTCAGTCTGTTCCGCAACGCCGGGCATGCCACTCGTGTGCATCGTCTGACCTCCAGCGATGACCTGGCAGAGACACTGCAACAGACCTGGGACCTGCTGATCTGCGCAGCGAGCAGCGAGCATCTCGATCCTGGCGAGGCGATCAGTGCCATCCGCCGCCAGGCCAAGGACATCCCCGTCATCCAGCTGGTCGAGGAAAATGATTCCGAGATCATCACCGAAGCCCTCTTGTTCGGCGCGCAAGACGCCCTGCCGCAAGGTGAGGACGAGCGTCTGGTGCTGGTGGCCAAGCGCGAGCTGGCCAACCTCGAGGAACGTCGCGCCCGCCGTGCCGCCGAAGTGGCCTTGCGTGAAGCGGAGAAGCGCTGCCAGCTGCTGCTGGAAAGCTCGGTAGACGCCATCACCTACGTCCACGACGGCATGCACATCTATGCCAACCGTGCCTATCTCGAGCTGTTCAGCTACGAAGATGGTGAAGAGCTGGAAGGCATGCCGATGATCGACCTGATCGCCAGTGCCGATCACGCTGCGTTCAAGGATTTCCTGAAGAACTACCAGAGCGCCGAAGGCAATGCCGAGCTCAATTGCCAGGGCGTACGCGCCGATGGCAGCAGCTTCGCCGCGCAGATGACCTTCTCCCCCGCCACCTATGACGGCGAACCGTGCATTCAGGTGGTGATCCGCGCGGAAACCTCCAATGCCGAACTGGAAGAGAAACTGCGCGAGATCAGCAGCCAGGATCTGGTCACCGGCCTGTTCAACCGCAATCACTTCCTCGAGCTGATGGACAGCGCCGCAGAGCGCGCCGTCAACACCGGTCAGCCCTCGACCCTGGCGTACATCCGTGTCGACCGCTATGCCAGCATGCAGGGCGAGATCGGCCTGGCCGGTATCGACCTGCTGCTGACCGACCTGGCCGGCCTGCTGCGCGCACATTTCCCGGCGGACACTCAATTGGCCCGCTTCGGTGACGACGTGTTCGCCGCCCTGCTCCCGGGCCAGACGCCCGAGCAGTGCCAAGCCAGCCTGGCGCCCCTGCTGACGAAGGTCGAAGCCCACCTGTTCGATGTCAGCGGCCGCACCGCGCAGACCACCCTGTCGATTGGCGTCGCCGGCCTTAGCGAGAAAACCGCCAAGGCGCAGGAAGTCCTCGATCGCGCGCACCGCTGCGCCGACGAGCTCAGTGACGGCAATGCCATCAAAGTGTTCAACCCGGCCGATGAACTCGCCGCAGCAGCCAACCGCGGCAGCCTGCTGGCGATGGTGCAGCAGGCACTGGAGAACAACAGCTTCCGACTGCTGTTCCAGCCGATCATCAGCCTGCGTGGCGATGCTCACGAACACTATGAAGTGCTGCTGCGCCTGCTCAATCCGCAGGGTGCAGAGGTGCCGCCAATGGAATTCCTCGCCGCCGCCAAGGATGCCGGCCTCGGCGAGAAGATCGACCGCTGGGTAATCCTCAACTCGATCAAGCTACTGGCCGATCACCGCTCCAGAGGCCATAACACCCGTCTATTCGTACACCTGTCCAGCGCCAGCCTGCAGGACCAGACGCTGCTGCCCTGGCTCAGCGTGGCACTCAAAGCCGCGCGCCTGCCGTCGGACTCGCTGGTGTTCCAGTTCAGCGAACCGGACGCCATCGCCTACCTGAAACAGGCCAAGACGCTGACCCAAGGCCTGGCGGAACTGCATTGCAAGGTGGCCTTGAGCCAGTTCGGCTGCGCGCTGAACCCGTTCAACACGCTCAAACACCTGCAAGTGGACTTCGTCAAAGTCGATGGCTCGTTCTCCCAGGACCTGAGCAATGCAGAGAACCAGGAAGCGCTGAAAACCCTGCTCAGCAGCTTGCATGCCCAGGCCAAGCTGACCATCGTGCCCTTCGTCGAAAGTGCCAGCGTACTCGCCACGCTGTGGCAGGCCGGGGTCAACTTCATTCAGGGCTACTACCTGCAGGGCCCGAGCCAGTCGATGGACTACGACTTCTCGGCCGGCGACGAATAAATCCCACTGACGAAAAAGCCGCCTGAACAGGCGGCTTTTTTATATCCGACAGAACGGCGGTGCTTATTCCTGCCCCTCACGGTCACGGAAGCCGAGCAGATAGAGAATGCCGTCCAGACCCAGGGTGGAGATCGCCTGCTTGGCCGATTGCTTGACCAGCGGCTTGGCGCGGAAGGCCACACCGAGACCGGCCAGCCCGAGCATCGGCAGGTCGTTGGCGCCATCGCCGACGGCGATGGTCTGCTCCAGCTGCAAACCTTCCTTCTGCGCCAGCTCACGCAACAGATCCGCTTTGCGCTGCGCGTCGACGATGGGCTCGACGGCCACGCCGGTGACCTTGCCGTTGTCGATCTGCAGTTCGTTGGCGAACACGTAGTCGATGCCCAGCTTGGCCTGCAGCTGCTTGGCAAAATAGGTGAAGCCGCCAGAGAGAATCGCGGTCTTGTAGCCCAGGCGCTTGAGTTCGGCGAACAGCACCTCGGCGCCTTCGGTCAAACGCAGGGACGCGCCGATCTCTTCCAGCACGTCTTCCGACAGGCCCTGCAGCAAGCCCAGCCGTTCCTTGAAGCTGGCGCGGAAATCCAGCTCGCCACGCATGGCGCGCTCGGTGATCTCGGCCACCTGCTCGCCAACACCAGCTGCCTTGGCCAGCTCGTCGATCACCTCGGCCTCGATCAGCGTCGAGTCCATGTCGAACACCGCCAGACGGCGATTACGGCGGAACACCGAGTCGCGCTGGAAGGCGATGTCGACGTTGAGTTCCTGCGCCACGCTAAGGAACTCGGCGCGCAGGGCCACGGGATCAGCCGGCTCGCCACGCACGGAAAATTCGATGCAGCCCTTGCCCTGCTCGGCCGGCATGTCCAGCGGCATGCGCCCGGAAAGGCGGTCGATATGGTCGATGTTCAGACCGTACTTGGCGGTGATCGCGCTGACGCGTTGCAACTGCTCGGCGCTGACCTTACGCGTCAACAGCGTCACGATATGGCGCGCCTTGCCCTGGCCACCGACCCACTGGCGGTAGTCGTCTTCGGAGACCGGGGTGAAACGTACCTGCTGATCGAGCTCGTAGGCGGTGAACAGCAGATCCTTGAGCACCGACTGGGAGCGGCCGTTGTCAGGAATCTCGATGAGGATGCCGAACGACAGGGTGTCGTGGATTACCGCCTGGCCGATATCGAGGATGTTCACCCCGCCCTGAGCCAGCACGCCGGTGATGGCTGCGGTAAGTCCGGGGCGATCTTCGCCGGTGATATTGATCAGGACGATTTCGCGCAAGACGCACCCTCCAAGGCAAACGATTGAGGCAGGCAAGCGGCGAGTTGGCCACTGACCGACGAAAAGGCGCACATTCTACCCAGTTTCCCGCCAATCCGGGCAGCCATGCGCTTTGCCCGCCCCAGGCCGCTCGCTATACTGCGCGGCAACTTCAGTCGACAAGAGCCGTGCTCTGTGAACCGGCCCGCGCCCGTCAAACCCGATAACTTCTTCATCCTGATCTTCCACGCGCTGCGTCAGCGGCGGGTGCCTCTGGTGCTGCGCATCGCCAGCCACAGCCTGCTGCTGGTGGCCTTGGCGATGGTCATCTATGCCTGGGTCATGGGCATGCAGTTCAAGCAGGCCATGCAGCAGCAGGCCGATGCACTGGGTCAGGCGCTGATTACCCAGACGGCGGCCTCGGCCACCGAACTGCTGGTGTCCAACGACATCCTCAGCCTCAACGTACTGCTGAACAACCTGGCGAAGAACCCGCTGGTGGCCCATGCGGCCATCTACAGCGTGGACAGTCGCATCCTCGCCGAAGCCGGCACGCGCCCGACACGCAGCGTGCTGGGTGAAACCGAAGGTTTGTACTCCACCTCCATCACCTTCCAGGAAGTGATGGCCGGGCAGTTGCGCATCAGCCTGGACATGAGCCAGTTCCAGCAGCCGATGACCATCAGCCTGCAGAGTATGGGCATTCTCAGCCTGATTCTGCTGGCACTGACCCTGTCGCTGAGCATGCGCCTCGGCCGGCATATTTCCACGCCACTGCTGCAGATGCGCCTATGGCTGCGCGACCCGGACGACCCTGCACCGGGCGCCGGACGCAACGACGAGATCGGTGACCTGGCGCGCCAGCTACAGGCGCGTCTGGTACCGGAAAAACCGGAGCCCGAGCAAGAACTGGATGACGAACAGCTGCTCGATGACAGCGAGGACTATCTGCACGAAGAAGACGACGAGCGCTTCAACGAGCAGGAGAAGATCCCGGCCGAGCATGCTGCCTTCGATGAAGCGGACATCAGCGATGAGTATGGCGATGACGAGCCGCTCAAGCCCTGGCCTGACACGATAGAGCCGGATGATCCCTTTGCCGACCTGCGTGACGAGTCCGAGGCGCCTGCGCCAGTCGCCAAGGCTCCGCGCCCATCGCAGGCCAGCGCCGTGCTGGCCATTCAACTCGGCGCCCAGGAGCAGTTGCGTCGCCTGCCACGCACGCGCCTGCTGGACCTGCTGGATCGTTATCGTGCCTGCCTCGATCAGGCAGCTGCGCTCTATCAGGGACAACTTCACACACTCAAGGACGGCAGCAGCCTGATGCTGTTCCACGAGCGCGAGTGCGGCGAGGATTACCTGACCCACGCGATCTGCTGTGGCGAGCTGATGCGCGCTCTGGGCCACGCCCTGCAGATCGAGGTCGCCGACAGCGGCATCACCCTGCAACTGCAACTGGGGCTGACCCTGGGCAGTGATCTGGAAGAGCTGGGCCAAGCCGACCTGCTGCTCAGCGACAGCGCCCTGGACGCCCTGGCCTTGTCGCAACACAGTCGCAACCTGCTGCTGGTCGAGCAACGCGTCGCCCAGGATGCCCTGGCCCGCCAGCGTGCGCGCATCCGCCCGATTGCCAGCCCGGAAGGAGCCAGCTGCGTGGAGCGCCTGCTCGACCCTTATCCGGCGCTGCTGGAGCGGCAACTGACGCGCATGCGCGACAGCCGAGTGTGAAAGCGGCGCAGCCCATGTAGGGCGCGTGTAACCCGCCAGACGGCCAACGGCGGGTTACACCCGCCCTACGCGCTGGCCAATGCTCGCCGCTGCGGGGGTTTCACACCGTAGCGCTGCAGCCAGTCCTTCCAGCGAATCCGCTCGTCACGTACCAGCCAGCCATCCTGTTCGGCAAAGCTCTCCGACAGCCACACCCCTCGGGTGCTGGCAGGCAGCAACTCGCCCTTGCGCAAGGTGAACAGCCCACCGCTGGGCACGCCGCGCTGCAATGCCAGCAGATAGATGTCCGGCCGGCGACGCTCCAGACGCGCCACCAGGCGGCCGTCTTCCAAACATTCATCGACGTGGAACAGACTCAGCTGACGGGCATCTCGCGGCAGCTCCAGGCTCAGGTCGTAGACCAGCTGCAAGGATGCCGTAGGCAGATGCACATAGGCGCGCGGGCGCTCGAGCAAGGTCAGGTTGCCGCACTGCACGGGCCGCGCAGCGCCGGACAGCGGGCTGAGGCGAAAGTGACTCGACTCGCGATAACGCAGCGCGCCCTGATAGGGCGTGGGCAACCAGGTATCGGAGAAACGCCCGCCCAGCCAGCCATCGGCACACTCCAGCAGGCATTCCTCGGCTACTTCCTGAACCGCGGTAAGCAGCGGCAGATTCAACTCGTGCGCCGGCACATAGCCGGAAATCAGCTTGAGCACGGTGTCACCACGATCTGGCCGCCGCTGGCGCACCAGCAACCAGTAATCACGGCCATGCAGGCGCAGGGTCAGACGCACCGAGACGCCGAGGTTGGCCAGCTCGACGGAAAACCGCGAGCTGTCCGCCACCTCGACCGGACGGCGGCGTTCGAGCATCTGCTGGAAATTCAGCGGCTGCCCGAGGCTCTGGTAGCTCAGCCCATCAGGGCCGGCTTCGACGAACAGCGGCAGGGTCTTGAAGTTACTCGGGTCCTTGCGGATCAGCGTACGCGGCATCTCGACTCCTTGTTCCGGCTGGGCGTGAGGCGGCTCGGCAGCCAGCGTTCACGCGAGGGTCAGGTTGAAGCGAAAACCGCTCAAGGCTGCCCCAAGCCGACCACCCAGTACAACCCAAGGCTGTAAGAGGACGTGACCGGGGACTCAGCGGATGCCCTGTAAAACCGCCGCCACAGTCGCGACATTGGCCACCAGGTGCGCGGGCGTGATGGTGCCGACGATGGCGCTGCTGACGCCCGGATGCGCGAAGATCAGCTCGAAGCTGGCGCGCACCGGGTCGACACCCTCGGCCAGGCAGGCATGCCCGCTGGCCAGCGCCTTCTTGATCAGGATGCCCTTGGCATGACTGGCAGCGTAGTCCAATACCGGCTTCTCGCCCTGCTCACTCAAGTTATAGGTGACCATGGCGCAGTCGCCTTGTTCCAGCGCCAGCAGCCCACCCTCGACGGTCTTACCGGAAATACCATAGCCGAGGATCTTGCCCTCACGCTTGAGCTCGGCCAGCGTCTCGTACACACCTGTCTCGCGCAGCACGGCAAGATCGTTGCCGTCGGAGTGCACCAGCAGCAGATCGATACGATCGGTCTCCAGGCGCTTGAGACTGCGCTCGACGGACAGCCGCGTATGCGCTGGCGAGAAGTCGAAGTGCGACTGCCCCTGCTCGAATTCTTCGCCGCTCTTGCTGACGATCACCCACTCATCGCGCTGGCCACGCAGCAGTGGACCGAGGCGTTGCTCGCTGACGCCGTAAGCCGGCGCGGTATCGATCAGGTTGATGCCCAGCTCGCGAGCCTGCCGCAGCAAGGCCAGGGCCTGCGTATCGTCAGGGATGGTGAAACCGTTGGGGTACTTCACGCCCTGATCACGGCCGAGCTTGACGGTGCCCAGGCCCAGCGGCGAAACGCGCAAGCCGGTGGAGCCCAGCGGGCGATGCAGATCGTGCAGGGTGCTCATGGCAACAGTGCCTCCCATACCGGCTGCCCCAGCGCGGGGCGCGGCAGCTCAGGCAACGGAGCATGGCCAGCCGGCTGTACCTTGTCCCGTTGCAGGGCGGCCAGTACGCGGTCGGCGAAGTCCGGCGCCAGCGCCAGTTTGGTCGGCCAGCCCACCAGCAGACGCTGTTGCTCGGCCAAAAACGCGTTATCAGGGCGCACCAGACCCGACTGCGCGGGTTCGGCGCGATCGACGCGCAATGTGGCCCAGCGCGTCTGACTCTGGTCGACCCAGGGCAGCAGCGAAGCCATCTCCTTTTTCGCGGCCTCAATCTGCGCCGCCTCGTCGCGGGCGACGCCATCGGCTTCGGCCAGATCGCCGCCGAGGTACCAGACCCATTGGCCATCGGCGGCCGGATGGGCGGTGACGGTGACCCGCGGCTTCGGCCCACCGCCGAGACAGTGCGCGTACAGCGGCTTCAGTGCCGGGCCCTTGGCCAACACCATATGCAGCGGGCGCAACTGCTGCGCGGGCTGCTCGATGCCCAGCGCGGCGAGCAACTCGGCATTGCCGGCCCCAGCACTAAGCACCACGCGCTGCGCACGAATCTCACGACCGTCGACGATCAACCCGCACAACTCACCGTTTTCCTGCAGCGGTTCGATACGCTCGGCAGCCAGCAGGCTATCACCGGCGAGCTCAGTCAGGCGTGCGATCAGGCTCGGTACATCGAGCACCAGCTCGGCCAGGCGATAGACCTTGCCCTTGAATTTCGGATGCTGCAGTGCAGGCGGCAATTGCTCGCCCTTGACCTGATCGACGCGGCCACGCACCGCCTTGCTGGCGAAGAAGCTGGTGAGGTTACCGGCCAGGGTGCCAGGGGACCACAGGTAATGCGCGTCGGAGAGAATGCGTACGCCGGACAGATCCAGCTCGCCGTTTCCGGCCAGCGCCTCGCGCCAGCGGCGCGGCATGTCGGCTATGGCCTCGGAGGCACCGGTCAGCGCGCCATGCAGGGCGTATTTGGCGCCGCCATGGATGATGCCCTGTGACTTCAGGCTCTGCCCACCGCCCAGGCTGCCGCGCTCCACCAGAACGGTGGCGAAGCCCTGCTGACGCAGGCGCGCATTGAGCCAGAGGCCGGCAATACCGCCGCCGACGATCAGGACATCGGTGCTGAGAGCTTGGGACATGAACGCGCCTCGCAGAAAAACAGGCGCGCAGTATAACCCTCGGGGCCGCTACACGCGGCAAGCTTCAGGACGCAAACGTAACCCTGACGCCCCGCTTCAATGGCCGGTGGAACTGGAAAACAACTGGATCACCACCACGCCACTGACGATCAGGCCCATGCCAAGCACGGCCGGCAAATCGAGTTTCTGCTGATAGATGAACATCGCCGCGATGCTCACCAGGACGATGCCCAGACCCGCCCAGATGGCGTAGGCAACGCCCACAGGAATGGTGCGCACCACCAGCGTCAGCATCCAGAAGGCGATGCCGTAGCCGCCCACCACCAGCAACAGCGGCAAGGGTTTGTTGAAGCCGTCGATAGCTTTCATCGAGGTGGTGGCGACCACTTCGGCGGCGATGGCAATGGCGAGATAGAGATATCCGGGCATGATGGCGACTCCTGAAAGATGAGCGCAATTCTAAGTTCTTCCATGATGGGATAAAGTCATTACCTATCTGCATTTTTGATAGGTCAGCCATGAACTGGAATCTCGATCAACTGCAACTGTTCGTCCGTAGCGCCGAGAGCCGATCCTTTTCCGCTGCAGCTCGGCAGACCGGACGCGCGCAATCGGCGGTCAGCACCGCCATCGCCCTGCTCGAAAGCGATCTCGGCGTCACCCTCTTCGAACGCAACAGCGGTCGCCAGCCACAGCTGACCGAGGCAGGCGCGGCGCTGCTGGAGCAGGCCCGCAGCGTGTTGCAGCAGTGCGAGCGCC
>JBLUOL010000090.1:0-20533 GCA_048065775.1 Pseudomonas sp. GW6
GTGCAACCCGCCACCCGATGATGGCGGGTTGCACCCGCCCTACGCCCCCGCCTGGACATTTTCTGTACAGCGGCGCATAGTCCTCGCCGCCTGCATAGGCGCAGGCCAGTCTGCATGAGGAAATGCCATGAGCAAGAAAACCGGCAAACGGCCGAACAAGGCCAAATCCATCGTCGCCCAGCCACTGTTTCGCTCCCGCCAGGAACGACCACAGAAAGGTAAAGGCAGCTACCGCCGCGAAGCCTCCCACAATTGGGAGGCTTCTTGCTTTATGGGCTATGTTGTCTCACTGATGGCCCTGCCTGTTGCCCGAGCATGCTAAGGTAAGCGCCTGCTTAAACGTCCTGAGATAGACATGCCACACCAGCTTCCTCGTCGCGTCCTGGCTCTGCTTCCTCTTCTGCTGCTGGCGGCCTGCGCCCAGGCCCCGGCGGAAAATCTGCCTACCGCCACAGCCCCTGCAGCGGTCCAGACTGCAACCGAAACAACCTTGCCCAGTTTCGCCGACTGGCGTCAGGCCATGCGTAGCGAAGCGATTGCCGCCGGCATCGACGCGGCGCTGTTCGATCGCGTATTCGCTGGCGTCACCCCTGACCCTGCGGTGCTCAAGGCAGACAGCAGTCAGCCCGAGTTCACTCGCCCGGTGTGGGAATATCTCGACGGTGCCGTCTCCTCCAGCCGCATCGGCCGCGGCCGAGTATTGCTGGCCCAGCACAACGCAATGCTGCAACGCATCGAGCAGCAATATGGCGTCGAAGCGCAGATCCTGGTGGCCATCTGGGGCCTGGAGAGCAACTTCGGCAACAACATCGGTAGCCACAGCGTAATCCGCTCCCTCGCCACCCTGGCCTATGACGGTCGCCGCCAGGGCTTCTGGCGTGCTCAGTTGCTGGCCGCCCTGCAAATCCTGCAGAACGGCGATGTGCCCAGCGAACGCATGATCGGTTCCTGGGCCGGCGCCATGGGCCAGACCCAGTTCATGCCCACCACCTACAACCAGCATGCGGTCGACTTCGACGGCGACGGCAAGCGCGATCTGTGGAACTCCCAGGCCGACGCTCTGGCCTCGGCCGCCCACTATCTGCAGGCATCCGGCTGGCAGCGTGGCCAGCCGTGGGGCTTCGAAGTGAACCTGCCAAGCGGCTTCGACTACGCCCTGGCCGACCCGGATCAGCGCCGTACGCTGGCCGAATGGGCAGAGCTCGGCGTAAGGCCGCTGGCACCGACAGGTGCAGCGGCGAGCTCCCGCGCCAGCCTGCAGCTGCCTGCCGGGCACCAAGGCCCGGCCTTCCTCTTGTTGGATAACTTCCGCAGCATCCTCAAGTACAACAATTCCACGTCCTACGCGCTGGCCATCGGCCTGCTCGCCGACAACCTGCTACGCACCACCGAGATCAAGGGGCAATGGCCCCGGGGTGAGCGTCAGCTGGGGCGTAGTGAACGTGTCGAACTGCAGGAACTGCTGGCCCAGGCCGGCTTCGACCCAGGCCCGGCCGACGGCATCATCGGCGCCAATACGCGCAAGGCCATTCGCGCCCTGCAACTGCAGTTGAACTGGCCAGCCGATGGCTACCCCAACACCCAACTGCTGCAACAGCTGCGCACACGCTGAATCCAGCACTGACACCTCAGGGGGGCTTGCCATCATCGGCAAGCGCCTTGCCGACCGGTCACAGCACCGCCCCCAAAAACGCCTTGGCGGTGTTTTGTCGACAGGCGACCTCAGCGTCTGCATACACCTTCTGTGATAGACTGGCCGGCGGCCAAAAGCCACCTGCCCACGGAGCCTCTACCGGAGCCCAGATTTCCGATGTCCGACACCTCCTCGCCCAAATCCGTCGCCAGCGGCGAAAAATTTCGCACCGCCCAAGGCATCACCGCGATCAAGGATGGTCAGAAGCGCCGCGCCTCGGCCGAACCCCAGGTTTTCGAACCCAAGCCCAAGTGGCTGCGGGTCAAGGCTCCTGGCGGTAGCCGTTTCGAGGCGGTCAAGCGCAACGTCGGCGAACACCGCCTGAGTACCGTCTGCCAGGAATCGCACTGCCCGAACATGGGCGAATGCTGGTCCAACGGCACGGCCACCATCATGCTGATGGGCTCGGTGTGTACCCGCGCCTGCCGCTTCTGCGCCGTGGACACCGGCAACCCCAATGGCTGGCTGGACCTGGAAGAGCCGCAGAACACCGCCAAGTCGGTGGAGCTGATGGCCCTGCGTTACATCGTGCTGACCTCGGTGGACCGTGACGACCTCGAAGATGGCGGCGCCAGCCACTATGCAGCCTGCGTGCGAGCGATCAAGGAAAACACCCCGCAGGTGGTGGTCGAAGCCCTGACCCCGGATTTCGATGGCGATCATCAGGCCATCGAGCGCGTGGTCGACTCCGGTCTCGAAGTCTTCGCGCAGAACGTCGAGACGGTCAAACGTCTCACCTATGTGGTTCGCGATCCACGCGCCGGCTACGAGAAGACCCTCAAGGTGCTCGAGCACGCCAAGAAGCATCGTCCGGACGTACTGACCAAGACCAGCCTGATGCTCGGCCTGGGTGAAACCGACGAGGAAATCCTCGAGACCATGGATGACCTGCGCGCCATCGGCGTGGACATCCTCACTCTCGGCCAGTACCTGCAACCCACGCGCAACCACCTCAAGGTGCAACGCTGGGTCAGCCCTGAAGAATTCAACCGCCTGCGCGACATCGGCCTGGAGAAAGGCTTCATGGAAGTCGCCGCTGGCCCGCTGGTGCGTTCCAGCTACCGCGCCGACCGCGTGTTCGAGAAGAACAATCTGGGTCTCGCCGCTCCGGTTCCGGTGCCCGGCCAGGAGGTCAACGCCAGCCTGATTCCGGCGTTGAATCTGAACTGAGACAGATCCTCAGGGAAAACGAAAGGGACGCCTCGGCGTCCCTTTTTCGTTACTGTCAGTAAGTATGCGTGGCTACGCGTAACCCAGACGGGCACGCAGCGCCTGTTCCAGACGTCGCGACACCTCGTCGAACACGGGCGGCGCTTGCAGCAGGTCACGCATCTGCACCATCTTCAGCCCCGCGTAGCCACATGGGTTGATGCGCAGGAAAGGCGACATGTCCATATCGACGTTCAGCGCCAGGCCATGGAAGGAGCAGCCACGGCTGACGCGCAGCCCCAGCGAGGCGATCTTGTCACCTGCCACGTATACACCGGGCGCATCCGCCTTGGGCGCAGCCTCGATGCCATAGCTGGCCAACAGCTCCACCAGGCTTTGCTCCATGGCGGTGACCAGTTCACGCACACCAAGGTCAAGGCGACGCAGATCGAGCATCAGATAGGCCACCAGCTGACCAGGGCCGTGATAGGTCACCTGCCCGCCGCGCTCGACCTGAATCACCGGAATATCGCCGGCAGCGAGCACATGCTCGGCCTTGCCAGCCTGGCCCTGAGTGAACACCTTGGGATGCTGCAGCAACCAGATTTCGTCCGGGGTCTGCGCATCGCGCTCACGGGTCAACTCGCGCATGGCCTCCAGCGTAGGCTGGTAGTCGACCAGCCCGAGATGACGGACGACAAGCTCGGGCATGGCTATCACAGCACCATATGCACGCGACCGGTGGCACGCAGGTCGACGTGAATCGCCTGCAATTGCTCGACACCAGTGGCAGTGATCAGCACCTGAACGGAAAGAAAGTTACCGTTGCGACTGTCACGCATCACCAGCGTGGAGGTATCCAGATCGGGAACGTGGCGCTGGATCACTTCGATCACCAGGTCGGAGAAACCCTCACCAGCGGTGCCGATAACCTTGATCGGGTAACGCTCGCAGGGGAATTCGATTTTTGGCGGTTGAACGTCGCTATCGGTCATGGCATCAGCGGGCTTGTGGCCCGTCCAGAAAGGGCCGCCCCGGGTTGGAGCGGCTGGCTAAATCGGTGAGCCTCTAAAGCGCAGACGGAGCAGTCAGGCGAAGAAGCGCGGCTTACAGCATGTAAATGGGCATTGCTGCAGCCTGTTTCAACGCCATGACGACAACGCCGGTCGCTTTCAGAGGCGGCTGTCAGTTGAACAGGCCGAAGAAGAACATCCGAATGCTATCCCACAGACGACGCAGCAGGCCGCCCTCTTCAACCGATTCCAGCGCGACCAGGTCAGTGCTGCGCACCACCTCGTCACCCAATTTGACTTCGACCTTGCCGATCACATCGCCCTGCTGGATCGGTGCGATCAGTTGCGGGTTGAGGGTCATGCTGGCCTGCAGTTTTTCCAGTTGGCCCTTGGGCATGGTCAGGGTCAGGTCTTCGGCGAGGCCGGCCTTGACCTGATGCGCAGTGCCTTTCCAGACAGTGGCCTGAGCCAGCTCGGCGCCTTTCTGATAGAAGGTGCGGCTTTCGAAGAAACGGAAACCATAGGTCAGCAGCTTCTGCACTTCGGCAGCACGGGCCTGTTCACTGACGGTACCGAACACCGCCGCAATCAGACGCTGGCCGTCACGCACGGCGGAAGCCACCAGGCAGTAGCCCGCTTCCTCGGTGTGACCGGTTTTCAGGCCATCGACCGTATTGTCGCGCCACAACAGCAGATTGCGGTTGGGCTGCTTGATGCCGTTCCAGAAGAATTCCTTCTGCTTGTAGATATCGTAGTGGGCCTGATCTTCGTAGATGATCGCGCGGGCCAGTTTGGCCATGTCATGGGCCGAGGAGTAGTGCTCCGGGTCCGGCCAGCCGGTGGAGTTCATGAAGTGCGAATTGCTCATGCCAAGACGCTGGGCATGGGTGTTCATCATGTCGGCGAAGGCATCTTCACTACCGGCGATGTGCTCGGCGATGGCAATACTGGCATCGTTGCCGGACTGAATGATGATGCCGTGCAGCAGGTCATCCACCGAGACTTCCTTGCCCACCTCGATGAACATCTTCGAGCCGCCCTTGCGCCAGGCCTTTTCGCTGACGCGGACCATGTCGCTTTCCTTGATCTGGCCCCGGTTGATCTCCAGAGTCGCGATATAGGCGGTCATCAGCTTGGTCAGGCTGGCCGGCGGCAGACGCTGATCGCCGTTGCTCTCCACCAGGACCTGGCCGCTGGCGGCATCCATCAGGACATAGGAAGTCGCCGCCAATTGCGGGGGCGCGGGGACCACTTGCTGGCTGGACCAGGCGAGCGGAGCGCTCAGCAGGCCCAGGAAAAGGAAGGCACGTTGCGCGAAGCTGGTGATGTTCATCCGTCTCTCGAGATTTCTTGCTTGGGTTTAGCGACCCAGGTGGGTCATCGGACAGCTCGCCGCGAACGGCGAGCCTCGGATTTAGTCCGGCAAACGCCGGTTAAGTTGCCATCAGTCGGCACGTACCAGCGTGGGCTGCCCCAGATTGGCCAGGCGCACGCTGCTCTGCAGTTGCTCAGCCTCGCCCTGGTTGCTGATCGGCCCCATGCGCACCCGATGCAGAATCTGCTGGTCGCGCACCACTGAGCTGATGAACACCGGCACACTGCTGGTCTGGCTCAGCTTGGACTTGAGCAGCTCCGCAGCGTCCGGATTGGCGAAGGCTCCCACCTGGAGATACAGGCCAGAGGCTCCGAGTGAATCGTTTTTTTTTGCGTCGATCTGCACCGGCACCACCGCAGCGGCGTGCTGCGTCGGCGGCGGCGAATAGTGCTCGACAGGCTGCGACACAGGCTGCGCGACGGGCTGGGCAACGGCAGCCTTGGCCGGCTGATTGTTGGCCAGCACCAGCGGCACCGGACGGCCCTGCTGCGCCCACCACTCATGCGGATCGATACCTTCGACCTTGACCCGTGCGGTACCTTTCTCGGCATAGCCGAGCTTCTTCGCCGCAGCGAAGGACAGGTCGATGATGCGGTCGGAGTAGAACGGCCCACGGTCGTTGACCCGCAGGATCACGACCTTGCCGTTCTCCAGGTTGGTCACACGCACGTAACTGGGCAGCGGCAGCGTCTTGTGTGCTGCGGTCATGCCGTACAGGTCGTAGGTCTCGCCGTTGGCAGTGGCCTGACCATGAAACTTGGTGCCATACCAGGAAGCCGGACCGACCGCCTGGTAGCGACGGGCGTCCTGAATCGGGTAGTACTGTTTGCCGAACACCACATAGGGGCTGGCCTTGACCGGCCCGTAATGGGGCATGGGGATGGCGTCCTGGATCTTCGAGACGTCGACGTCCCACCAGGGCGCGCCATCCTTGTGCGGTCGATTGAAATCATCCGGGCCGGAAATACCAGCCGACTGACCGGGCACCACCGCAGGCTGCGGTGCACGCTTGGAAGAACAGCTCGCCAGCAACAGCGCTGCAGTGACGCAGGCTGCCAGCGGCAGCAGTTTGGACGCACTCATCGATTACCCCGCGCTTCGACCAGCAGTTCGGCCAGTTGGTTGACCGCCATGGCATACATCACGCTGCGATTGTAGCGGGTGATGGTGTAGAAGTTGGGCAAGCCAAACCAGTATTCGTCGCCTTGTGCGCCTTCCAGACGAAACGCGGTGACCGGCAGGTCTTCTGCCAGTTTGTCCTGGCTGTTCCAGCCCAGCGCGCGCAGCTCGGCGACGCTCTTCACCGGGTCCAGCCCCTGGGTCAGGCCTTCGTCGACGCGAGCGCCACTGGCCTCGACGCGACTGGCGACCTGACCGCCGGCCTGCCAGCCGTGGCGCTTGAAATAGCTGGCAACACTGCCGATGGCATCGGTCGGGTTGCTCCAGATGTTGATATGGCCGTCGCCATCGAAGTCCACGGCGTAAGCACGGAAACTGCTCGGCATGAACTGTGGCAAGCCCATGGCACCGGCATAAGACCCCTTGAGGGTGATCGGGTCGACCTGCTCCTCACGGGTCAGCAGCAGAAATTCGCGCAGTTCCTTGCGGAAGAACGGCGCGCGCGGCGGGTAGTCGAAGGCCAGCGTGGACAGCGCGTCCATCACCCGCCAACTGCCGGTGTTGCCACCGTAGAAGGTTTCCACGCCGATGATGGCGACGATGAACTGCGCCGGCACACCGTACTCGGCCTCGGCCTTTTCCAGCGCAGCCTGGTTCTTGCTCCAGAAGTCCACGCCCTGGGCGATGCGCTTGTCGGTAATGAAGATCGGCCGGTATTCCTTCCAGGGTTTGACCTTCTCCGCCGGGCGCGAAATGGCATCGAGGATTGCCTGCTTGCGCTCGACCTCGGCGAACAGACTGACCAGTTGCTCGCTGGCGAAGCCATAGTCGCGGGTCATTTCCTCGACGAACTCGGCCACCTGCGGCGAGCCGTCGTAATCGGCCGCCAGCGCCTGTGCACCAGTACCAAGCGCGCCGGCGATACCGACTCCAATGAGCGTACGAGCAGCCCAACTACGCAGAGAATGCATTAACTAAAAACCCCCAAATCAAACCTGAGCGATCCACTTTCTGTGGGTGTGGATCGCCATCAATATCCCGAAGCCTGACAACAGCGTGACCAGATGGGTTCCGCCATAACTAATGAAGGGCAGCGGCACCCCAACCACCGGCAGCAGCCCGCTGACCATGCCGATGTTGACGAATACGTAGACGAAGAAGGTCATGGTCAGCGCCCCGGCCAGCAGCTTGCCGAACAACGTCTGCGCCTGGGCGGTAATCACCAGGCCACGCGCCAGCAGCAGCAGATAGAGCAGCAACAACAGACAGACGCCGACCAGGCCGAACTCCTCCGCGAGCACGGCAATGATAAAGTCCGTATGGCTTTCCGGCAAAAAATCCAGGTGCGACTGGGTACCCAGTAACCAGCCCTTGCCCAATACACCACCAGAACCGATGGCCGCCTTGGACTGGATGATGTTCCAACCCGACCCCAGCGGATCGCTCTCCGGGTTGAGGAAGGTCAACACACGGCGCTTCTGGTAGTCATGCATGACGAAGTACCACATGCCCACCGCAATCGGTACCACAGCGGCGGCGGCACCAATGATCCAGCGCCACTGCAGGCCAGCCATGAACACCACGAAGGCGCCCGAGGCGAGAATCAGCAGCGAAGTCCCCAGGTCCGGCTGTTTGACGATCAGCACGAAGGGAATACCGATCATCGCCAGGCTGATGACAATGTGCTTGAAGCGTGGCGGCAGGTTATACCGTGACAGGTACCAGGCAATGGTCATCGGCATGATGATCTTCATCAGCTCCGAAGGCTGGAAACGGATCACCCCGGGAATATTGATCCAGCGTGTCGCCCCCATCGCGGTGTGGCCCATCACCTCCACCACTATCAGCAAGGCGACACCCGCCAGATAGGCCAGAGGCACCCAGCGCGCCATAAAGCGCGGGTCGAACTGGGCGATCACCACCACCGCGAGCATGCCTATGCCGAAAGACGAGGCTTGCTTGAGCAGCAGGTCGACGTTCTTGCCACTGGCCGAATAAAGAATGAACAGACTGCCAGTGCCCAGAATCAGCAGCAGCAACAGCAACCAGCCATCGATATGCATGCGCTGCAACAGACTGGCGCGACGACGCAGTACGTCCTCGTCGGACAGGGTGCGGTCGAAATTGCTGATCATCGCTGGCTGACCTCGGCAGTCTGGGGCAAGGCGAATTCGGCTTTGAGCTGACCGGTCTCTTTATCCAGCAGCCAGGCGTCCATCACCTGCTTGACCACCGGGGCGGCGACGCCAGAGCCTGACTCGCCGTTTTCCACCATGACCGCTACGGCGATCTGCGGCTTCTGCGCCGGCGCAAAACCAATGAACAGGGCGTGGTCACGATGGCGCTCCTGCACCTTGTTGCGGTCGTACTTCTCACCCTGCTTGATCGCCACCACCTGCGCCGTACCGCTCTTGCCCGCGATGCGGTAGACCGAACTGTCACCGACCTTGCGCGCGGTACCGCGAGGGCCGTGCAATACCTCTTCCATGCCGTGAATGCCGTAATCCCAGAATTTCGGATCACGCAGGACGATATCGGGCATCGGATTGGGGTCAGCAGGCAGGCGGCCGTCGACGCTCTTGGCCAGGTGCGGACGAATCCACTTGCCGCGCGTGGCCATCAGCACGGTGGCCTGCGCCAACTGCAGCGGCGTGGTCTGCATGTAGCCCTGGCCAATGCCGAGAATCAGCGTCTCGCCCGGGTACCAGGGCTGACGATAACGTGCCCGCTTCCAGTCACGCGAAGGCATCAGGCCGGCGGTTTCCTCGAACATGTCCAGCGCCACGCGCTGCCCGAGGCCGAAGCGGCTCATGTAATCGTGCATGCGATCAACGCCCATCTTGTGCGCCAGATCATAGAAATAGGTGTCATTGGAGCGGGCGATGGCCAGGTTGAGATCGACCCAGCCGTCACCGGTGCGGTTCCAGTTACGGTATTTGTGGCTGTGATTGGGCAACTGATAGAAACCGGGGTCGAACACCCGCGAAGTGGGAGTGACCACCCCTGCATCGAGACCGGCCACAGCAACCATCGGTTTGATGGTCGAGCCTGGTGGATAGAGGCCGCGCAGCACCCGGTTATACAGCGGCTGATCGATGGAGTCGCGCAGCTCGCCATAGGCCTTGAAGCTGATACCGGTGACGAAGGGATTGGGGTCGAAGCTGGGCTGACTGACCATCGCCAGCACTTCACCATTATTCGGGTCGATAGCCACCACTGCTCCACGTCGACCACCCAGGGCGTTCTCGGCCGCCTCCTGCAGCTGTACATCGAGGCTGAGCACGATGTCCTTGCCCGGTTTCGGATCGACGCGCTTGAGCACCCGCAGCACGCGACCACGCGCATTGGTCTCGACCTCTTCGTAGCCGACTTCGCCGTGCAACTCGTCCTCGTAGAAACGCTCGATACCGGTCTTGCCAATATGGTGGGTACCGGCGTAATCGGTCGGATCCAGACGCTTGAGCTCCTGCTCGTTGATGCGCCCGACGTAGCCGACCGAATGAGCGAAGTGTTCCTGCTGCGGGTAATGCCGCACCAGCTGCGCGGCGACCTCGACGCCCGGCAGGCGGAACTGGTTGACCGCAATACGAGCGATCTGCTCTTCGGACAGCTCGAACAGGATCGGTACCGGCTCGAACGGACGCCACCCCTGGCGCACGCGGCGCTCGAACAGCACGCGCTCATCCTCGGAAAGCTCGAGCACCTCGACTACCGTATCGAGCACGCTCAACCAGTCACCGGCGCGCTCGCGGGTTACGGTCAGGCTGAAGCTGGGACGGTTGTCGGCGATGATCACCCCATTGCGGTCGAAGATCAGCCCACGGGTCGGCGGCAGCGGCTGCACGTGGATGCGATTGTTTTCCGCCAGGGTGCTGTGATGCTCGTACTGCACGACCTGCAGGTAGTACATGCGCATGATCAGCACGCACGTCAGCAGGATGATCACCACCCCGCCGACGAGCACCCGGCGCTTGACCAGGCGAGCGTCCTTTTCGTGATCCTTGAGGCGAATCGGCTGCGGCATGACTAGGTGATCACTTGTGATACGGGTGGCCGGACAGCACGGTCCAGGCTCGGTAGATCTGCTCGCCGAGCAGAATACGCACCAGCGGATGCGGCAGGGTCAGTGGCGACAGCGACCAGCGTTGTTCGCTGCGCGCACAGACCTCCGGCGCCAGCCCTTCCGGGCCACCGACCATGAGGTTGACGTTGCGCGCATCGAGACGCCAGCGCTCCAGCTCCGCCGCCAGCTGCTCGGTGCTCCACGGCTTGCCATGGACCTCCAGCGTGACGATACGTTCGCCGGGCTGCACCTTGCTCAGCATGGCCTCCCCCTCCTGACGGATCAGGCGGGCAACGTCGGCATTCTTGCCGCGGGTGTTGAGGGGAATTTCCACCAGCTCCAGCGGCAGTTCTGCAGGCAGACGCTTGACGTACTCCTGCCAGCCCTCCTCGACCCAGCGCGGCATGCGCGAACCGACGGCGATCAGTTTGATCCGCACGGCTTGCGCTTACTCGGCGCTGTGCTGAGCGCGGCTCTGCTCGGCGCCCTGCCACAGGCGCTCGAGGTCATAGAACTGACGCGCGGTCGGCAGCATCACGTGCACGACGATGTCGCCCAAGTCGAGCAGGGCCCATTCGCCGCTGTCCAGACCTTCGCTACCGATCGGGCGCACGCCCTGCTCCTTGACCTTTTCCAGCACGTTTTCCACCAGCGACTTGACCTGACGGCTGGAGCTACCGCTGGCGATCACCATGAAGTCGGTGATGCTGGTCTTGTCCTTGACGTCGATCACGGTGATGTCGGTCGCCTTGATTTCTTCCAGCGCCGCCACGGCGATCTTGACCAGCTCTTCGCTGGGCATGTTCTGCTTGCTCATAAATGACTCATTTGCCTCGTGTAATGGACGCCGGCGCACATGCGCGGCGTTTCAAGCATTGGGCGCACGGTACAGATCGTGCGCCTGGATGTAGGCCAGTACCGCATCCGGCAGCAGATATCGCGCCGAGCGGTCGGTTGCCAGTAGATGGCGAATCTGCGTGGCGGAAATCGCCAGCGGAGTCTGCCAGATGAAACTGATTTGCCCGCCAGCACCCTGCAGGCTCAGCGGGTCGCTGACACTGCGCGCGGCCAGCAGATCGCGCAGCGCCTCCGGCGCTTCGCTGTCGGCATCCGGCCGTTGCAGCACCAACAGGTGGCAATGCTCAAGCAGTTCCTGCCAGCGATGCCAACTCGGCAAGCCGCAGAAAGCGTCCCAGCCGAGCAGCAGAAACAGCTGATCGTCCGCTGCCAACTCGGCGCGCACAGACTCCAGCGTGTCCACCGTATAAGACGGTTTGTCACGGCGCAGCTCGCGGTCATCGACCGTCAGCCGCGGCTCGCCGGCCACCGCCAGCTGAACCATGGCCAAGCGTTGCTCGGCTGTTGCCTGCGGCGTGTCGCGATGCGGCGGCCTGGCGCTGGGAATCAGCCGCAGTTGGTCCAGCGCCATGAACTCGGCCACTTCCAGTGCGGCACGCAGATGCCCGATGTGCACCGGGTTGAAGGTACCGCCGAGCAGGCCGATGCGTCGGGCGCCGATCCGTTTCATTTATGTGCGAATGTGTCCATCGCCAAAGACCACGTACTTCTCGCTGGTCAGCCCCTCCAGGCCAACCGGGCCACGGGCGTGCAGCTTGTCGGTGGAGATACCGATCTCCGCGCCCAGGCCGTACTCGAAACCATCGGCAAAGCGGGTCGAGGCATTGACCATCACCGAAGCGGAATCCACCTCGGTGAGGAAGCGCCGAGCATCGCTGAAGTTCTCGGTGATGATCGAATCGGTGTGCTGCGAGCCGTAGTGGTTGATGTGCTCGATGGCCGCATCCAGCGAGTCGACGATGCGAATCGCCAGGATCGGCGCGTTATACTCGGCGAACCAGTCGTCCTCGCTCGCTTCCAGCACATCGCTGCCGAGCAGTTCGCGGGTCGCGGCATCGCCACGCAGCTCCACGCCCTTATCGCGGTAGATCGCGGCCAACGGCGGCAGCACACGCGCGGCGATAGCCTGGTGCACCAGCAGGGTTTCCATGGCGTTGCACGGCGAATAACGCTGGGTCTTGGCGTTGTCGGCAACGCGAATGGCCTTGTCGAGGTCGGCAGCGATATCGATATAAACGTGGCAGACGCCATCCAGGTGCTTGATCACCGGCACCTTGGCGTCGCGACTGATGCGCTCGATCAGGCCCTTGCCACCGCGCGGCACGATCACGTCGACGAACTCCGGCATGGCGATCAGCTCACCGACAGCCGCGCGGTCGGTGGTTTCCACCACCTGCACGGCAGCTGCCGGCAGATCGGCTTCGGCCAGGCCCTGCTGGATGCAGCGGGCAATCGCCTGGTTGGAATGAATGGCCTCGGAGCCGCCACGCAGGATGGTGGCGTTGCCGGACTTCAGGCACAGGCTGGCCGCATCGATGGTCACGTTCGGCCGCGACTCGTAGATGATGCCGATCACGCCCAGCGGCACACGCATCTTGCCGACCTGGATACCGGACGGCAGGTAGCGCATACCCTGAATCTCGCCGATCGGGTCAGGCAAGGTCGCCACCTGGCGCAGGCCTTCGATCATGCTGTCGATCACCTTCGGCGTCAGCGCCAGGCGATCGACCATGGCCGGCTCCAGACCGCTGGCGCGGGCGGCTGCCAGGTCCAGTTCGTTGGCGGCGGTCAGCTCGGCGCGAGCGGCGTCGAGGGCATTGGCAGCGGCCTGCAGCGCGCGATTCTTCTGCGCGGTGCTGGCACGGGCGAGCACCCTGGAGGCCTGGCGGGCGGCCTGGCCCAGGCGGGTCATGTAGTCGTGCACGGACTCGGTCATGGCGGCGGAGGTCTGGCAGTTGGAAAAAGGGGCTGATTATAGCGGGCTCGCAAGGCCACGCCCAGCGGCGTCTGGCAAGCGGTAGGCAGCTCGTCCGCCAGGTGATGAATGCTGGGCAACGCCGGACCTAACCGGGGTAGCGCACCGATGGGCAAACATCGGCACCAAGGGTGCTGGAACGTTCAGGCATTTTTAAGCTTCTTGTTGTTATGCTCGCCGCGCGAGACCTAGCCCCCCCCTTACGACAGATGAAGCCTGCCGAACCCACACTCAGTTTGCCCTGGCCCGGCGCCAGGGCATTGCCCGATACCTTCTTCGATCGCGATGCACAGTTGCTGGCCCGCGAGTTGCTCGGCAAGGTCATCCGCCATCGCGTCGGCACGCTGTGGCTGAGTGCACGGATCATCGAGACCGAGGCCTATTACCTGGTCGACAAGGGCAGCCACGCATCGCTCGGCTACACCGAGAAGCGCAAGGCACTGTTCGCCGATGGCGGGCATATCTACATGTACTACGCGCGCGGCGGCGATTCGCTGAACTTCAGTGCTCATGGGCCAGGTAACGCGGTGCTGATCAAGTCCGCGCATCCCTGGGTCGACGCCATCAGCGGCCCCGATGCCCTGGCGGCGATGCAACGCAACAACCCAGGCAGCCTCGGCCAGCCCCGCGCCCCCGAACGTTTGTGCGCCGGGCAGACACTGCTGTGCAAAGCGCTGGGCCTGAAAGTACCGAACTGGGATGCGCGCCGCTTCGACCCACAACAGCTGTTCGTCGAGGATGTCGACGAACGACCGCACGCGATCATCCAGTGCGCGCGCCTGGGCATTCCCAAGGGCCGCGACGAGCACCTGCCCTACCGTTTCGTCGACGCCCGCTATGCCCGCCACTGCACGCGCAACCCTTTGCGCCGTGGACAGGTCGAAGGACGCGACTATCAACTACACACGCTGGAGCCTACCCGACCATGATGCAATGGTTCGACAGCATGACCACCTGGCTGCAAGGCAGCCCGCACTGGCTGGCATTGGCCATTTTCCTGGTCGCCTGCCTGGAGTGCCTGGCAGTGGCCGGCATCGTCATCCCTGGCACCGTGGTGCTTTTCACCCTCGCCGTGTTGGCCGGCAATGGCGCCCTGGAGCTGTGGCAGACTCTGCTGCTCGCCTATACCGGCGGCCTGCTCGGCGACGCGATTTCCTACGGGCTGGGTCGCCGCTTCCACCAGGGCATCCGGCGCCTGCCGGTGCTGCGCGACCATCCCGAATGGTTGACCGGCGCAGAGAACTACTTCCAGCGCTATGGCGTGATCAGCCTGCTGGTCGGCCGCTACATCGGCCCGCTGCGGCCGATGCTGCCATTGGTCGCCGGTATGCTGGACATGCCGGCCGTGCGCTTCGCCCTGGTCAGCCTGCTGGCTGCCGCCGGCTGGGCAGTGGCCTACATGCTGCCCGGCTGGGCCACCGGCGCCGCCTTGCGCCTGCCGCTACCAGAAGGTTTCTGGGGTGCGGCCGGCATCGTCAGCGCAGTCCTGGCGGTGATGTTGCTGCTGATCATGCAGGCCAGCCTGCGTGAACGGCGCTGGGCCGCCAGCCTGGCCGCACTGCTCGGCGCCATCGCCCTGGCCGCCATGCTGATCGGCTTCCCGCGCCTGGACAGCCTCGACCAGGGCCTGATGACGCTGGTGCAGGACGAGCGCAGCACCGCCTTCGATCCCATCGCGGTGTTTATCACGCGCTTCGGAGACTTCCATATCCAGTTCGCCACCGGCGTCCTGCTGGTGGCGCTGCTGTTCGCCGCACGTCGGTGGCAGGCCGGACTGTTCGTCGCTGGCGCCCTGTTGCTCGCCTCCACCGCAACCACGGTGCTGAAGAACCTACTGGCCCGTTCACGCCCGGATGTCCTGCTGCAGCCGCTGGAAAGCTACAGCCTGCCGAGCGGACACAGCTCTGCGGCATTCGCCTTCTTCCTGGCCCTGGGTGTGCTGGCCGGTCGTGGCAGCGCGGCGCGCACACGCCTGACTTGGCTGCTGGTGGCGAGCCTGCCAGCCCTGACCATCGCCCTGTCGCGGGTGTACCTGGGGGTGCACTGGCCCAGCGACATCATCGCCGGTGCCCTGGTGGCGGCGACCAGTTGTGCGCTCAGCCTGGCCCTGATTCAGCGCGCAGCGCCGATGCAGCCGTTGCCGGCGAAGGTGTGGTGGTTGGTGATTCCGGCCTGCGCTGCGCTGTTTTGCGCCATGGTCACCTGGGAGCTGTCGGCGACTCAGTTACGCTACAGCTATTGAAGCCTGGAGCGTCGCCGGGTCACTCACGCATCGAGGGGTGTACGGCGCCCCCCCCTATGAGGCATCGCCCTGCAGGTGCTCCACCATGGCCTGCAACTGGCTCAGGCGCAGTTCCGGGTCATCCAGTTGTAGCAGCTGCAGTTTCTGCGCCGGCTCCAGTGGCAACAGATAGGCCAGCTGATTGGCCAGTTGCTGCTGACCGGCGACCACGCCTTCCATGGCCAGCCCCGCCACCAGCGGATGCTCGGCCAGGGCAGCGTGCAGGGCGGCCAGATCGGCGTGCTCGGCCTGTAGCGGGCTGTCTGGCTGTTCATCAAGCCACTGCACCTCGGCGACGGTCAGCTGGTCAGGCAGAACCTGGGCGCGCTCGACACGAAAACGCCGCCCACCTTCGACGCGAATACCCAGCAAGCCGTTGGTACGCTGCTGAAAGTCGCGCACCAGGGCCTCGCAGCCAATGGCTGCAAAACTACTGGCAGCTGCGCCCACTTCAGCGCCCTCGACGATGCACACCACACCGAAACCACTGCCCTGTTTCATGCAGCGGCTGATCATGTCCAGGTAGCGCGCCTCGAATATCTGCAGGTCGAGTACGCAACCGGGAAACAGTACGGTATTGAGCGGGAACAGCGGCAGATTCATGGTTTAACAGCCTGTTATCAATGCAGGGGTACCAGGGCATCAGTGATCATCGGGGGAGGCTCTCACAGCAACAGGACAATCGCCAGAGGCAACAGCACGGCGGTAATCACCCCCATCAGACTCATCGCCAATGCCGCGAAGGCACCGCACTCATCGCTCTCCTGCAGCGCTCGCGCCGTACCCACGGCATGCGCGGTGATGCCCAGCGCCATGCCCTGCGCTGCCGGATGATGAACCCTGCACAGACGCAGAATGGACGGCCCGACGATAGCGCCGATAACCCCGGTGATCATCACGAACACCGCCGCCAGCGCCGCGATACCGCCGATCTGATCAGCCACCAGCATGGCGATCGGCGAAGTCACCGACTTGGGCGCCATGCTCATCAGCATCAGCCGCTCGGCACCGAACAACCAGGCCAGCCCCGCCCCAAGAACGGTGGCGAAGGTACCAGCAACCAGCAAGGTCAGGATGATCGGCCAGAACAGCTGACGAATCCGCCGCAGGTTGAGATACAGCGGCACCGCCAGGGCCACGGTGGCCGGGCCGAGCAGCAGGGTCAGCGCTGCAACGCTGCTCCGGTATTCGGCAAAACTCAGACCGCACAGCAGCAGGATGCCAATAACCGTGAGCATCGACACCAACACCGGCTGCAGGAACACCCAGCGGGTGCGCTCGTAGGCGGCCATGGCCAACTGATAGGCGCCCAGGGTGATGCCGATGCCAAACAGCGGGTGATGGGTCAGCGCCTGCCAGGCGTTCTGCCAATCGGGACTCATACATCCTCCCGGCGCTGCTGGCGCTCGATCAGTTTCTGCATCAGCCAGCCGGCGAAGGCCAGCGATACCAGCAGCGACAGCACCAGCGCGCCGACCACGGCCCAGAAATCGGCGGCGATATCGCTGGCATAGGCCATCACGCCCACGGCGGGCGGCACCAGAATCAGCGGCAGGTATTTGAGCAGGCTGCTGGACGCAACGCTCAGCGGCTCGCCCACCTCGCCGCGCAGCATGAGAAAAACGAACAACAGCAGCATGCCGATGATCGGCCCTGGCAACATCGGTAACAGCAGGACGTTGAGAACGGTACCCAGCAACTGGCACAGCACCAGCCAGGAAAGGCCGCGAAGCAGCATGTTTGAGGTCTCCAGAAGACGAGCGATGGCCGTATTTCCGCTCGCGAGTAGGCCGCTGAAAAACGTAGGCGAGGCAGTCAGTGCAATACCGGTGGCGGCCCCGCAAAAACAGGCGAAAAAGCGGAGTTTACGAGCTGTAAATGAGAATTTTGAGCCTGTTTTTAACGCAGCAATGACAACACAGGTAGTTTTTCAGCGGCCTACTAGAGGGGATTCCGGGCATCTATTGAGGCATGTCAGCCATTATAGGCGCGCTGGCCTCTGTATTGCTTCGTCAGGCTGGCCTATGCCGCGTCATTCATTACGCCAAGGCAGGCTTGACCCGCTGCCGGCCCCGTGATGATCTAGGCCGCAACGGTTTCACGCACACAAGAAAAACACCCGCGTCCTCAAGGAGGAACTATGCCGTTCGTACCCGTAGCAGAGCTCAAGGACTATGTTGGCAAGGAACTTGGCAAGTCCGAGTGGCTGACCATCGACCAGCAGCGCATCAATCAGTTCGCCGAGTGCACCGGCGACCATCAGTTCATCCATGTCGACCCGGAAAAGGCCAAGCTGACCCCCTTCGGCACCACCATCGCCCACGGTTTCCTGTCGTTATCGCTGGTGCCGATGCTGATGGAAAAGATCATGATCATGCCGCAGGGCCTGAAGATGGCGGTGAACTACGGTCTCGACAGCGTGCGTTTCATCCAGCCGGTCAAGGTCGACTCCAAGGTGCGCCTGGTGGTCACCCTGACCGACGCCAGCGAGAAGAATCCCGGCCAGTGGCTGCTCAAGGCCCGCGCCGTACTGGAGATCGAAGGCCAGGAGAAGCCGGCCTATATTGCCGAACCCTTGACCCTCTGTTTCGTCTGACCCCTGCCTGTTCCCGTTTCCGGTGTCATCCGCCGGAACGGGAGCGTTCTCACATCAGCAAAGCGTGCGACTCGGCAACGCAAGCGTCCAGGCTTGCGGCATACTGCGGACAAAGCACCGACCTGGACGTCCCTCATGAATCCCCTTGCCATGCGCTTGCTGCCTCTTTGCCTGTCTCTGCTGCTTGCCGGTTGCGACGAAGCACGCCCGCTGCTGCCGGCCAATGCCACCCTGCCAGATGGTGGCCAGTATCGCGGCAAGATAGTCGAGGGTCTGTTGCAGGGGCCGGGGCGCCTGGACTACCGCAATGGCAGCTGGTTCGTTGGTCAGTTCAAGGACGGCATGCTCGAAGGCAGCGGCGAATGGCAAGGCCCGGGGGGTGAGCACTATCTGGGCGACTTCCACGAAGGCATGTTCCATGGCCAGGGTACCCTGACCTACAGCGATGGCAGTCGCTACCAGGGCGGTTTCGAACGCAATCGCTTCAGCGGCGTCGGCCTGCTCGAACAGGGCGGCCAGCGCTACCAGGGTGAATTTCTCAACGACCGCTTCCATGGCCTGGGCAAACTGGAGATGGCCGACGGCAGCAGCTTCCAGGGCCAGTTCGTTAACGGTCAACCAGAGGGCCAGGGCGTGCGCAGCGACGCCTACGGCAACCAGTACAGCGGCGTGTTCGCCCAAGGGCTGCTCAGCGGCCAGGGCAGTTACCAGAATGCCGATGGCGACAACTACAGCGGCGGTTTCCAGAATGATGAATTCCACGGCAAGGGCCGCTACCAGAGCGCCAGCGGCGAAACCTGGGCCGGGGAGTTCATCGAGGGCGTGATGCAGGGCCCCGGTGAATATACCGATGGCGCCGGCACCCGCTACCTCGGCGAATTCGCCGACTGGCAGTACGAAGGCGAAGGCCTGCTCACCCTGCCCGATGGCAGCGCCTACCGCGGCCATTTCTCAGGCGGTGATTACAGTGGCGTGGGCACCCTGACCCTGGCCGATGGCAGCCGTCAGTCCGGCACCTGGCAACGCGGCCGCCTGGTCCGTGACGAACAGGGTCAGGTGCTGCCCGACAGTCTCGAGCTGGGTCTGCTGCAACAAGGGCACCTGCTCGATGAGGCTATCGCCGCGATTCCAGCCTCAACCCCGGCGCGCGAGCTGTATGCGCTGACCCTGGCCGGCGACGGCAAGCAAAGCGTATTCATGCGCGAAGCCGACTACGTCAGCCGGCTGATGCGCGAGCGCTTCGGCGCCCATGGCAGCATCAGCCTGATCAACCACCGCGACCATCTTGCCGACCGCCCACTGGCCACCCGCGAGAATCTCACCCGCGTGGTGCAGGCGCTGGCCGAACGCAGTGGCGAAGAAGACCTGATCTTCATCTATCTGACCAGCCACGGCTCGCGCCGTCACGAGCTCAATCTCGACCAGCCGCGCCTGCAACTGGCCGACCTGCCCGCCAGCGAGCTGGCTGCCCTGCTCGCTCCACTCAAGCAGCGCAACAAGGTGGTGGTGATCTCCGCCTGCTATTCCGGCGGCTTCATCCCGCCGCTGAAAGACGAAAAGACCCTGGTGATGACCGCCGCACGTGCCGACCGGGTGTCCTTCGGCTGCAGTGAAGAGAACGACTTCACCTACTTCGGCCGCGCCCTGTTCGCCGAGGCGCTGGGCGAAACCGACAACCTCGAGCGGGCCTTCGAGCTGGCCAAGGAACGCGTCGCCGAGCGTGAGCAGAGCGACGGCTTCGAACCTTCCGAACCGCAGATCTGGGCGCCACGCGGCGTACTCCAGCACTGGCGCAACCTGCGCCAGAGCCAGGCCGAGCGAGCGCTCAGTGCCATGGCCAGTGGTCCGGCAAAGGACTAAGCTGAACTGTAACGGACAAGAGACAACCGCATGTACCTGACCCCGCAGCACATCCTTCTCGCTGGCGCCACTGGGCTTACCGGTGAACACCTGCTCGACCGCCTGCTCAGCGAGCCGACGGTCGCCCGCGTGCTGGCGCCTACCCGCCGCCCCCTGGCCGCCCACCCGCATCTGGAAAACCCGGTGGGCGACTTGCAAGCGCTGCTGCCGCAGTTGTCCGGCCAGGTCGATACCGCTTTCTGCTGCCTGGGCAGCACCATCAAGCAGGCCGGCTCGCAGGAAGCCTTCCGTGCCGTCGATCATGACTTGGTACTGGCCTTCGCTCGTCGCGCTCGCGAGCTGGGCGCACGCCATCTGGTGGTGATCAGCGCCCTCGGTGCCAACCCCGGATCAAAGGTGTTCTACAACCGCATCAAAGGCGAGACCGAAGAGGCGCTGAAAGCCATGGACTGGCCGCAACTGACCATCGCCCGCCCGTCGCTGCTGCTTGGCGCGCGGCACGAATTTCGTCTCGGCGAGCGCCTCGCCGCCCCGTTGCTGCGCTGGCTCCC
>JBLUOL010000091.1:0-20114 GCA_048065775.1 Pseudomonas sp. GW6
CACAAGCAAAGAAAGTGAGTCGCCCGTAAGGGGCGAAACCCATCAGATCAGACGACACGCTAACGGATAGTGCCAAGCCATCGACAGCTAACACGTAATTGCCAGTCCGGTATCAACCCGCACTTTCCCCAAACTATGCGAAGAACCTTTTCTCATCAGAACAGGAAGGTCAGCGCCAGGTTGAACAGCATGGCGGCGACGAAACCGATGGGCGCGGCGCGTAGCAGCAGTTGCGAGAACAGGGTCGAGCGCACCTTGTCGTCCGTGCAGGAGCCCAGCAGTAGGCTGCCGCCGGAAGAGAACGGCGAGATCGAGGTGGCCTGGGCACCTACGACGATGGCGATGAAGATGATCATCGGATCGATCGACATCGACGCCGACAGCGGCAGCACCATCGGGAACAGCGCCGGCGCCACCACGCCGAGCGTACTGGCGAAAATCGACATCAATGCAGCCACCACACCGAAGGCCACCGGGATCATCAGCGGCGGGATGTTGCCACTGATCCAGGACGCCAGGGAGTCGATGGCGCCGGCCTTGATCGCGACGGTAATCAGCATGCCGACACCACAGATCATGATCAGCGTGGCCCAGGGTACGGAGGCGATAGCCTTGCGCTCGTCACCGAGCTTGAGCAGCAGTGCGATCACCGAGAACACGCTGGCAATCAGGCCGATATCCACCTTGCTGTTGATGAACCTGACCGTGGCGTTGTCCGGAAAGGCCAGCAGCGCCAGCGGTGCAGCGAGCACCAGCACCATCATCAGCACGGTCAGCAGCAGGGTCAGTTTCTGCTCACGGTTGAAGGCCTCCGGTAGATCGGCGGCGAGCACCGCATTCTTCAGGTTGCGGCCATGACCACCGAGGAAGACGAAGGCGGAAATCACCAGCACCGGAATGATCGCCGTGCTGGCGAAGATCGCCAGGGCGTTGACGAAGGCTTCGCTCTCGGGCATGCCCGCGCTGGTCATCAGACCGCGGAAGATAATGCCGCTCTGGCTGGAAACGAAGTTCGCCCCGGCCAATGCGCCGTAGTTCACCGCCATGCCGCCGAGAATCAGGCTCATGCCGGTGCGCTGGCACAGCAACAGGGTCAGCGACGCCATGAAGGCCAGTACGGTGTAGTAACCGGCGCCCATGCCGGCGATCACGCTACCGGTGACGAAGATCGCGTACGGCAGCAGGTGTGGCACGCCACGGCAGCGATACAGCAGATGCCCGGCGAGTTTTCCCAGGGTGCCGTTGACGGTGGCGAAGCTGTAGAACAGGCAGACCGAGAAGATCACGAAGAAAATCTTCAGCGGCCACATGTTGATGATGTCGCCCGGGCTCAGGCCCATGCCGAAGCAGCCCAGCAGGTAGGCGAAGGCAATGGCGAACAGGCCGATGTTGATCTTGGTGGTGTACCCCAACGCGACGGCGAGGACGATCGCGGCGACGACGAGCAGGCTCATCATGATTTGATTCCTTTTGTTGTTCTGATGTGAGCGACGGTTACGCCGAGGCGAAACCGAACAGAGTTGCGGGGTTGTCCACCAGAACGCGACGGCGCTCCTCGGGGTTGGGCAGCAGGGCCTCGAGCAGCACGAACTGCTGATCGTAACGGGTCTGCGACTCGAACTGAGTGTTGGGCCAGTCACTGCCCCAGAGGAATTGCCCTACTCCACCGCAGGCTTCACGCAGGCGCGCTTCGATGGCCTGGGCACGGGCCTGATCGGACTGGCTGCGATAGGCCGCCGACAGCTTGATCCACACCGGCGCCTGGTCGAGCAGATCGAAGAAAGCGTCATGCTTCGGATCGTCCAGCTGCACGCTCGGTGCCGGCAGGCCGAAATGATCGATCACCAGGGTGACGCCTGACTCGAGGATCGCCGGCACGATCAGCGCCAGGTCGTCGAAACCACGCTGGATCTCCACCTGCCATCCGCGTCGCGCCAGGCGGCGGAACAGGCCGTTCCAGGCCGGGCCGGTGTAGTCCTCCAGCACCTTGCCGATCAGGTTCAGGCGTATGCCCACCACACCCGCGGCGGCCAATTCGTCCAGCTCGGCATCGCTGACCTGCGCGTCGACCACCGCGACGCCACGCAAACGCTGCGGGAAACGCTGCAACGCCGCGACCATGTAGTGGTTGTCGGTGCCGAGAAAGCTCGGCTGGATCAGTACCCCGTGGGACAGCGCACAAGCGTCCAGGTGGGCCAGGTACTGCTCCACGCTGGCGTCATAGCTGGGGCTGTAGCGGCGGCCGGGAACCATGGGCAGGTCCTGGCGGAAGATGTGCGCGTGGGTGTCGATGCCGGTGATTGCGGCATAAGGCATGGGCGTCACGAAGCGATACCTCTGTCGTTTTTTGTACGAGCCGCCGGTACGAGCGACTCCTTTTTGTAGAACATATATTCATATATATGATTAGATGACTGTATCTACAGAGATCGAGTGCTGTCAATCTGCAGGCCAGTGGTAAAGTGACGGCCGGTCGACTTTTGGATGTGAGGTTTATGAGCACCACGGCTCTGGGACAGGACGAACGCCTGCCGCTGTATCAGCGGTTACGCGACGAAATGCTGGGCAAGATCGCCGCAGGCGAATGGCTGCCTGGGGAAGCCATCCCCACCGAAGCGGAGTTGACCCGCCAGTACGGCGTGGCCGTGGGAACGGTGCGCAAGGCGGTGGAAACCCTCGTCGCAGAAGGCCTGCTGCTGCGTGCCCAGGGTCGCGGCACCTTCGTGCGGCGGCCGAACTTCGACGGCTCGCTGTTTCGCTTCTTTCGTCAGGTCAGCGCCAGCGGCCAGCCTCAGGTACCGCAAAGCCGTATCCTCGACTGCCGCCAGGTGCCTGCCGACGCTACCGTCAGCCAGGCCCTGAAACTGGGCGAAGGCGAGCCCTGCGTCTTTCTCCAGCGCCTGCGCCTGATCGACGGCCGCCCGCTGTTCCATGAACGTATCTGGCTACCCGCCTCGCGCTTCAGCGCTCTGCTGGATATCGCCGCCGACCACTTCCCGCAATTGCTCTATCCCTTCTACGAGCAGCATTGCGGCCAGCGCATCGCCTCGGCCCAGGAAACCCTTACCGTCTCCGCAGCCGATGCAGAGCTCGCTGCCATTCTGGATGTGGCCGAAGCCAGCCCGAGCGTGGTCATCGAACGCACCGCATTGGGCTACGACCGCACGCCGCTGGAATATCGCCTGTCACGCGCGGCGGCGGAGAACTTCCGTTACCAGGTGGAAATCAGCTAACAATTTTCAGCACGCTGAATGCAAAACGCCCGTGCAAGCCCGGGCGTGAGATGCAGTGCTAGCAGCGCTTGTCAGAACAAACCGAGTGCCCAGGCCGCGCCGAAGAGCACCAGCGAGAAGCCCCACATCCACCACAGCGAATAGCGAATGTGCCGGCCCAGATCCAGCCCGGCCAGACCCAGTGCCAGCCACAGTGCCGGCGAGAACGGGCTGATGAAGGTGCCGATGATGTTGCCGATGGTCAGCGCATAGACCACGCTGGCCGGCTCGACGCCCTGGGCACCGACCACTTCCAGCGTTACCGGCAGCAGGCCGAAGTAGTAGGCGTCGGTGCTCAACATCAGCTCCATCGGCAGGCCGAACAGCCCCAGCAAGATATGCATCTGCCCCACCAGCGGTGCCGGCAGCACCTGCGCCAGGTCCTGGGCAATGGACGTGAGCATGCCGGTGCCGGTGAAGATGCCGAGCATCGAGCCCGCCGCCAGGATGATCATGCCCATACTCAGCGCAGCCGGAGCGTGGGCGGAGATACGCTGCATCTGCGCCTTGCCGCCGGGGTAGTTGATCAGCAGCGCCAGGCACAGACCGATCATGAAGATATAGCCAGCCGGCAGCACGCCAGAGAACAGCGATACCAGCACCGCCAGGAACAACGCGGAGTTGGCCCACAGCAGACGCGGGCGCTCCAGTGCAAGCTCCTCGGCGCTTGGCTCATGCAAATCAGTGCTGGTTTCCACCAGTACCCCTTCGTCCCCACTCTTGCCGGCGGCGATACGGCGCTGCTCACGCCAACCCAGCAGCGCCGCCAGGGCTACCAACAACACCACACCGATACCCTGGATGGCGATCAGCGGACGCCACAGCTCGGTGACCTCGATGCCGGTCACGGCCGAGGCACGGCCCAGCGGTCCGGCCCAGGGCAGCATGTTGAAGATACCGGCGCCGATCGCCAGCAACAGCAGCATCAGGTAGGGGCTCATGCGCAACTGCTTGTACAGCGGCAGCAAGGCGGGAACAGTGAGCAGGAAGGTGGTGGCGCCGGCACCGTCGAGATGCGCCAGCATGCCGATCACCGCCGTGGCCACGGTCACCGCGATCACGTTGCCGCGGGTCAGCCGGACCATGCCGCCGATCAGCGGGCGGAACAGCCCGGTGTCCTGCAGCACGCCAAAAAAGGTAATGGCAAACACGAACATGGTGGCAATCGCCGTCACGCGGCCGATGCCATCGGTGAAGAAACCGGAAATCGCCTCCGGGCCAAAGCCCGCGGCCAGAGCGCCGAGCAACGGCACCACGATCAATGGCAGAACAGGCGACATGCGCCCGATAAGCAGCAGCACAACCAGGCTGCAGATGGTCAACAGGCCAATCAGGGTCAACAAACCGCTTTCTCCTCTTTTTCTTGTAAGGCACGCGAAAGGCGCGTGCGGAGGCTAAGAGGCGAACCTTTCAAAAACCTTTAAGCGGCGGACATGCGTCACGCTAAATGTCAGTGGATATGTCGCCGAATCGGGGCGGCAGCCCTGCCACCCCGACTTCACTTATTGCAGTGTGTAGCCCTTGTCCACCACCCAATCCTGGCCGTGGACGCCGCGTGCACCATTGCTCAGCTGAAACAGCACCACCTCGGCAATCGCCTGCGGATCGAGAAACTCGCCGTCGACCAGGCGCTTGCCAACCTCGCTGGCAACGCCCGCCAAGGCATCGTCGGCCAGGCCCAGACTGTTCCAGATCGGTGTCGCCGTCGGCCCTGGTGAAACCAGATTGAGCCGCAGCCCGTCGCCGGCATGTTCCAGCGCCAGACTACGTACCAGCGCCGAGAGCGCCGCCTTGCTGGCGATGTAACCGCCGAGCCCGGCAAACCCCAGTTGCCGCAGAAAGGTACTGATGAACACCACCGACGCAGGCCGCGCCAGATGCGGCCTGAGCACTTGAAAGGTATTGATTGCACCGGCGCCGTTGACCTGCCACTGCTGCTCGAACGCCTGCATATCGCAGCCCGGCGCCAGCCGCGCGATTCCGGCGTTGGGCACCAGATAGTCGACTGCCCCGAGCCGCCCCGCCCGCTCGGCCAGCCCATGCAGCGCGTCGATATCGGTGACGTCACCCGCACACCAATGCAGCTGTTCTGGATGCAACGCCTGCAGCGCTTCCAGCGCGCCCAGACGCCGTGAAAAAGCCAGCACGCGCGCGCCGCGCTGCAGCAACAGATCACACACAGCCAGACCGATACCCGAGCTGGCCCCGGTGACGACAGCCAGACGACCCTGAAAATTCGTATTCATGAAGTTCCTCGAAGCAAAAAGAGCATGAGTGCCGCGGCTTCCACGAGCCGCGCTGAGATCGACTTACTGCGCTTGCAGACGGATGCCGTTCATCTCCACCTGCTGACCCAGCGCGAAGCGCTCCTTGGGCGAGCGCACCCACTGCTCACGACCGTCTTCGTGGCGCACCATATAGGCGGTGCCACTATTGCCAGTGGCAGCCTGCACCTGTGCGCCCGACCAGAGCCCGGCGGCGCCACCGACCAACGCACCGACAGGGCCACCCGCGGCGGCGCCCAGCATCAGGCCGGACAAACCTCCGAAACCGGCACCCACCGAGTTTTCTTCACGTTCGGCCAGCACTTCGGCAGCCTGCAGAACATTGGCGGCCGCTAGGCCGAGGGAAAGGGCAAGCAAGGCAATGGATTTCATCTGAGCTCTCCTGTGATGGGCATTGCACCCGGAGAGAGTCAGATTCTGTGCCATGTATTTTATCTATAAAAAACAGATAGATAAGAAAAAACAGGTACTAATGACAACAAGGAGATCAGGTCACAATGACAACTTTAAAGTCATTGTGACTTCAACCCTGGATCGACAAGAAGTGTTCAGCTAAACGTTTTGACCCGCTCCAGCCAGGCCAGGTCGAGCCGCGTCTGCTCGATGTCCAGCCCCTGCTGCTCCATCGCCTCACGATGGCTGTCGATCTCGCGCACCATCTGGCTCAGCTCGCTGGAGTTGCCGTCGAGCTGATGCATCTGGGTCACTCCCAGGTGGTAGAAGCGCAGCAGCTTCATCGCCGTTTCATCGCCCTGGGCCACGCCTGCCTTGACGTGATGCATGACGTTGGTCACGCGCATCAGGCTGCGCTTGAGGCGCCAACCGTAAACGGCCGGCGCCATGAACGGCCGCAACCAGAGTCGCTGGCGCACCAAGGCAATGGTCAGGCCGAGCCCCGCCAGCACACCCAGCAGGTTCCACTTGAAGTTGTCGCCACCGGGCGTGCCGAAAAGCTGCGTGCTCGCCGTGGCGCAGAGCATGGCCAGCGCCACGAAGATGACCGCGATCACCATGGTGCTGCGGCGGGTCTGCTGGCGGTAGTAGGCGGGGTCGATGGGCTGGATTTCGAACATGCGCGAAGGCTCGTGGCGGGGTCAGTCGGCGATGGTACGACAGCTTGCCGCGATGCACGAACCCGTCACGCCTCTGTACGGTACTGAAGATAAGGACCGATCGCCGCCATCGCCCCCGCCAGGTACTGCGCCTTCTCACCCACCGGCGCCACGTAGTGCAGCGCCTGGCGCGCCTCGTCGAGGCCGACCAGACGGGCGATGACCCAGGCGGCGAGATAGGTCGACGCCAGGCAGCCACCCGCCGTGGCGACATTGCCACGGGCGAACAGCGGCTGGTCGAGCACCTGCACACCCGCCTCCTGCACCCAGGGCTTGCTGGTCAGGTCGGTGCAGGCGAGCACGCCGTCGAGCAGGCCGAGCCGGGCCAGTAGCAACGTGCCGGAACACTGCGCCGCCAGCAGTTGCCGCGCCGGGTCGAGGCGCAGCTGCGCCATCAGCGCTTCATCCGCCACCACCTCACGAGTACGCATGCCACTGCCGACGATCACCGCATCGGCCGCGCAGGCCTGCTGCAGGTCGATGTGGCTATCGATCACCAACCCGTTCATGGATGTCACGCGTGCAACTGGGCTGGCGATGCTGACGCGCCAGTCGGGCCGGCGGACGCGGTTGAGAATGGCGAAGGCGATCAGCGAGTCGAGCTCGTTGAAACCCTCGAAGGTCAGAATGGCGATGTGCATGGCAGCTCCTGTGATGAAACGGGTTGCCACGCAGCTTCGGGGCAATGATCATGACAATCAAATAATTGTCATGGATACAACCCATGCCCCGCGCGCGCTACAAGCAACTGGTCGATCAGTTGGCCGCCGACATCCGCTGCGGCGCGCTCGCGCCCGGTACACGCCTGCCCACGCACCGCGAACTGGCCGCGCAGCACGGCATCGCCCTAGTCACCGCGTCACGGGTCTACGCCGAGCTGCACGCCATGGGCCTGGTCAGTGGCGAAACCGGGCGCGGCACCTTCGTGCGCGAGACCAGCCTGGCGCCTGGCCACGGTATCGACCAGCCGGCGACCGAGGGCGGCATGCTCGACCTCAACTTCAACTACCCCACGTTGCCGGGCCAGGCCGATCTGCTGCGCCAGGCCCTGCGCCAGCTGGCATTGTCTGGTGACCTGGAAGCGCTGCTGCGCTACCAGCCGCATGCCGGGCGCCCCCATGAGCGGGCATTGCTGGCCAGGCACCTGACGGATCAGGGACTCCCGGTCACGGCGCAACAGGTGCTGATCGTCAACGGCGCCCAACACGGCCTGGCGCTGACCCTGCAGACCCTGCTCAAGCCCGGTGACGTGGTCGCGGTCGATGCCCTCACCTACCCCGGTTTCAAGGCGGCTGCTGCCGCGCGCGGCGTGGAATTGCTGGCGCTGCCCTGCGACGCCAGCGGCCCCGATTTCGATGCCCTGGCAGCACTGTGCAGAACGCGCCGGGTACAGGCGATCTACAGCATGCCGACCCTGCACAACCCGCTGGGCTGGGTACTCGACCAGCGACAGCGCAAGCGCCTGATCGATATCGCCCGCGAGCACGATCTGCTGATCATCGAGGATGCCGCCTACGCCTTCCTGGCCAGCTCGGCACCAGCGCCACTGGCCGCCCTGGCGCCCGAACGCACGGTGCATGTATCTGGCTTCTCGAAGAACATCGCCACCGGCTTGCGGGTTGGCTACCTGACTGCGCCTGCCGTCTGGGTCGCCGCACTGGAGCGCAGCATCCGCGCCAGCACCTGGAACACCCCGGGCATCATGACGGCGCTGGTCTGCGCCTGGATCGAAGACGGCACACTGGCCCGCCTGCAAGCACAGAAGCGCGAGGACGCCCGCTGCCGGCAAGCACTGGCGCGGCGCGTGCTGGCCGGCCTGCAACCGATCGGCCATGAGGCCGGCTATTTCCTCTGGCTGCCGTTACCGGCCGAGGTGCGCGCCGATCAGGTCGTGGCGCGCCTGCTGCACGAGCGGGTGGCGGTCTCCACCGCTGAGCCGTTCAGCACCTCGGAGCAGGTGCCCCATGCGCTGCGCCTGGCCCTTGGCTCGGTCACCCTGGCGCAACTGGAAGACGCGCTGGACAAGGTCAGGCAAGCCATCGCCCATTTCGCCTATTGAGCGACCTGACGCAGCCACTCGCTGGGACTCGCCCCCACCTTGCGGCGAAATGCACGGGCCAGGGCCGAGGGGCTTTCATAGCCGACCTCGTCGGCGATCAGCGCCATGGGCCGGCCCTCGCGCAGACGCTTCTGCGCCAGGCTGACGCGCCAGCCCACCAGATAATCCGCCGGTGTAGCACCGACCACATCGTGAAAATGCGCAGCGAAACTGGCGCGCGACATGCCGGCCAGCGCCGCCAGCTCGGCCACCGACCAGCCGTGCTGCGGTTTCTCGTGCAGTTGATTGAGCGCCCGCGCCAGGCGTGGTTCGGCCAGCCCCGCCATCATCCCCGAGGCCAGCTCGCGGCTGTTCATCAGATGGCGCAGCAGTTGAATCACCATCAGCTCGAACAGGCGATTGAGCACCAGTTCGCGTCCGCAATCCTCCCCCGCCGCCTCGGCGAACAGCCAGTCCAGGCAACCGCTCAGGCTCGGCAACTCGCGCAGCGGTTTGACGATGGCGCCTGGCAGTGACCGCGACAGCGGATTGTCGATGCCGCCGTCGAAGGCCAGGGTCGCGCAGACCAGTTCGGCACCGTCAGCCTCACTGGCCGTCATCTGGTGCAGGCGCGGCCTGGCCACCAGCATCAGGCTCGGCTCTTCCAGACGCAGTTCGCGGCCATCGCCTTCACGAAAGCTCATGCGCCCGGCACGCAGTAGATGGATGTAACCATGCGGCTCATGCTCGCCATGGCTGCTGGTGCCGCAGAACCCACCGCGGTGGAAGGTGCTGGCGTGCAGGTTGAAGTGATGCAGCAGGCTGGAAAGGCGATCCATGGTCATCTCGCACTCTTGGACGATCTGTCGCACAACATCGACGATCTGAATCCGAAAAGCCAGATCGATTGCCTAGCATGGCTCCAGGCTTGAACGACAAGCTCCCCACCCAAGACTGGAGAAACACCATGACTCGTATCGCCGCACTGCCCTTCGAACAAACCGCTGCCAGCGCCCAGACGCAACTGGAAGGCATCCGCAAGGGCCTCGGTTTCATCCCCAATACCTTCGCCACCCTGGCCCACGCCCCGGCCGCGCTGAGCGGCTACCTGGCACTGTCCCAGGCGCTCGGCAAAGGCACACTGAACGCCAAGGCGCGCGAAGTGGTGGCGCTGGCGAGCTCGCAGGTCAACGGCTGCGAATACTGCCTGGCCGCGCACACCCTGTTCGCCGGCAAGGCCGGTCTTAGCGCAGCGGACATTCGCAGCGCCCGCGATGGCGAGTTCGATGCCGTAGCGCGCCTGACCCGGCAGATCATCGACAGCCGCGGCCGCCTCAGCGATGCGCAGCTGCAAGCCGCGCGCGATGAAGGGCTGAGCGAGGCCGCTATCGTCGAAGTGGTGGCCAACGTCGCCTTGATGACGCTGACCAATTACCTCAACAACCTGGCCGAAACCGTTGTCGATTTTCCACCAGTAGCCGTCTGATGACGCCGGAGGTACACCATGCAAGCCGTCACCCTCTACACCACCGCATACTGCCCTTACTGCATCAACGCCAAGGCGCTGCTGACACGCAAGGGCGTGACCTACGAGGAAATCGACGTGAGTCGCTCGCCCGAGCGTATGGCGGAGATGCTGCAGCGCAGCAAGCGCCGCAGCGTGCCGCAGATATTCATTGGCGAGCATCATGTCGGCGGCTTCGATGACCTCGCCGCACTGGAACGTGGCGGCGAACTGGATGCGTTGCTGCAAGCCTGAACCCTGATGGCCGACCTTGCCGGCGGCCATCACCCCTTCTGCGCCGACAGCTGTGCCGGCCTACTCCTTTTCGTCAAAGCGCTCGTCTTTGCCCTCATGCACCTGGCCATCGCTGCCGATACAAAAGCGGCAACATCGGCCCGATAGGCTGAGCGTCGCCCTGCGCCCTATCTCGAAATGGAGTCTGCCCATGCGTCTCGACGCCCTCTCTTTGAAAACCCGCCTGATCATCGCGGTGGCGATTCCCTGCATCGCCCTGCTGCTGGTGGCGCTGACCAGCCTGAGCAGCATGTCGAGCATGCATCGGGACACGCAGGTGCTCTATCTCAATACGGCTGCGCCGATGCGCGCCATGGCCGAGGTCGCCTCGCGCATCCCGCGTATGCGCGTCGGGCTCGACATGATGCTGCTGCAGGAAACTCCGCTACGCGACGAACGCGGCGTGAAATCGCGCGTGCAGGATGCCCGCAACGAAGATGTGCCCGGCATGCGCGAAGCGATGCGCCAGGCCGTGGCGGCCCAGGTCAACCCGGAGCGCAAGGTCCAGGCGCAGCAACTGCTTGATCAGTTCGAAGCCATGGTCAGCAATGAACTGAACCCGATGCTCGCCGCCTTCGACGCCGGCGACATGGCCAAGGCGCAGCAGATCTATCGCGACCAGTACGCCAAGACCTACGGCGTGATGCGCCAGGGCGCCAACGACCTGCTCGATGCCCTGCTGCAGCAGGCTGAGCAGCAGAACCAGCACAGTGCCGAGAGCTACGACCAAGGCATTACCCGTCAGATCGCCATCATCGCCATCGGCCTGCTGGTATCGATCATCATTTCCTGGCTGATCGTGGTGCAGCTACGTCGCCGTGTGGCGGTGTTGCAGAGCAGCCTGGGCCAGGCTGCCGACAACCTGGCCCTGGACACCCGTATCGACCTGCACGGCCAGGACGAGCTGAGCGAGATCGCCCGCAGCTTCAACCAGTTCATCGACAAGGTGCATGGCGCCATGCGCCAGCTCGCCGACAACTCGCGCCAACTCTCGGGCATGGCTCGCGACGTGGCCGAACGCGCGCGCCTGACCCAGAGCAACTGCACGGCGCAAAGCGACCGTACGGTGCAGGTGGCCACCGCCATCAACGAGCTGGGCTCGACCGTCAACGAGATTGCGCGCAACGCCGAGAACGCCGCAGCAGTCGCCCGCGAGGCGACCCAGCATGCCAGCGACGGCAGCGCCGTGGTCAGCCAGGCGCATCGCCAGGTCGATGCCCTCAACGGCGAACTGGAACAGGCCGCCAAGGTGATCGAGGCACTGGCCGCGCAGACCGACGCCATCAGCACCACGCTCAACACCATCCGCAGCATTTCCGAACAGACCAACCTGCTCGCGCTCAACGCCGCCATCGAAGCGGCGCGTGCTGGCGAGCAAGGCCGCGGCTTCGCCGTCGTGGCCGACGAGGTACGTACCCTGGCCAGCCGTTCCGGTGCCTCCACCGAGGAGATCCAGCAGGTCATCGACCGCCTGCAGAACGAATCACGCTCGGCCGTCGAGGCCATGGCCAAGGGGCAACGGCAGAGCGCGCTGGTGGTGGAATATGCGAGCAAGGCGTCGGCGGCGCTGGAGCAGATCAACAACCATATCGGCCAGATCAGCGACCAGAACATCCAGGTCGCTACTGCCACCGAAGAACAGTCCAGCGTGGTCGAAGACATCAACCGCAACATCGTCGACATCAACGAGCTGACCGTCGGCACCACCCATATCGCCGACCAGCTCAACCAGGCCAGCAGCGACCTGCAGGCGCTATCGACCCAGCTCGATGGCCTGGTCGGGCGTTTCCGGTTGTAACCCCTCAAACCACTCGGTGCGCACGGCGCCCCCTCCGGTCGGACGCCGTGCGCATCGAACCACCTACAAGTCTTCGTCGATGCGCTCGCGCAAATAAGCGTAGAAGGGGTTGGACGTCATACGCTGCAAACTATCGAGCCCCACCACCAGCACGCCGTGTTCACCGCGCGGTGCCAGCGTGCCAAGGGCTACGCCGTAGAACTCCTCGGAGGTCGGTTCGCTGCCATACAGCGGATCGTCCGTGGGAAACGGCAGTGCAACGTGTGACAGCGAGAACAGCTGGCTCGGGTATTCGACGTTCAATGGCGTCACCCGCGCCTCACGCTCGCCGGCGGTGATTCGCCGCGCCTCGACCTGACGACCACCGCTCTGCGCAACGCCCACTACCGTCAGGTCGTAGTCACGCTGAGCCGGTGGCAGCAAGGTCTCGAGCAAGCCGCTCATGTCCGCCCGCAGCAGCGAGCTGGCCGCCTGCGAGCGGTTGATGTCGAAAATCACCAGTTCGCTGCCATTGGCCGGTAGACGCTCGAACAAATGACGCACCACGGCCGGTGTACTCACGGTACTGTCGGCCAGCGACTGAAAGGCCAGCACCGGTGGCAATCGTGACAGACGGCCATCGGCTTCGGCGGCATCGAAGGCAGACTGCACCTCGCTGGTCAGCTCATAGGTCTGCCGCGCCGCGTGCACCGGGAAGGAGTTGTACTTGAACGGGTTGAACTCCGGCAGCACGTTCATCCAGGCCGACTTGGCGAAGGCCGGCAGCAACGCCGGCAGGGCCGCCAGCCCGGCGTAACGGGCGTAGCTGGTGACACCGATCATCGGCGAGATCAGCACCAGGCGTTGCGGCATGGCCAGGCGCTCGTCTTCCAACGCCGCCAGGCTGTAACGCAGCGCCAGCGCCCCGCCGTTGGAGTAGCCGACCATATAAAGCGGCCCGTCCGGCACCTGGCGCCGCGCCTCGCGCACGGCCAGGCGGGTAGCGGCCAGCCATTGCTCCCAGTGCGCAGCAGTGAGCGCCGCCGGCACCGTGCCATGGCCAGGCATGCGCGGCACCAGCGCTAACAGCCCCTGTTCGCTCAGGTGCTGGGCGATATGGCGCAGGCTGTATGGCGAGTCGGTCAGGCCATGCAGCAACACCACCACGCCACGCGCCGGACCTGGCGGCTGCAGAGTGAAGGAGCGATTCCAGTCGCGCAGCAGGTTGCCGGGGTAGACCGGGCTGTCGCTGGCGTAGCGGCTGTATGGCGCCGTGCCGGAGGCCGTGACCGGCTCGATCAACTCACTCTGCAGGCGCTCGAACAGGGCCGCCTCGGCGGCCAGATAGGCTTGCCAGTCGGCAGCGTCCAGCTCGCTGACCTCCAGCTCCTGCGGCACCAGGCGGTGCCAGGGTTCCAGTTCGGGCAACGACGACAGCCCGGCGATACGAATGCCGAGCAAGGCCACCACGATCAACAACAGCACTACCAGCGTCCAGGCCATCACGTTGCGCATGCGTGGTAAACGCATCAAGCGCCTCCCTCGAAAATCTCTGGCCGGGAAAATCCGTCCCGGCGACCGGCTCGGGGACTTTAGTGCAAAGCGGCGCCCGACCACCACTGGGTTGGCCTTTAAGGTCTGTATCGGTGCCATGCGATTCAGCAGGCTGCGTGATCTGGAATCAAGCCAGAAGCGCTGGATGAACTGAGCAGGCAAGCAACGGGCACCGCTGATAGGCTGCGCACATGAATCTCGCCGCTCAACTCCAGACACTCATTGCCAACGACCCACAGCGCTTGCGCATCCTGCAGCAGGTGCGCGGGCTCGACTTGCCCGATTGCTGGGTGGCCGCCGGTTTCGTGCGCAGCGCAGTCTGGGATCACTTGCATCAACGCACGCCGTCCCCGCTGCCGGAAGATATCGACGTGATCTGGTTCGACCGCAGCCAAACCGCCCCCGCTCGCGACGCTGAACTGGAGACGATCCTGCGCCACAGGGACGAATCGCTGCAGTGGTCGGTGAAGAATCAGGCACGCATGCATCTGCGCAATGACGATGCGCCTTACGCCTCGGCTACCGAAGCGATGCGGCACTGGCCAGAGACCGCGACGGCGGTGGCCATAAGGCTCGATGAACAAGACAGGCTGGAGGTCGCCGCACCGCTCGGCCTGGAGGATCTGTTCGGCCTTATCGTGCGCCCGGCCGGGCGCTTTCAGAACGAGAGGAGTCAGATCTACCAACAGCGCCTGCATGACAAGAACTGGCTGGCCACCTGGCCAAAGTTGCAGGTGATTGCGTAGGGTAGATCGGGCTTCAGTAGCGACAGACTGGAGGTGCCAGCAAAGCTTCGCCCCGGGGCTCCTACAGGCAATGAAGCGTGGCACCCGTGGGAGGCGCTTCAGCGGCGACAATCGCGACTGAAGCCCCCCACAGAACCAAGGTCAGATACCGGCGACCACCGCGCAGATACCCTGCGCACTGTCGGCAAACTGGCTGCACAGGTGATTGATGGAGGTCACCAATACCTGCTCGGGCGCGGAGATGAAATCCACCGACATCATCACGCTGAGCATGGTGATACTGATGATGGAGAAGGTGAACAGCTTGCGCGCCCACACCCGATCATCGACGGCCTTGTAGCCCGATACGCCCATCCACAACCAGTAGGCACCGCTCAGCGCGGCAACCACGAAGTAGCTGTAGCCGGCGTAACCGCTGAGCGTCAGCATCAGGGTCGCGACCACGAAGGCGGCGATGTACAGCACGATCTGCCGCTTGGCCGCCGAGATCCCCTTGATAACGGGCAGCACCGGGATGTTCGCGGCCTGGTAGTCATTGAAACGGAAGATGGCGATGGCATAGGAATGCGGCATCTGCCACAGGCTGAAGATCAACAACAGGATGGCGGCGCCAGCGTCGAACTCGTTGCTCACCGCGCAGTAGCCGACCACGGGCGGAGCCGCCCCGGACAGGCTACCGACCAGGGTGCCGTACACCGAGCCACGCTTGAGCCACAGGCTGTAGAGGCCGACATAGACCACGAAGCCCATCAGCACCAGCATCACCGCCAGGGTGTTGGTGGCGGCGTACAGCAAGGCCACCCCCGCCACCCCGAGCACGCAGGCATAGACGATGGCGTGCACAGGGGACACCAGCCCCTGCGCTAGCACCCGGTTACGGGTGCGCTCCATCTTCTGGTCGATGTCCCTGTCGATATAGTTGTTGAACACGCAGCCTGAGGCGATCACCAGCGAAACCCCCAGCGCTGTCGCGAAGTACAGCGCCAGATCGATATCGCCACGCGAAGCCAGGAAGAAACCGCCCGTCACGGAAATCAGATTGCCGAAGACGATGCCCGGCTTGGCGAGGTTGAGGTACTGCTTCAGGAGCGCCAGCATCAGTTGATCATCATGTGATAGTGCATGCTCCACATGATCCAGACCGACAGGCCGACCACGAACGCGATGATCAACACGGTGAAGATCATCGAAATCACGTTCCAGCGGCCTTCTGCGTCGGTCTTCATGTGCAGGAAGTACACGAGGTGGACGAGCACCTGCGCCAGGCCGAAGAGCACCACGGTGATCAGGGTCGCGCCACGGCTCAGGCCCAGCACTTCAGGGTGCATGACCAGCATGAAAGGGATCACGGTGAGGATCACCGACAGGATGAAACCGGTCAGGTAATCCTTGAAGCCCACGGCGTGGGCGGCGTGATTATCTTGGTGAGCCATTTACAGCACCCCCAGCAGGTAGACGACGGTAAACACGCAGATCCACACCACGTCGAGGAAGTGCCAGAACAGGCTGAGCAGCCCGACGCGGGTCTTGTTGGTGTCGGTCAGGCCACGGCTGCCAACCTGGAACATCAGCACCAGCATCCACAGCAGACCGGCACTGACGTGCAGGCCGTGGGTGCCGACCAGGGTGAAGAACGCCGACCAGTAAGCGCTGACCTGTGGCCCGGCACCTTCATGGATCAGGTGGCGGAACTCGTACAGCTCGATGCTGATGAAGGCCGCACCGAACAGGAAGGTGATGCCCAGCCAGCGCAGCACCGCGCCCTTGTCGCCACGGTAGGTGGCGAGCATGGCCATGCCGTAGGTGATACTGGAAAACAGCAGTGCGAAGGTTTCCACCAGCACCAGGTGCAAGCCGCCACCGAGCATTTCCTTCGCGGTGGGGCCACCGGCGAAGGAGTTGCTCAGCACCGCGAAGGTGGCGAACACCGTGGCGAAGATCAGCAGGTCGGTCATCAGGTAGACCCAGAAGCCGAACAGCTTGATGCCACTGGTGTCGTGGTGGTGCTCATGGCTGTGGCCATGAGCGTCATGTGGAAAATGGGGTTCGTAAGCGGTCATGGTTAGGCCTGTACGACTGCGTTGGCTTTGGTTTGGTGGTGCGCCTGCTCGATCCGCGCGATCTCTTCGGGCTGCACGTAGTAGTCGATGTCTTCGTCGTAGGAACGCACGATGAAGCTGACCACGGCGCCGACCAGACCGACGATGGCGAGCCACCAGATGTGCCAGATCATGGCGAAGCCGAAGGCGATGACGAACGCCGACACCACCAGGCCGTTGCCGGTGTTCTTCGGCATGTGGATCGGCTCGTAGTGCTCCGGCGCAGGCATCAGCTCGACACCGTTCTTCTTCGCCTCATAGAAGGCGTCGATCTTGTCCGCCGTCGGGATGACCGCGAAGTTGTAGAACGGTGGCGGCGAGGACGTCGCCCACTCCAGGGTGCGGCCATCCCAGGGGTCGCCGCTGACATCGACGTTTTCCTTGCGCTTGATGTAGCTGGTGACGAACTGCACCACGGTGAAGACGATGCCGATACCGATCAGCACCGCACCGACCACGGCTACCTGCACCCACGGCACCCAGGCCGGGTTGTCGAAGTGGTTGAGGCGCCGGGTCATGCCCATGAAGCCCAGCACGTACAGCGGCATGAAGGCGAAGTAGAAGCCGATCAGCCAGCACCAGAAGGAGTAGCGGCCGAAGCGATCGAGCAACTTGAAGCCGAAGGCTTTCGGGAACCAGTAGATGATGCCGGCCAGGTAGCCGAACACCGCACCGCCGATGATCACGTTGTGGAAGTGGGCGATCAGGAACAGGCTGTTGTGCAGCACGAAGTCCGCCGCCGGCACCGCCATCAACACACCGGTCATACCGCCGATGGAGAAGGTCACGAGGAAGCCCAGGGTCATCCAGGTCATGGCGTTCAGTTGCAGACGGCCACGGAAGATGGTGAACAGCCAGGTGAAGATCTTCACCCCGGTGGGGATGGCGATGATCGAGGTCATGATGCCGAAGAAGGCGTTGACGCTGGCCCCCGAGCCCATGGTGAAGAAGTGGTGCAGCCACACCACGAACGACAGCACGCCGATGGCCGCGGTCGCCCAGACCATCGAGGCGTAACCGAACAGAGTCTTGCGCGAGAAGGTCGCCACCACTTCGGAGAACACGCCGAACGCCGGCAGGATCAGGATGTACACCTCCGGGTGACCCCAGATCCAGAACAGGTTGGCGTACATCATCGGGTTGCCGCCCAGTTCATTGGTGAAGAAGTGGAAATCCAGGTAGCGGTCCAGCGACAGCATAGCCAGGGTCGCGGTCAGCGGAGGGAAGGCGCCGCAGATCAGCACGCAGGTCACCAGGATGGTCCAGGTGAAGATCGGCATCTTCATCAGGCTCATGCCCGGTGCACGCATCTTGAGGATGGTGGCGATGAAGTTGACCCCCGTCAGGGTCGTGCCCAAGCCCGATAGCTGCATGCTCCAGATGTAGTAATCCATCCCCACGCCTGGACTGTACTGAATCCCCGATAACGGCGGATAAGCCACCCAGCCAGTCTTGGCGAACTCGCCCAGGCCCAGCGACAGGTTGATCAGCAGCGCGCCGCCGACGAACAGCCAGAAGCTCAGCGAGTTCAGGTAGGGGAAGGCCACGTCACGCGCGCCGATCTGCAGCGGCACGACGATGTTCATCAGGCCGGTGACCAGTGGCATGGCCACGAAGATCAGCATGATGATGCCGTGCGCGGTGAAGATCTGGTCGTAGTGCTCGGGCGGCAGGTAGCCCTGGCCGTCACCGTGGGCCATCGCCAGGTGGGTACGCATCATGATCGCGTCAGCGAAGCCACGCACCAGCATGACCAGCGCGACGAGGATGTACATCACGCCGATTTTCTTGTGGTCCACCGAGGTGAGCCACTCGCTCCACAGGTAGCCCCACTTCTTGAAGTAGGTCACCGCCGCGAACAGTCCCAGACCACCCAGCGCCACGATGGCCAGGGTGATCATGATGATGGGCTCGTGGTACGGAATCGCGTCCAGAGTCAGTTTTCCAAACATATTCACTCCTGCACCTCCGCTGCTTCGTGCATGGCCGTGCTGTGGGAATCTTTCAAGGTCACGTACTGCCCGATCACCTTGTTGAACAGGTTCGGCTCGACCTGGCCGAAGTAGCGAATCGGGTAGATCGGATAGCGGTGGTTGACCATCTCGCCGGGCTCGCCTACCTCTTTGAAGGCGGCGAAGTCCATGACCTCGGGCGACTGCTTGACCTTGTCGACCCACTGCGCGAAGCCTTCATCGCTGACCGAGTGGGTGGTGAAGCGCATGGCCGAGAAGCCTTCGCCGCTGAAGTTGCCGGACTGGCCGAAGAACTCGCCCTGTTCGTTGGCGATCAGGTTGAGCTGGGTACGCTGGCCGCCCATGGCGTAGATCATCCCGCCGAGCTGCGGGATCGACAGCGCGTTCATCACCGTGTCGGAGGTGATGTGGAAGGTCACCGGGGTTTTCTCCGGAATCACCAGCTCATTGACCACGGCCACGCCCTGGTCCGGGTAGATGAACAGCCATTTCCAGTCGAGCGAGACGACTTCGATGTTCAGCGCAGGCTTGTCCGATTCGATCGGGCGATAGGGGTCGAGCGAATGCGAGGTTTCCCAGATGATGACCGCCAGTACCGCGACGATGATCAGGGGAACGCCCCAGACGACCAGTTCGATCTTGTGCGAGTGTGCCCAGTCGGGCATGTAGGTGGCCTTCTCGTTCGACTCGCGATAACGCCAGCCAAACCAGAAGGTCATGACGATCACGGGAATGACCACGATCAGCATGAGACCAATGGAGATCAGGATGAGGTTGCCCTGCTCGACACCGATCTGCCCTTTCGAGTTGAACAGTGCCCAGTCACATCCACCGAGCGCCGAGAAGGCAATCGCCATCACCAGCCAGCGCACACAACGATGGTATTTCTCTTCTTTCATGTCACGACCTTCAACTGAGTGAGCCCACAGTCGGCTTCAGTTGCCGTGCAGCCCATCGAGTAAAAGGCCGGCAGCGAGAACTCAGAGCTTGAGCATCCGTGCAAGCGAAGCGGTAAACCGTGGGAAGCGCGGATGGTGCAGGCTAAGAAGGCCTCATACAATTCATTAGCGGCCTACTTATGAGCGAACTTACAGCATCCATTCGACATGTTTCGAAACATTTACGCAAAGATTTGAAACACTTTGCAGCAAGAAGCCAGCAAAGAAGCGCAGGGGTGCGACAAATGATCACAGCCCCGTTTTAGAGCTGTTTGTCAGCAAATTGACAGGAATCATTGACACGAAAGATGCCGCCAGCTGACAGCACGGTCTGGCTTGACATTGAGGAGATTTTGAGGTTTTCGAATGCGAGCTAGAGGCGCTTGGGCCTAGCGAAAGGCTGGGTCGCAGAGCGGCAGCTAGATAGAAATCAGGGGTGGTTGGCGCTGTAGCCCGGATGCAATCCGGGGCAATTGAGCGCGGCAAAAGCATCGCGGCTGAAGCCGCTCATACCCCTATTCC
>JBLUOL010000092.1:0-20072 GCA_048065775.1 Pseudomonas sp. GW6
GCGGCGCCAGGCGGCCTGGTGTTCGCCGAGCAGGTCGCTGGCCCAGTCCGGCAGCAGGTCGACACCGGCCTGCATCATCAGGCCGCCGAAGGGCTTGGCGAGCAGGCTGGGCATCGGCGCGTCGTACAGCAGGCGCACCACTTCGCGCGTGCGCGCATCGCAGAGCAGCTGCGGGCGCATGCGTTGCAGATAATCGGCGATGGCCTGCGCCGATTTGGGCACGTCCTGCGCGCCGAGGCGCTCGGCGATCAGCGCCACTTCGCGGTAGTAGCGATCCTGTTCGGCCTGCGGCAACTGCGGGTCGACGTAGCGCAGGTAGCCGGCGAGGAACTGGCTGACCTCGGAGACATGCACCCAGGTCAGCAGTTCGGGATCGCTGGCGGCGTAAGGACGGCCATCCGGCGCATGACCGACCACCTGCAGGTGGATGCGGCGCACCTTGTCGAGCAACTGTTCGGCATCGTGCAGGCCGCCATAGGTGGTGCCGGCGATGAACAGGCTGGTGCGGCGCAGGCGGCCGAGCATGTCCTGGCGAAAGGTAGAGTGATCCCACACCCCGGCCAGTGCCAGTGGGTGAAGCATCTGCAGGAGCAGGGCGGAGATGCCGCCGACCATCATCGCGCTGAAGTCGGCGTGGACTTCCCAGACCATCGACTCGGGGCCGAACAGGCCAGCATCCCCGCGCGGCTGGTCGAGGTCGAGCACGCCCAGCGAGGCGCCGGTGAGGCTGTGCACCTGTTTTTCGATCTGACGACGTAGGCTTTCCATGGCGCGCAGTGTCGGCGCTTGGCAGGCACAAGACAAGATGCGCCCGGCCCTTTCAGGCCGGGCGCGAGGCTCAGCGGTTGAGGCGCTGATCGATCAGGCTGTCGACCACGCTGGGGTCGGCCAGGGTCGAGGTGTCGCCCATGTTTTCCAGTTCGTTGCAGGCGATCTTGCGCAGGATACGCCGCATGATCTTGCCCGAGCGGGTCTTGGGCAGGCCGGGCGCCCACTGGATCAGCTCCGGCTTGGCGAAGCTGCCGATCTCCTTGCCGACCAGGCTGAGCAAATCCTTCTTCAGCTCGTCGGAGGGCTCCTGATCATTCATCAGGGTGACGTAGGCGTAGATGCCCTGGCCCTTCACATCATGCGGATAGCCGACCACGGCGGCTTCGGCCACGGCATCGTGCAACACCAGCGCGCTCTCCACTTCGGCAGTGCCGATGCGGTGCCCGGATACGTTGATCACGTCGTCGACGCGGCCGGTGATCCAGTAGTAGCCGTCCTCGTCGCGGCGTGCGCCGTCGCCGGTGAAGTAGTAGCCGGGGTAGGGCTTGAAGTAGGTGTCGATCATGCGCTGGTGATCGCCATAGACGCTGCGGATCTGGCTCGGCCAGCTGGCCTTGATCGCCAGTACGCCGCTGCCGGGGCCGTCGATTTCCTTGCCCTGCTCATCCAGCAGCACCGGCTGCACGCCAAAGAAGGGGCGGGTGGCCGAGCCCGGTTTGAGGTCGGTGGCGCCGGGCAGCGGGGTGATCAGGATCGAGCCGGTTTCGGTCTGCCACCAGGTATCGACGATGGGGCAGCGCATGTCACCGACCACATGGAAATACCATTCCCAGGCTTCCGGGTTGATCGGCTCGCCCACGCTGCCGAGCAGACGCAGGCTGCTGCGCGAGGTAGCTTTCACCGGCGCCTCGCCCTCACGCATCAGTGCGCGCAGGGCGGTCGGTGCGGTGTAGAAGGTGTTGACCTGGTGCTTGTCGATCACCTGCCAGAAGCGCGAGGCGTCCGGGTAGTTCGGTACGCCCTCGAACATCAGGGTGGTGGCGGCATTGGCCAGCGGGCCGTAGACGATGTAGCTGTGCCCGGTGACCCAGCCGACATCGGCGGTGCACCAGTAGATCTCGCCTTCGTGGTAGTCGAACACGTACTTGTGGGTCATCGCCGCGCCAAGCAGGTAACCGCCGGTAGTGTGCAGCACGCCCTTGGGTTTGCCGGTGCTGCCTGAGGTGTAGAGGATGAACAGCGGATCCTCGGCGTCCATCGGCTCGGCCGGGCACACCGCGCTGACTTCCTTGAGCGCCTGGTGATACCAGAGGTCGCGGCCTTCGACCCAGGCGACGTCACCCTGGGTGCGCTCGACCACCACCACGGTGGACACGTCCGGGCAACTCTGCAGGGCCTTGTCGACGTTGGCTTTCAACGGGATGTACTTGCCGCCGCGCACGCCTTCGTCGGCAGTGATCACCGCGCGGCAGTCGGCATCGAGGATACGATCGCGCAGGGCATCGGGGGAGAAGCCGCCGAACACCACCGAATGCACGGCGCCGATGCGCGCACAGGCGAGCATGGCGTAGGCCGCCTCGGGGATCATCGGCATGTAGATGCACACCCGGTCGCCCTTCTTCACGCCACGGCTTTTCAGCACATTGGCCAGGCGACTGACGTTGTGGTGCAGCTTGTTGTAGGTGATGTGCGCCGACTCGGCCGGGTTATCGCCTTCCCAGATGATGGCGATCTGTTCGCCACGTTTTTCCAAGTGGCGATCGATGCAGTTGTAGGCGACGTTGAGCTGGCCGCCCTTGAACCATTCGGCGTGGCCCAGCTGCAGATCGCTGGCGTGCACCTGATCCCAGGGCTTGAACCAGCTGAGGAAGGCCTTGGCCTGCTCGGCCCAGAAGGTTTCGGATTGCTCGACGGACTGCTGGTACAGGCGCAGATAGGCGTCGTTATCCAGGTGCGCACGCTGGCGCACGGCATCTGGCACGGGATGGCGGGTGATCTCGAACATGGCGGGGTCCTTGTAATTGTTTGTCCGCAACAATCACAAGGGTGCACCCAAGCAGGTGCTTGGTTCAAGGGGCGATGTTCAGTGGGCCAGCACAGCGCCGCCCTGCTCTCAGGTGCCGGGCGGCGCGAAGGGCGATGGATCAGCCGCGATGGCGCTCGCGGAAGTGGTCGATCAGGCCCTGGGTCGAGGCATCCGAGGCGCTGCTGTCGACCTGGCCGGTCAGGCGCTGATAGACCTCCTTGCCCATCTCCTTGCCCAGCTCCACGCCCCATTGGTCGAAGGCGTTGATGCCCCAGATGGCGCTCTGTACGAAGACCTTGTGCTCATACAGGGCCACCAGTGCGCCCAGCTCGAACGGCGCGATGCGGTTCATCACCAGGATATTGCTCGGACGGTTGCCGGGAATGACCTTGTGCGGCGCCAGGCGCTGCACGTCGGCCTCATTCATGCCCTTGGCACGCAGTTCGGCTTCGGCCTCCTCACGCGTCTTGCCCTGCATCAGCGCCTGGGCTTGCGACAGGCAGTTGGCGAACAGCCACTGGTGATGGTCGGACAGCGGGTTGTAGCTGTTGACCGGGACGATGAAGTCCGCCGGCACCAGCAGACGGCCCTGGTGCAGCAACTGGTGGTAGGCATGCTGGCCGTTGCAGCCGACGCCGCCCCAGATGATCGGGCCGGTGGCGATGTCCAGCGGCGTGCCGTCCTGGCGCACGCTCTTGCCGTTGGATTCCATGTCCAGCTGCTGCAGGTGCTTGGTGAAGTTACGCAGGTAGTGATCGTAGGGCAGGATGGCGTGGCTCTGCGCGCCCCAGAAATTGGTATACCAGATGCCCAGCAGGGCCATCAGCACCGGCATGTTCTCGGCCAGTGGCGCCTGGGTGAAGTGCTCGTCCATGGCATAGGCGCCGGCCAGCAGTTCCTTGAAGTTGGATACGCCGATGGCCAGGGCGATGGGCAGGCCGATGGCCGACCACAGTGAGTAACGCCCGCCAACCCAGTCCCACATGGGGAAGATGTTCTCTTCGCCGATACCGAACTCGATGGCGGCCTTTCGGTTGCTGGTCACGGCGATGAAGTGGCGATGCAACTGCTCTTCCGGGCCGCCCATGGCCAGGTACCAGTCGCGCGCGGCCAGGGTGTTCTTCAGGGTTTCCAGGGTGCCGAAGGACTTGCTGGAAACGATGAACAGGGTGGTTTCCGGGTTGAGGCGGGCGGTCAGTTCGCGGAATTCGCTGCCGTCGATATTGGCCAGGTAGTGGCAGCGCACACCGCGTTGGGTGAACGGGCGTAGTGCTTCGGAAACCAGTTGCGGGCCGAGGAAGGAGCCGCCAATGCCGATGTTGACCACTTCCTTGATCGGTTTTTCGCTGTAGCCGCGCCACAGGCCGCTGTGAATGCGACTGACCAGTTCGGTGACCTGGTTCAGGACGCGATGGACCTCGGGGATGATGTCATGGCCGTCGACCAGCAGGCGGCGACCAATCGGGCTGCGCAGGGCCGTGTGCAGTGCGGCGCGGCCTTCCGAAGCATTGACCTGCTCACCGTTGAACAGGTTGGCGATGGACTCCTGCAGACCGGCCTGCTCGGCCAGTTGAATCAGCAGCTCGAGGCCGCGCTCATCGATCAGGTTTTTCGAGTAATCCAGCAGCAGCCCGCAGCTGTCGAGAGAAAATCGCTGGTAGCGCCTTGTATCCGCTGCAAAGGCCTCGCGCATGCTGAAACCGGCCATCTCGGCACGATGTTGCTGCAGGGCCTGCCAGGCGGGCAGGGTGGTGACGTCGTGAGGCTGCTGGTAATAGGCCATCGGAGCTCCTGATCCACAAAAGCAAAAGGCCCGGATCGATCCGGGCCTTTGAGAGTGTAACCGGCTGCCTTTGCAGGCAGCTACTGGCGCGGCAGTTCAACCACCAGATTGTCGATCAGACGGGTGCTACCCAGCTGTGCAGCGGTCAGAATCACCAGGTGATGGTCGTCGACCTGTGCCGGGCGCAGATTCAGCGCGTTACGAATCTCCAGGTAGTCGGGCACGAAACCAGCAGCACGCTGTTGCGCCTGGGCAGTCTCGATAAGCCGCGGGTAGTCGCGGGCGCCGCGGCGCAGTTCCTCGGCAATCGCTTGCAGGCCTCGATACAGCGCAGGGGCGGCGGCGCGTTGTTCGTCGCTGAGGTAGCCGTTGCGCGAGGACAGCGCGAGGCCGTCCTCGGCGCGTTGAGTCGGCGCACCGATGATCTGGATCGGCATGTTCAGGTCCTGCACCAGCGCGCGGATCACCGCCAGTTGCTGGTAGTCCTTCTCGCCGAACACGGCCAGATCAGGCTGGACCATGTTGAACAGCTTGGTCACCACCGTCGCCACACCTTCGAAATGCCCCGGACGGCTGGCGCCGCAGAGACCTTCGGAAACACCGGGAACGCTGATGCGGGTCTGATCACCCATGCCGTGTGGGTAGATTTCCGCAACATCGGGGTGAAACAGCAGGTGGCAGCCGGCTGCCAGCAGTTTTTCCTGGTCGGCGGCGAGGGTACGCGGATACTTGTCCAGATCTTCACCGGCGCCGAACTGCAGTGGATTGACGAAGATGCTGGCAACCACGAAGTCGGCGCGTTGGGCGGCGATCTCCACCAGCGAAACGTGACCCGCGTGCAGATTGCCCATGGTCGGCACGAAACCGATCTGCTTGCCTTCGGCCCGTGCCTGGGCGACGGCTGCGCGCAACTCGCGCAGGGTTTTCACCATGTTCATGCGGAAAAGCCATGTTCGGCGGCGGGGAAGCTGCCGTCCTTGACGGCCTTTACGTAAGCGCTGAAAGCACCCTGAATGCTGCTTTGGCCTTCCATGAAGTTGCGTACGAACTTCGGTGCGCGGCCCGATAGCGACAGCCCGAGCATGTCGTGCTGCACTAGCACCTGACCATCGGTGGCGCTGCCAGCGCCGATGCCGATCACCGGAATCTTCACTGCCTGGGTAATTTCTGCAGCCAGTTCGCTCGGCACGCATTCGAGCAGCAGCATGGCAGCGCCGGCCTGCTCCAGTGCCATGGCATCGGCGCGCATCTGCCGTGCCTGCGCTTCCTGACGGCCTTGTACCTTGTAGCCACCGAGGATGTTCACCGCCTGTGGGGTCAGGCCCAGGTGCGCGCACACCGGTACGCCACGTTCGGCCAGCAGGCGAATAGGCTCGGCCAGCCAGCCGGCGCCTTCCAGTTTGACCATATGCGCGCCGGCCTGCATCAGCTTGGCGCTGTTGTGCAGAGCCTGCTCGGTGGTGGCGTACGCCATGAATGGCAGGTCGGTGACGATCAGTGCGCCCTGGTTGCCGCGTTTGACGCAGGCGGTGTGGTAGGCCATCTCCTCGACGCTGACCGGCAGGGTGCTGTCGTGGCCCTGCAGGACCATGCCCAGGGAGTCGCCGACCAGCAACACGTCGACACCCGCCTGGCAGGCCGCATGGGCGTAGGTGGCGTCATAGCAGGTCAGCATGGCGATCTTTTCACCGTTCTGCTTGAGGCTCTGCAGGGTGGTCAGGGTAACGTCAGGCATTTCAAAGGTCCTCGCTCAGGCTCGGTATACCGCTTCTATCTGGCTGCAATCCGGCCTGGATTGGCATCAAAGGTGCGCCCCGCGCAGGGCGACGGGACGCCTATAGTCCTGATGGGGGGGCGTGAAGTCAATTGCAGGTGTTACCGCTCTGTTACTGGCGTTACCGCCAATGCGCGGGATGTCGGGTTGCGCAAGGGGCCGCCCTGTGGGAGACGCTTCAGCGGCGAGCTTGTCGGGTCACGGCTAAAGCCCGTCCCGCAGAGGCCGGCTGGGCTACTCGGCCAGGCGTTCCAGGCCGGTAAAGGGGCAGGCTTCCAGTAATGCATCGAGGCTGCGGCCGTCCGGAAGCTGCAGCTCTGCGGCCAGTTCGGCCAGCGGATAGAGCACGAAGGGGCGCGCCTGCATGTGGTAGTGCGGCACGGTCAGACGCTCATCGTCGATCAGGCGCTCACCGAACAGCAGGATATCTAGGTCCAACGTACGCGGGCCCCAGCGCTCGGCCTTGCGCACGCGCCCCTGTTCCTGCTCGATGCGTTGCAGCGCATCAAGCAGCTGCCAGGGCTCCAGCTCGGTATCCAGCGCCGCCACGGCGTTGACGTAACGCGGTTGATCGGCCGGGCCAAGGGGATCGCTGATGTAGAATGACGAGTGCGCCTGTAATTGGCTGCGCGGCAGGTGGGCGATGGCGTGCAAGGCCGCGCGCAGCTGTTGCAGGGGTTCGGCCAGGTTGCTGCCGAGGCCGATGTAAACCCGCTCCATCACTCGCCGCCGCTTTCGTCGCTGCGCTTACGGCGATTGTTGTTGCTGCGGCGACGTTTGCGCGGCGCGTTGCCGGTGCTTTCGCCTTTGCTGGCGAGGTCGCGAATCATCTGCCGACGCTCGCTGTCGTTGGCGTCCTGATAGTCCGTCCACCATTCGCCCAGGCCGCCGGTGTCTTCCCCGGCCAGTTCGCGCAGCAGGAGGAAGTCGTAGCCGGCTCGGAAGCGCGGATTTTCCAGCAGCAGGTCGGCACGTTTACCGCTGCGGCGCGGCAGGCGTTCCTGCATGTCCCAGATCTCGCGAATCGGGATGGTAAAGCGCTTGGGTACGGCAATGCGCTGGCACTGCTCGGCGATCAGTTCATGGGCGGCTTCCTGCATCGCCGGAATCGGCGGCATGCCCTTGTTCTGCAGTTGCAGCACGCGGGCCGGCAGCGCAGGCCACAGCAGCGCCGCGAAGAGAAAGGCCGGTGTGACCGACTTGCCATCGTGAATACGATCGTCGGTGTTGATCAGCGCCTGGCGGATCAGCTTCTCGGTGTACTGCGGATTCTGCTTCAGCGCTGCGCCGCTGGCCGGGAACAGCTGGGCGAACAGGTCGTGTTCGAGTAGCAGGTCGAAGGTGTATTCGGCGTAGCCGGAGAGGAACAGCTTGAGTACTTCGTCGAACAGACGCGCCGAGGGAATGTCGCGCAACATTGGCGCCAGGCGGCGAATCGGCGCGGCGCTGTGCTTCTCGATCTCGAAGTCGAGCTTGGCGGCGAAACGCACCGCACGCAGCATGCGCACCGGGTCTTCCAGGTAACGCTGTTCCGGATCACCGATCAGGCGCACCAGATGGTTGCGCACGTCGTGCATGCCGCGGGCATAGTCGAGGATATGTTCCTGGGTCGGATCGTAGTACAGCGCATTGATGGTGAAGTCGCGGCGTTGGGCATCGTCTTCCAGTGTGCCGTAGACGTTGTCGCGCAGAATGCGGCCGCTCTCGTGGCGCGACGCCAGATTGCTGTTCTCTTCCTCATCACCCTGAGGGTGATTGGCGCGGAAGGTGGCCACTTCGATGATCTCGCGACCAAAATGAACGTGTACCAGCTTGAAGCGGCGGCCGATCACCCGAGCGTTACGGAATTCCGCGCGGACCTGCTCGGGCGTGGCGCTGGTGGCCACGTCGAAATCCTTGGGGTCGATATCCAGCAGCAGGTCGCGTACGCAGCCGCCGACCAGATAGGCCTGGTAGCCGGCCTTCTGCAGGCGCTCGACCACGCTGATGGCGTGACGGCTGATCTCGTTGCGCTTGAGCGGATGTTGGCTACTGCTCAGCACTTCGGGAGTGCTGCGTGGACGTGGGGCACGGCGCAGAGGTGAATGGAAAGACTTGAACAGCTTTTTCAGCATGGGATGCACTGTTTGGAGTAGTGGTCGGCCTGCTGCGCATGCGCTTGAAAATCGAATTGCGTGAGCATCACGGCGTCAAAAGCAGTTTGCTTCGGCAAGGTTTTTCAACTGCATGCGAAACGATGACCGCATGATTGCTGCGGATTCTAGCATCGTGTCGGGAGAAGGTGTATGGACGGGCGGCAGGCGGGGATCCGAGGACCGGAAGCTACTGGGGGAGCCGAAGCTCCCCCCCAAGTTGGTGCGTGCTATTTTTTTATTGTTATTGAGGGCCTGTTGTTTTTGTTGTTCGGCCCTTCCCGGCTTGCCGTGGCTTACCGGGTGCTCCCCAGAGAGGGGAGCCAATAGCAAACGGATTTCTTTGGACGCTGATGCTGCCTTAATCAACCAGTTCCGGCGCTGCCTTGAGGCAGTTTTATTGTTCTCAGCCTGGTCGCTGGGGCGAACCCCTCGCGGCAACTCCTCTCCAAAAGAATCAGTTAGCTGCGCCTCCGTACCTTGTTGTTTTTGTTGTTCTGGAGTCGTTACGTCTTGTTCTTATTGTGTAGGGCATTGCTTGTTATTGTTGTTGTGCCAGAGATAAAGCAGATGCCGTGCCAGTTTTTGCGATTCCTTGTAAATCAAGGGTTTGCGGCAATCTTGGGTGTTTGGTGGGGGAGAAAAAGGCCGGGTTTTCGTTACCGATAGACCCGGCCTTTGTTACGAGATATTGAAACGGTAACAACCTGTGGAACCCCAGTGCGGGCAGGTTGTCACCGCAGCCGTGGCGTCAAGGGCCGCTGGTCACACCGGATTTGCGTCGCGGAATGCCCAGGCGCTGACGCCGTTCCCACAGGCATTTGCGACTGATGCCCAACTTGCGGGCCAGCTCGGTCTCGGTCATGTGGTCCTGATGCTCGAGGACGAAGTGCTGGAAGTAGTCCTCCAGTGACAGATCCTCGGTAGGTTCGTGGCTGTTGCCACTGCTCTGTCCGCCTGCCGCCGGCAGGCCGAAGTCCTCGTCATCCAGATCGTCCAGCTCGATGTCGATGCCCAGAAGGTCCGCGGAAATTTCCGTACCCTCGCAGAGAATCACCGCGCGCTCGATGGCGTTTTCCAGTTCGCGCACGTTACCCGGCCAGGGGTAATGGCGGATCGCCTGCTCGGCATCATGAGCGAAGCGCAACGGCTCGCGGCCCATACGGGTGTACTGGCGCACGAGGAACGCCTGGGCGATCTCGGTCACGTCGCTGCCTCGCTCACGCAGCGCTGGCAGCTTGAGGGCGATGACGTGCAGGCGGTAATAAAGGTCTTCACGGAACTGGCCGGTCTTGGCCAGCGTCTTCAGGTCGCGGTGCGTAGCAGCGATCAGACGTACATCGACCTTCTGCGACTGCACCGAGCCGACCCGGCGAATTTCGCCTTCCTGCAGCACGCGCAGCAGACGGGCTTGGGCTTCCAGCGGCAGCTCGCCAATTTCGTCGAGGAACAGCGTGCCACCGTCGGCCGCCTCCACCAGGCCGGCACGCCCGGCGCTGGCGCCGGTGAAGGCGCCTTTCTCGTGGCCGAACAGCTCGGACTCGATCAGGGTTTCCGGAATGGCGGCGCAGTTCACCGAAATCAGCGGTGCCTTGGCGCGCTTGGAGAGGTTGTGCAGGGCGCGCGCAACCAGCTCCTTGCCCGTGCCGGACTCACCCTGCACCAGTACATTGGAGTCGGTGGGGGCGACCTTGCGAATCTTGCTATAGAGCTCCTGCATGGCCGCGCAGGAACCGATGATGCCGATCTCGCCGTTGGCGTTGTCGACGATTTTCTCGGTATTGCCACTGCGCGTGTTGCTGTTGGCAGCTGGCGCGGGTGCGCTCTTGGCGTCCTGGCGGTCACGCAGGATGCGGGCGACCGCCTGCAGCATTTCGTCGTGATCGAAGGGCTTGGCGATGTAATCGACTGCGCCCATCTTCATCGAGTCCACCGCCGAGCGCAGGCTGGCGTAGCTGGTCATGATCAGCACCGGGGTGCCTTCGGCCAGTTTGATCAGTTCGGTGCCAGGCGCCCCGGGCAGGCGCAGGTCGCTGACGATCAGGTCGAAGGTGGGAATGCTGTAGCGTTCCTGGGCTTCCTGTACCGAGCCAGCTTCGCTGACCTGGTACTGATTGCGTTCGAGCAGGCGGCGCAAGGCAGAGCGGATAATGGTTTCGTCTTCGACGATAAGAATATGTGGCATCAATTCGGTCTCTCGACGGTCACGGAGGTGCCATTGGCAGCCTCTCTCGCTGTTTACATCGCTACGGACGTCGCCTCGACATGCCTTGGCAGGGTGACCCGAATTCGAGTGCCCAATTGGCGCTCGGGGTCAGCCGGGCTGTCGATTGTTATCTGTCCATAATGCTCTTCCACGATCGAATAGACCAGCGCGAGGCCCAGGCCGGTCCCCTCGCCGGGGTCCTTGGTGGTGAAGAAGGGTTCGAACAGGCGGTCGATGATCGCCTTGGGAATGCCGCTGCCTTCATCCTCGACGATCAGGTCGACGGTATGCTCGCTGGCCTCGCTGCGTACGCGGATGGCGCCGCCAGGTGGCGAAGCGTCACGCGCGTTGGATAGCAGGTTGATCAGTACCTGGGCCAGACGCTGCGGATCGCCACAGGCCCAGTGCTGCGGATCGCACAGGTTGTAGAACTGGATATCGAAGTTGCGTTTGTTCAGCGACAGCAGGCCGATGGCGTCCTGCGCCACGTCGGCCAGGCATACCGGCTCGTCGCTGCGCTGGTGGCTGCCGGAGTGGGCGAAGCTCATCAGCGACTGGACGATGCGCGAGACGCGCTTGGTCTGTTCGAGGATCTGCCCACTGATTTCGGTCAGCTCGCCATCGGTTTCGCGCTCTTCGCGCAGGTTCTGCGCCAGGCAGGCGATGCCGGTGATCGGGTTGCCGATCTCGTGGGCCACGCCAGCGGCCAGGCGGCCGATGCTGGCAAGGCGTTCGGAGTGCACCAGCTTGTCTTCGAGCATCTGGGTTTCGGTCTGATCTTCGACCAGCAGCACCAGGCCGCTGTTACCAGGGGCCAGCGGTTCGTTGATGGCCGCCTTGTGCAGGTTGAGCCAGCGGATCTGGCCGTCGAGCGCCAGGTGCTGTTTATGCAGGTGCTGATCCGGGCGTTCGATGAAGTCCTGCAGCAGGCTTTGCCAGGGTTCGCTCAGGGTGCTCAGGCGCGAGCCGACGATGCGCTGCGCGGGGATGTCGGTGAGCTCTTCCATGGCCCGGTTCCACATCAGGATCTCCTGATCCTTGGCCAGCGAGCACACGCCCATTGGCAGCTCCTGCAGGGTCTGGCGGTGGTAGCGGCGCAGGGCATCGAGCTCGGCGGCGAGGCCGGTAAGGCGCGACTGGTAGTCTTCCAGGCGGCTCTCGATGAAATGGATGTCCTCGGTGACATAACCCTCGCTGCCGGACTTGTAGGGCAGGAAGGTTTCCACGATGTCCTGCGCCACGCTCGGCCCCATCAGGCCGGACAGGTTGGCCTCGATGCGGTCGCGCAGGCGGCGCAGGGCATAGGGGCGGCTTTCGTCGAAGGGCAGATGCAGATCGCGCAGTGCCTGTTCGACTTCACGTTGTGCGGTCTTGGCGCCGAGTGGCTTGGCCAGTTGTGCGGCAAAGTCCTGAGGCGACACGGCGACCAGCTCGCGTCGTTGCGGGCGGCGCACGTTGTCCACCGCGCAGGCTTCGGCGGCGCTCTTTTCCTCGGGGCTGGCCTCGGTGAACAGCGACACCAGGGTGAACACCAGTACGTTGGCGGCGAGCGAGGCAATGGCTGCGAGGTGCCAGCTGGCGTCGTCGAGCACATAGATGACGTTGAACAGCGGCAGGTAGAAGCCTTCCAGGTTGCCCAGCAGCGGCAGCAGCATGGTCAGTGCCCAGACACTGATGCCGGCCAGCAAGCCGGCGATGAAGCCGCGGCGATTGGCCGTTTGCCAATACAGCACCGAGAGCACACCGGGCAGGAACTGCAGGGTGGCGACGAAGGCGACGATACCAAGGTTGGCCAGGTCCTGCTGGGCGCCGAGCAGCAGGTAGAAGCCGTAGCCTGCCATGATGATGCAGGCGATCAGCGTGCGGCGGGTCCACTTCAGCCAGCGGTAGATGTTGCCTTCCGCTGGTGGCTGGTACAGCGGCAGCACCAGGTGGTTCAGCGCCATGCCCGACAGCGCCAGGGTGGAAACGATGATCAGCCCGCTGGAGGCGGAGAGGCCGCCGACATAGGCCAGTAGCGCCAGCGCCTCGCTGTTCACGGCGATGCCCAGGCCCAGGGTGAAGTATTCCGGGTTGGTGGTGGCGCCAAGCTTGAGACCGGCCCAGAGAATCAGGGGCACGGCCAGGCTCATCAGCAGCAGGAACAGCGGCAGGCCCCAGCTGGCGCTGACCATGGCGCGCGGATTGAGGTTCTCGGTGAAGGTCATGTGGTACATGTGCGGCATGACGATGGCCGAGGCGAAGAACACCAGCAGCAGGGTGCGCCATGGGCCCTCCTGCAGCGGCGTGTGCAGCGTGGCCAGCGCCGCCTGGTTCTGCACCAGCCACAATTCCAGCTCACGCGGGCCGCCGAACACCTGATACAGCGCGTACCAGCCGATGACGCCGAGGGCGACCAGCTTGACCAGCGATTCGAAGGCGATGGCGAACACCAGGCCCTCGTGCTTCTCGCGCGTGGCGATATGGCGCGCGCCGAAGAGAATGGTGAACAGGATGATCAGGCCGCAGTAGCTCAGTGCCACTTTCTCCTGCAGCGGCTCGCGGCTGAGGATGCCGATGGAGTCGGCCACCGCCTGGATCTGCAGAGCCAGCAGCGGCAGCACGCCAATCAGCATGAACAGCGTGGTCAGTGCGCCGGCCCAGGTGCTGCGAAAGCGAAAGGCGAACAGGTCGGCCAACGATGACAGCTGGTAGGTACGGGTGATGCGCAGGATCGGGTAGAGCAACACTGGTGCCAGCAGGAAGGCACCGGAAACGCCCAGGTAACTGGCAAGGAAACCGTAACCGTACTGATAGGCCAGGCCCACCGTGCCGTAGAAGGCCCAGGCGCTGGCATAGACGCCCAGCGACAGGGTGTAGGTCAGCGGGTGGCGGATGATCCAGCGGGGGATAAGACCGTGTTCACTGACCCAGGCGACGCCGAACAGCACTAGCAGATAGCCGGCGCTGATCAGGATCAGTTCGCTCAGGCTAAAGCTCGTCAGCATCGCGTTGGCTCTGAAGAATGAAGGTGACGACGATCAGGATCAGCCACAGCAGATAAGGCCGATACCAGGCGCCATTGGGGTCGATCCACCAGTCCATGATGGCCGGTGAGAACAGGTAGATCCCCACTACCAGGATCAGAACCAGTCGGTAGATATACATGTGACATCTCGTCGAAAGATGCCGCGATGGTAAAGGAAGCTGCGCGCTTCAAGCCACAAACTTGAAGCCAGCTTGTCTGGCGCGTAGCCCGGATGAAATCCGGGGATGCCTGCACATCGTTCCCGGATTGCATCCGGGCTACGGCTACTTCAATTGCGCTTCGGCCAAGGTGCGGCTGCGTGGAATGCGCGTGGCGTTCCAGTTGACGATGCCCCAGGCCAGAAGCTCGGCAGGTGCCGCGCCTTGCAGGTCGCTGGGCGGTTGCTGGCCCAGGGCACGTAATGCGCGCAGCAGCAGAGGCCCGGCCTGATCGGCGGGCAGCGGTGGCGAGCGGTAGCTCTTGCCCAGCTTGTGGCCATCGGGCTGGATGATCAGCGGCACGTGCAGATAACGCGGTTGTGGCTGCCCGAGCAGTTCCTGCAGGTACAACTGGCGCGGCGTGGAGTCGAGCAGGTCGGCGCCACGCACCACGTCGGTCACACCCTGCCAGGCATCGTCCAGCACCACGGCGAGCTGATAGGCGAACAGGCCGTCACGGCGGCGAATCACGAAGTCGCCGACTTCTCGGCCCAGGTGCTGGCGAAATTCGCCCTGCACGCGGTCGATGAAGTGGTAGTCCAGCTCCGGTACGCGCAGGCGGATGGCGGCATCGTGATCAGGATGGCAGGCGTTACGGCAGAACCCCGGATAGATGCCAGCGTAGCCTTCCAGTTGCTTGCGCGAACAGGTGCACGCATAGGCCAGACCCTGACTGAACAGGCGGGCGATAACCGCTGCGTATTCGGCATGCCGCTCGCTCTGGCGCACCAGTTCGCCGTCCCACTCGAAACCGTAGGTCTCCAGCGTGCGCAGGATCGCGTCCTGGGCGCCAGGTATTTCCCGTGGCGGGTCGAGGTCCTCCATGCGCAGCAGCCAGCGGCCGCCGACGGCGCGGGCATCGAGGTAGGAGGCGAGGGCGGCGACCAGTGAACCGAAGTGCAGATAGCCGCTGGGCGTGGGGGCGAAGCGCCCGATATAGGCAGTGTTCATGGGGCCAAGGCCAGAAACAGAGCGGGGCGCCTAAGCGCCCCGTCGTCAGATCAGGAACCGATCTGCTTTTCCTTGATTTCCGCCAGCGTCTTGCAGTCGATGCAAAGAGTCGCGGTCGGGCGGGCTTCGAGGCGGCGGATGCCGATTTCGACGCCGCAGGAGTCGCACCAACCGTAATCGTTGTCTTCGATCAGTTGCAGCGTCTCGTCGATCTTCTTGATCAGCTTGCGCTCGCGGTCACGGGCGCGCAGTTCCAGGCTGAACTCTTCTTCCTGGCTGGCGCGGTCAGCCGGGTCCGGGAAGTTGGCCGCTTCGTCCTGCATGTGGTGCACGGTACGGTCGACTTCCTGCATCAGCTCCAGCTTCCACTTATTGAGGATGCTGGTGAAGTGAGCGCGCATCGGCTCGCTCATGTATTCCTCGCCCTTCTTCTCTTGATAAGGCTCGAAACCACGAATCAGCTGGCTGGTGCTTTTGGCTTTTTCTTTTGTGGGCATGGATGACGCCTCTCACTCTTTCTAATCCATCGCGCAGGTTATTCCATTGCCAGGCGTTTGTCCGGCCCTGCGACTGCAAGCCGGCGAACTTACCAGATCGAATCGGGGCGCGCTACTCCCGGTTGTCTCTGCCTTGTCCCGGGTGTGAACGAAATCTGCATGTGACTGGCCAGTAAGCGTAGCGGCGCTTTGGTGACCTTGCCGCGGGCTCAAGCTGCCCTGCTAGAATCCGCGCCTCGCAACCCTGAAGACAGACCCATGGCCCAGCTCTACAGTGCGCGCAGTCGCGCCATCGAACCCTTTCATGTGATGGCCTTGCTGGCGCGTGCCAACGAATTGCAGGCGGCTGGTCACGATGTGATTCACCTGGAGATTGGCGAGCCGGATTTCACCACCGCCGAGCCGATCATCCGCGCCGGACAGGCCGCACTGTCCGCCGGGCACACCCGCTACACCGCCGCGCGCGGCCTGCCGCAGCTGCGTGAAGCCATCGCAGGCTTCTACGCCGAACGTTACCGGTTGAATCTCGACCCGCAGCGCATTCTGGTGACGCCGGGCGGCTCCGGTGCATTGCTGCTGGCCGCCAGTCTGCTGGTCGATCCGGGCAAGCACTGGCTGCTGGCCGACCCCGGCTATCCCTGCAACCGCCACTTCCTGCGCCTGGTCGAAGGCGCCGCACAACTGGTGCCGGTCGGCCCGGACGTGCGTTACCAGCTCACTCCGCACCTGGTGGAGCGGCATTGGGACTCGGACAGTGTCGGCGCCCTGGTCGCGTCGCCGGCCAACCCGACCGGCACCCTGCTGCACAAGGACGAGCTGGCGGCGCTGTCGACCTGCCTCAAGCAGCGCGGCGGCCATCTGGTGGTGGACGAGATCTACCACGGCCTGACCTATGGTTGCGACGCGCCGAGCGTGCTGGAGGTGGATGACGACGCCTTCGTGCTCAACAGCTTCTCCAAATATTTCGGCATGACCGGCTGGCGCCTGGGTTGGCTGGTCGCGCCCGAGGCGGCCGTGCCTGAGTTGGAAAAGCTGGCGCAGAACCTCTACATCAGTGCGCCGAGCATGGCCCAGCATGCCGCGCTGGCTTGCTTCGAGCCGGCCACGTTGGCGATCCTCGAAGAGCGTCGTCACGAATTCCAGCGCCGCCGCGACTACCTGTTGCCGGCGTTGCGCGAGCTGGGCTTTGGTATCGCCGTGGAGCCGGAAGGTGCCTTCTATCTATATGCAGATATCAGCGCCTTTGGCGGCGACGCCTTCGCTTTCTGCCGGCACTTCATCGAAACCGAGCATGTGGCCTTCACCCCTGGTCTGGATTTCGGTCGCTATCAGGCTGGGCACCATGTGCGTTTCGCCTACACGCAGAATGTCGAGCGCCTGCAGCAGGCGGTCGAGCGTATCGCCCGCGGCCTGAAGAGCTGGAAGCCCGATGCGCTTTGACCCGCCGCTGGAAGAAGGGCGCCTGCTGCGTCGCTACAAGCGCTTTCTCGCCGATATCGAGACCGCCAGCGGCGAGCAGATGACCATCCACTGCGCCAACACCGGCTCGATGCTCAATTGCATGAGCGAAGGGTGCCGGGTGTGGTTCAGCCGCAGCAAGGATCCCAAACGCAAGTTACCGGGCAGTTGGGAAATCAGCGAAACGCCGCAAGGGCGCCTGGCCTGCATCAATACCGCGCGGGCCAATGCGCTGGTGGAAGAGGCGCTGCGCGCCGGGCTGATCGCGGAGCTGGCCGGCTTCACCGCGCTCAAGCGCGAGGTGGCTTACGGCGTGGAGAACAGCCGCGCCGACTTTCGTCTTGATTACCCGCACGGACCGGTCTATGTCGAGGTCAAGAGCGTGACGCTGGGTTTCGATGGCAGCGATGTGGCGGCCTTTCCCGATGCGGTGACGCAGCGCGGCGCCAAGCATCTGCGCGAGCTGGCGGCGCTGGCGCGTGCCGGTGTGCGGACCGTGCAGCTGTATTGCGTGAACCTCTCGGAAATCCGCGCTGTGCGCGCTGCCGAGGAAATCGATCCGACTTACGCTGCCGGCTTGCGCGAGGCCAAAGCCGCGGGGGTTGAGGTACTGGCCTACGGCGCCGAACTCAGTCCCGAAGGGATCGCCCTGGTTCGCCGGCTGGAGGTGCTGGAGTAGGCGCTACGGGGCGATCCAGATTCCGTTCGCATCTTCCCTGCATTCCAGCATTAGCAGTGCCTGCCCCTCGCAGGGGCCCGCCACGCATTCGCCGTTCTCGATCAGAAACAGCGCGCCATGGGTCGCGCAGCGGATCAGGCTGCCGCTGTCATCGAGAAAATCGTCCTTCTGCCATTCCAGTGCAATGCCGCGATGCGGGCAGCGGTTGAGGTAGGCATGTACCTGGCCAGCCCTGCGCACGGCGAGCAGGTTCAGCTGGTCTATGACGAAGCCCCGGCTCTGACCTTCGGCCAGTTCGTGTGGGGCGCACAAGCGGATCATCGCGGTTTCCCGTTAGCGTGGAAGTCGCTTAGTGGCGACCTCTGATGATCTTCTCCCTCCGGAGAAGGTGGCGCATAGCGCCGCAACAGGGGCGGATTATCCCGCAAGAAGAAAGAGGGCGCATCCATGCTCGGGTACGACGCCTATGCCCAAGGTTGGCGGCGTTACAGTGATTAGGGGTGGATTACTACTCTATATAAGTGATTCTCATGTAGATTATCGCTCTGTTTTGTTGGCGCTGACCTGAGGTCTGTACCGCAAAGACACTGGCAATCGCCCGCGAGGAAGGACTGTTCTCATGAGTACCGCTCCAACTGCTGCCGCTCAGGCGGTCAATCTTTACCAGGCTTGGCAGGCGCTGCGTCTGCAACAACCACGTCTGCGCGCCCGCGAGGCGGCAGCACAGCTGGGCGTGAGCGAGGCCGAGCTGACTGCTAGCCGTCTGGGTATCGATGCGCGACGGCTGCGCCCGGACTGGGCCGAGTTGCTGCCGGCACTCGGCGCGCTCGGCCATGTGATGGTGCTGACCCGCAACGAGCACTGCGTCCATGAGCGCAAGGGGCTGTACCGCGAGGTGAGTGTTGCCGCATCCGGGCAGATGGGCCTGGTGGTGTCGGCAGATATCGACCTGCGTCTTTTCCTCGGTGGCTGGGCCAGCGTGTTCGCCATCGCCGAGGAAACCGCCAAGGGCACCCAGCGCAGCATCCAGGTGTTCGACCAGCAGGGCGTTGCCGTGCACAAGGTCTACCTGACCGAACGTAGTGAGCTGAGCGCCTGGCAGCCGCTGATCGAGCGCTTCTCTGGCGAGCAGAGCGCCGAGCTGCAGTTGTTGCCGCCGCCTGCTGCGCCGCTGCGCAAGGTCGACGCCGATATCGACAGTCAGGCGCTGCGTGAGGGCTGGGCGACGCTGCAGGACACCCACCATTTCTTCGCCCTTTTGAAGAAGCATGAGGTGGCCCGTACCCAGGCGCTGCGCCTGGCTGGTGAGCAATGGGCGCAACCGTTGGCGACCTCCGAGTTGACGGCGCTGATGGAGCAGGCCGCTGCCCGTGAAGTGCCGATCATGGTGTTCGTTGGCAACCGCCACTGCATTCAGATCCACACCGGCCCGGTGCACAACCTGCGCTGGATGGACAGCTGGTTCAACGTGCTTGACCCCGACTTCAACCTGCACCTGCAGACGCGCGGTGTGGTCGAGTTGTGGCGCGTGCGCAAACCCAGCATCGACGGCGTGATCACCAGTCTGGAGGCCTTCGATGCCGAGGGCGAGCTGGTGGTCCAGCTGTTCGGTGCGCGCAAGCCGGGTATGGCCGAGCGCGCCGACTGGCGCGAGCTGGCCGAGTCACTGCCTGTGCTGGCCTGAGCCGAGTGTGCCGGTCACCTGCAACGGCTGGCCGGTCGATGTCATCTTCGAGGAGTCAAGATCATGCGTCTTGCCAATATCCTGGGCGGCCTGGCGGCCGTCCTGCTATTTCCCAATATGGTGCTGGCGGCCGAGCCGCTGCCGCAGCGCTGGGTGAGTTCCGGTGGCGCTCTGAGTGAGTGGGTGGTGCTGCTCGGCGGTGAGAGCAAGCTGGTGGGCGTCGATAGCACCAGTCGTCATCCCGCCTCGCTGACCAAGCTGCCCAGCGTCGGTTATCAGCGGCAACTGGCGGCCGAGGGCATTCTGGCCCTGCGCCCGGATCTGCTGCTGGGTAGTGAAGAAATGGGCCCGCCGCCGGTGCTCGCGCAACTGGCAGCGGCGGGTGTGCGCATCGAGCGCCTGACTGCGCGAGCCGAGCTAGACAGCCTGCAGGCCAACCTGCAGCGGCTGGGCCAGTTGCTCGGTGATGAGGCGGCAGGGCAACGCGCCTTCGCTGCTTACCAGGCGCGCTTGCAGACCCAGCAGCAGTGGGTCGAGCAGGCCCAGCGCAGCCAAGACGCGCCCGGTGTGTTGCTATTGCTCGGTCATGCCGGTGGCAGTCCGCTGGTTGGTGGTATCGACACCGCTGCCGACTGGCTGATCAGCCGTGCCGGCGGGCGCAATCTGGCCAGTCACAGCGGCTACAAGGCGTTGTCCAGCGAAGCGCTGCTGGCGCTCGATCCGCAGGTCGTGGTGGTGGCTGATCGCGCCTTGGAGGGTGACGCGGCCAGGCAGGCCCTGCTGCAGCAGAATCCTGCCCTGGCCGGTACCCGCGCGGCGCGCGAGGGACGTTTACTGGCGCTGGACCCGACCCTGCTGGTCGGCGGTCTTGGGCCGCGCGTGCCGG
>JBLUOL010000093.1:0-20026 GCA_048065775.1 Pseudomonas sp. GW6
CACGCCCTGGCCGCCACCGATGCACAGCGTGGCAAGGCCTTTCTTGACATCGCGGCGGATCATCTCGTGCAGCAGGCTGACCAGCACGCGGCAGCCCGAGGCGCCGATGGGATGGCCGAGGGCGATGGCGCCGCCGTTAACGTTGACCTTGTCGGCATCCCAGCCCAGCTCTTGGCCGACCGACAGCGCCTGGGCCGCGAAGGCTTCGTTGGCTTCGATCAGGTCCAGGTCGGCCAGGCTCCAGCCGGCCTTGTCCAGGCAGCGACGGGTGGCCGACACCGGGGCGATGCCCATGATCGCCGGGTCGACACCGGCATTGGCATAGCCTTTGATCTTCGCCAGTACCGGCAGACCCAGCGCCTGCGCCTTGGCCGCGCTCATCAGCAGCACGGCAGCGGCGCCGTCGTTGAGGCTGGAGGCGTTGCCGGCTGTAACGCTGCCGTCTTTCTTGAATGCGGGTTTGAGCTTGGCCAGGGATTCGGCTGTGGTGCCGGCGCGCGGCTGCTCGTCACGGGCGAAGGCGATAGGGTCGCCCTTGCGCTGCGGGATCAGCACTGGAGTGATCTCGGCATCGAAGCGACCGGCCTCGATGGCGGCCACGGCCTTTTGTTGCGATGCAGCGGCGAAGGCGTCCTGGGCTTCACGGCTGATACCGTATTTCTCCACCAGATTCTCGGCGGTGATGCCCATGTGGTAGTCGTTGAAGGCGTCCCACAGGCCGTCGACGATCATGCTGTCGAGCATCTGCGCGTGGCCCATGCGCAGGCCGGTGCGGGCCTTGGGCAGCACGTAGGGCGCCAGGCTCATGTTCTCCATACCGCCGGCGATGATCACCTCGGCGTCACCGCAGCGAATGGCCTGGGCAGCCAGGTGCAGGGCTTTCAAGCCCGAGCCACAAACCTTGTTCAGGGTCATGGCCGGTACGGCATGGGGCAGGCCGGCACGAATGGCGGCCTGGCGCGCGGGGTTCTGGCCACTGCCTGCGGTAAGCACCTGGCCAAGGATCACTTCATCGACCTGGGCTGCGTCGAGACCGGTCTGCTCCAGCAGGCGCTTGATGACGATGGCGCCGAGTTCCGGCGCAGGAATCTCGGCCAGGCTGCCCTGGAAGCTGCCGATGGCGGTGCGGGTGGCGGCAACGATGACGACGTCTTGCATGGGAAATCCTCTTGGCGCGGTAGGGCGGAAAAAGCTTCGCGGATGAATCCGCTCCTACAGGGTGTAGGACATAGCCAAAAAAACGCTCTGTAGGCGCCGTGCGTGGTGGCGCCTACAGAACGGTAGACAACTTAGAAGCTCATTTCCGGTACGTGTTCGGGGACGATCAGCTTGCCGGCGGTCTTGGCGACGATTTCCTCGACGCTCACGCCCGGTGCGCGCTCGCGCAGGATGAAGGCGTTGTCCTCGATCTCCAGGTAGGCCAGATCGGTCAGCACCTTGCGAATGCAGCCGCAGCCGGTCAGCGGCAGACTGCAATGCTCCAGCAGCTTGGATTCGCCGTCCTTGGACGCGTGGGTCATGGTAACGATGATGTTGTCGGCGCCGGCCACCAGGTCCATGGCGCCGCCCATGCCCTTGACCAGCTTGCCGGGGATCATCCACGAGGCGATATTGCCGCGCACGTCTACCTCAAAGGCGCCGAGCACGGTGAGGTCGACGTGGCCGCCACGGATCATGGCGAAGGACTGCGACGAGTCGAAGATCGCCGCGCCCTTGATCGCGGTGACGGTCTGCTTGCCGGCGTTGATCATGTCGGCGTCCACTTCTTCTTCGGTGGGGAAGGCGCCCATGCCGAGCAGGCCGTTCTCTGACTGCAGCATCACCTGCATGCCTTCGGGTACGTAGTTGGCCACCAGGGTGGGAATGCCGATGCCGAGGTTGACGTAGAAGCCGTCCTGCAGCTCGCGGGCGACGCGCTGGGCCATTTGTTCACGGGTAAGAGCCATGGTCTTTCTCCTCAGGCGCGCAGCGTGCGTTTTTCGATGCGTTTCTCGAAGTTGCCGCAGATCAGCCGGTCGACGTAGATGCCGGGGGTGTGAATCTGCGTCGGGTCGAGTTCACCGGGTTCGACGATCTCCTCGACCTCGACCACGGTGATGCGCCCGGCAGTGGCGACCACCGGGTTGAAGTTCTGCGCGGTGTGGCGGTAGACCACATTGCCGAAGTGGTCGGCTTTCCAGCCCTTGACGATGGCGAAGTCGCCGGTGATGGCCGGCTCGAGGATGTAGTGGCGGCCGTTGATTTCGCGCGCTTCCTTGCCTTCGGCGACCGGGGTGCCATAGCCGGTAGCGGTGAAGAAAGCGGGGATGCCGGCGCCGCCAGCGCGCAGCTTCTCGGCCAGGGTGCCTTGCGGGGTGAGTTCGACTTCCAGCTCGCCGGAGAGCAGTTGCTGTTCGAACAGGGCGTTCTCGCCGACGTAGGAGGCGATCATCTTGCGGATCTGCCGGTCTTCCAGCAGCACGCCGAGGCCGAAGCCATCGACGCCGCAGTTGTTGGACACCACGGTCAGATCGCGCACGCCACGACGGCGGATCTCGGCGATCAGGTTCTCGGGGATGCCGCACAGGCCGAAACCGCCGGCCAGTACGGTCATGCCGTCCTGTAGGCCGTCCAGGGCTTCTGCATAGCTGCCGACGCGTTTGTCGAGTCCGCTCATTCGAGGCTGCCTCTCTTTTGTCGTTATGGGGCAGGAGCACTGCCAGGCTGCGGTCAAGCTTCAGTGCTGCGAGCTTATTTGTTAAGTTTGTTTTTCCTCTTGATTGATCAGGTAAATAAATCAATGACCGTCAAGCAGCTACGCGCCTTTCTCGCCGTGGCGCAAAGCCTGAGCTTCGCCCAGGCCTGCGAACGCCTGCATCTGTCGCAGCCGGCGCTGAGCCTGGCGATCAAGAATCTGGAGCAATCGCTCGGTGGCCAGTTGCTGGTGCGCACCACCCGTAGCGTGGCGCTGACGCCCGAGGGCGAGACGTTGCTGCCGATTGCCGTGCGCCTGCTGGCCGACTGGGACAATGCCGAGGACCTGCTGCGCCAGCACTTCACTTTGCAGATGGGCAAGGTGGCGGTAGCAGCCATGCCCTCGTTCGCCGGTAACCGCCTGCCGGCGGCGTTGCGCGCCTTTCGCGACGCCTACCCACGGGTCAACGTGGCGGTGCACGACGTGATCAACGAGCAGGTGATGGAGATGGTGCGCGACGGTCGCGTCGAGCTGGGTATCGCCTTCGAGCCGGCGACCCTCGACGGCCTGCAGTTCACCCCGTTGTACGAGGACCGTTTCGTTGCCGTGGTGCCGGCAGCCAGCAATCTTGCCGACCACGAAGCGCTGACCTGGGCGCAACTGCTGGAACAACCCTTCATCACCCTGCAACGGCCTTCGGCGGTACGCCTGCTGCTGGAAGACAGCGTGACCTCCAGCCACGGCAAGCTGCCGGTAGCGTTCGAAAGTCATCAGTTGGTCACGGTCGGGCGCATGGTTGCCGAAGGCCTCGGCGTCAGCGCCGTGCCGCAACTGTGCCGGCAGCAGATGGAAGAGCTGGGCGCCCGCTGCCTACCGCTGAGCGAGCCACAGGTGTCGCGTCGCGTCGGCCTGCTGCACCAGGCCGGGCATCAGCTATCCAGCGCGGCGCAGGCGTTGAGTGAGGTGCTGCTGCATCAGGCCGGGCAGTAGGGCGGGTGAAACCCGCCGCCTGCGTTGTGGCGAGTGAACCCCTTGGCGGACCTATAACTGAGACAGGTCTGCCGGGGTGTCGATGTCCTGCAGTACGCCAGGATCGTTCAGCTCGACGATGCGCACAGCCTCGGGGTGCTGCTGCAGCACCGGCTTGGCGCCGGCATCGCCGTTCAGCGTCGCGAGCTGCGGCCAGAAAGCGCGGCCGAACAGCACCGGGTGGCCGCGTTTGCCCTGGTAGCTGGGCAGCACGATGGCGTTCGCGCTGGCGTGAGCGAACAGGGTTTCCAGGCTGTCGCGGCGAATCGCCGGCATATCGGCGAGAAAGATCGCCACTGCCTCGGCGCCGGATTCGGCCAGTAGTCGCTCGGCGCCTACCGCCAGGCTGTGGCCCATGCCCTGGGCGGTGGCCGGGTTCTGCACGATACGCACACCCGTCGGCAGATCCAGCGCTGCTGGCGCTTCGTCCGGGCGTAGCACCAGCCAGACCTCTTCCAGCATCGAGCAGGGCAGTGCCAGGCTGGCGCTGAGCAACGAGCGGCCGTCGGCGAGTTCCAGCCGGCGCTTGTCGGCACCGAAGCGGCGGCTATAACCGGCCGCCAGCATCAGCGCTGCGACTCTGTGGGTTGGGCGCTCGCTGACCATGTTCAGCCGGCCAGCCCGGCTGCTTTGGCGCGCGCAGCGTGCAGCTTCTTGTAGCTGTCGATCAGGCGCAGGTGCTTGTCCAGACCTTCGAGTTTCATGCTGGTCGGCGTCAGGCCATGGAAACGCACGCTGCCGTCCACCGAGCCGATCACTGCATCCATGCGCTCGTTGCCGAACATACGGCGCAGGTTGTGCTCGTAGTTGGCCAGCTCCAGCTCGTCGTCCAGCTGGATCTCCAGCACGGCGTTGACCGCCTGGTAGAACAGGCCGCGCTCGACGGTGTTGTCGTTGTACTGCAGGAAGGCCTCGACCAGCTCCTTGGCATCGTCGTATTTCTTCAGCGCCAGGTTGATCAGCAGCTTCAGCTCGAGGATGGTCAGCTGGCCCCACACCGTGTTGTCGTCGAACTCGATGCCGATCAGCGTGGTGATGTCGGTGTAGTCGTCGACCTCGGTGTTGTTGAGGTTGCGCAGCAGCGACTTCAGTTCGCGGTCGCTCAGGCTGTGCAGGTTGAGGATGTCCTTGCGGAACAGCAGCGCCTTGTTGGTGTTGTCCCAGATCAGATCCTCGACCGGATAGATTTCCGAGTAGCCCGGCACCAGGATGCGGCAGGCGTTGGCGCCGAGATCGTCATAGGTGGCCACGTAAACCTCCTTGCCCATGTCCTCGAGGATGCCGAACAGGGTCGCGGCTTCCTGCTCATTCGAGTCGCTGCCTTCGCCGGAGAAATCCCATTCGACGAATTCGAAGTCCGGCGTGGCGCCGAAGAAGCGCCAGGACACCACGCCGCTGGAGTCGATGAAGTGCTCGACGAAGTTGTTCGGCTCGGTCAGCGCCAGGCTGTCGAAGGTCGGCTGCGGCAGGTCGTTGAGGCCTTCGAAGCTGCGGCCTTGCAGCAGTTCGGTGAGGCTGCGCTCCAGCGCCACTTCCAGGCTCGGGTGGGCGCCGAATGAGGCGAATACGCCGCCGGTGCGCGGGTTCATCAGGGTTACGCACATCACCGGGAATTCACCGCCGAGGGAAGCATCCTTCACCAGCACCGGGAAGCCTTGTTCCTCCAAGCCCTTAATGCCGGCGACGATGCCCGGGTACTTGGCCAGCACGTCCTGCGGCACGTCCGGCAGGCACAGCTCGCCTTCGAGGATCTCGCGTTTCACCGCCCGCTCGAATATCTCCGACAGGCACTGCACCTGGGCTTCGGCCAGGGTGTTGCCGGCGCTCATGCCGTTGGACAGATACAGGTTCTCGATCAGGTTGGACGGGAAGTACACCGTCTCGCCGTCGCTCCTGCGCACGAATGGCAGCGAACAGATGCCGCGCAGGGTGTTGCCCGAGTTGGTGTCATACAGGTGCGAGCCGCGCAGTTCGCCATCCGGGTTGTAGATAGCCAGGCAATGCTCGTCGAGGATTTCCTCGGGCAGCGCATCCTTCGGGCCCGGCTTGAACCAGCGCTCGTTGGGGTAGTGGACGAACTCGGCGGCGGCGATGTCCTCGCCCCAGAACTGGTCGTTGTAGAAGAAATTGCAGTTCAGCCGCTCGATGAACTCGCCCAGCGCCGAGGCCAGTGCGCTTTCCTTGGTCGATCCTTTGCCGTTGGTGAAGCACAGGTTCGACTGCGCGTCGCGAATGTGCAGCGACCAGACGTTGGGCACGATGTTGCGCCAGGAGGCGATCTCGATCTTCATCCCCAGCTCGGCGAGGATGCCCGACATGTTGGCGATGGTCTGCTCCAGCGGCAGATCCTTGCCCGGGATGTAGGTGGTGGTGTCACTCACCGGCATCAGCAGCGCCTGGGCATCGGCGTCGAGGTTGTCGACTTCCTCGATGATGAATTCGGGGCCCTGCTGCACCACCTTCTTCACGGTGCAGCGGTCGATGGAGCGCAGGATGCCTAAGCGATCCTTCTCGGAAATGTCCGCCGGCAGCTCGACCTGAATCTTGAAGATCTGCGCGTAGCGGTTTTCCGGGTCGACGATGTTGTTCTGCGACAGGCGGATGTTCTCGGTGGGGATGTCGCGCGTCTGGCAGTACAGCTTGACGAAGTACGCCGCGCACAACGCCGAGGAGGCCAGGAAATAGTCGAACGGCCCCGGCGCCGAGCCATCGCCCTTGTAGCGAATCGGCTGATCGGCGATCACCGTGAAGTCATCGAACTTGGCTTCGAGGCGAAGGTTGTCGAGAAAGTTGACCTTGATTTCCATGGAACGGCACCGGCAAGCAAAACGAAATGGCCGCCATTATCCGGGTTTTCGGCGGCCTGTCTTGCTCGGTGGTTGCCGATGAAAGCGCCTCGGACCAGCGGCCTGCATGCGCAGGCCCGAACAGCGGCTCAGCTTTCGGGTTCGGCGGGGTTAGTGGTGCCGATGGAGGTATAGCTCGGCCATTGCCGCAGTAGGGTTTCGACGAACTGTTCGGCCGCCGGCGACAGTGAAGAGCCGCGGCGGCGGACGAGGCCCAGGGTACGGCTGATCACCGGATCGACCAGCGGGCGACTGACCAGGATCGGATGATCCTCGGCCGGCATCGCCAGGCTGGGGAGGGCGGCGATGCCCAGGCCGGCCTCGACCATGCCGAGTGATGTCGACAGATGCTGCACCTCGTAGAACCAGCTTGGGCGCCAGTCGAGATGGGCCAGGCCGTGATCGAGCAGCACGCGGTTGCCACTCAGGCGGCCGACGCCGATCAGGCGGTAGTCGCTGAGCTCGCGCCAGGCCACTTCTGGCTGCTTGGCCAGGGGATGGTCACGCCGGCAGGCGAGCACGAAAGGCTCGTTGACCAGCGGGGTGAAGTCGATCTCCGCGCTTTGCCCGCTCTGCATGTTGATGCCGAAATCCGCCTCGCCGCGGATCACCGCCTCCAGCCCCTCATGAGCGCTGAGATCGAGAATGCGGATGCGGATCTTCGGGTACTGCAGGTTGAAGGCGCGGATCACCGTCGGCAGGAAGTAGAAGGCCGCCGTCGGGATGCAGGCGAGGGTGACCTGGCCGGACTGGCGCTCGGCCAACTCGCGGATGCCGAGGATCGAGCGCTCAAAGTCGTCCAGCAGGCGCTGCGCCTTGGGCAGAAAATCCCGACCCACGGCAGTCAGGCTGACGCGGCGCGTGGTGCGATCCAGCAACTGGATGCCGAGGCTTTCTTCCAGTTTCTGCATGCGCCGGGTCAGGGCCGGCTGGGACAGGTGGATGGCGTTGGCGGCCTCGTGAAAGTTGCCGAACTCGGCGATTTTCACGAAAGCGCGGATGTCTTGCAGTTCGTAATTCATGCGCTTGGGTTATCAGTCGTGCGTATTTTTGTTTGAAATTTACCAATGAACCCTAGTCTTTCGGTTTAGGACTGGCAAGCGAGGAAATACGCACATGCATTAATGCGTTAAATGGAATAAATATCAAAATATATGCATTTTACAGAATAAATATCCGCTCCCCATAATCGACGCAAAGCAACAATCACTGGTTTTATTGCGTTGGAGGCATCATGCGGACGGTACCTTGTGTACTCATGCGAGGCGGTACTTCGAAAGGGCCGGTCTTTCTGGCCAATCACCTGCCCACGGACCCGCAACAGCGCGACGAGGTATTGCTCAGCCTGATGGGATCGGGCCATGAGCTGGAAATCGATGGTATCGGCGGCGGCAGCCCGCAGACCAGCAAGGTGGCGATCGTCAGTCGTTCGCCGCATCCGGATGCGGATGTCGACTACCTGTTCGTGCAGGTCATGGTCACCCAGCGCCGCGTCGACACCGCGCCCAACTGCGGCAATATGCTCTGCGCCATAGGTCCTTTCGCCATCGAGCACGGCCTGGTCAATGCCGGCTCGCCGATGACCCGGGTGCGCATTCGTAACCTCAATACCAACACCTTCGTCGATTCCGACGTGATGACCCCCAATGGCCGCGTGCGCTATGACGGCGACACCGCCATCGACGGCGTACCTGGCACTGCCGCGCCGATCAAGCTGACTTTCCTCAATGCCGCTGGTGCCAAGACTGGTCGCCTGCTGCCCACCGGCCGCATGCGTGACGAGTTCGATGGCGTCGTCGCCACCTGTATCGACATGGCCATGCCGATGGTGCTGATGCATGCCGAGGCGCTGGGCAAGACCGGCTACGAGTCGCCTGAAGAACTGGATGCCGACAGTGCGTTTCTCCAGCGCCTGGAACGCATTCGCCTGCAGGCCGGCCTGGCCATGGGGCTTGGCGACGTGTCGCAGATGGTCATCCCCAAGCCGGTGCTGCTGGCACCTGCACGCCACGGCGGCACGCTGAGCGTGCGCTATTTCATGCCGCATACCTGCCACCGCTCGGTCGCCGCTACCGGCGCCATTGGTCTGGCCACCGCCTGTGCACTGCCCGGCAGCGTTGCCCAGGACATAAAGCCCATCGCAGGCGAGGCGCTGGTGCGTCTGGAGCATCCGGGCGGGCAGATCGAGGTTTCCCTGCAGCCTGCAGCGGATGGCAACCCCGAAAATCTGCGCGCCTCGCTGGTGCGCACGGCCCGTCGCCTGTTCTCGGGTGAGGTGTACATCCCCAGCCTGAGGCGCACCGGCAGCTGATTTCGCTTCACCACAACCACACCCGTAGGGCCAGTCACAATGATAAGAACAAGATCCCTCAGTTGCTCCGTCGTCGGTATGACGGTCATGGCGCTGCCTGCTGTCGGTGCCAGCGCTGCCGGTTTCATCGAAGACAGCAAGGCCAGCCTGGAGCTGCGCAACTTCTACCTCAACCGCGACTTTCGCGAGAATGCCGGGCAGAACAAGCGCGAAGAATGGGCGCAAGGCTTCATCCTCAACCTGGAGTCCGGCTACACCCAGGGCACCGTCGGTTTTGGTGTCGATGCCATCGGCATGCTGGGTCTGAAACTCGACTCCTCGCCTGATCGCAGCGGTACCGACCTGCTGCCGCGCGACAGCAAGAATCGCCCCGAGGATGACTACAGCAAGCTCGGTGTGACCGGCAAGGTGCGTTTTGCCGAGAGCCAGCTGCGCGTGGGCACGTTGTTGCCGAAGATGCCCTACCTGCAATACAGCAACGCACGCCTGCTGCCGCAGGTGTTCGAGGGCTGGCAGCTGCAGAGCAAGGACCTCGAACGCGCCACCTTCACCCTGGGCGAGATCGACCGCGTGGTGCAGCGCAGCGTGTCCGGCTCCGAGAAACTGTCGCTGAACAACAAGAACGGCCGATTCGGTCGCAGCCCCGAAAGCGACGAGCTGCGCTTCGCCGGCGTCGATTACGCGATCAACCCGCAGTTGCTCGCCAGTTATCACTACGCCGAACTGAGCGACGTCTATCGCCAGCATTTCCTCGGCCTGCAACACAGCCTGGCACTGGGGCCTGGCAAGCTGAAAAGCGACCTGCGTTATTTCAGCAACAGCGAAGCTGGGCGCGAGCTGGTTGGTGACATCGACAACCAGGTCATCAACGGCATGTTCACCTACAGCGTCGCCGGCCATGCACTGGGCCTGGCTTATCAAAAGATGCTTGGCGACGATGGCTTCACCTATGTCGACGGGGCCACGCCTTACCTGACCAACTTCCTGCAGATCAACGACTTTGCCGGCCCTGACCAGCGTTCCTGGCAATTGCGCTACGACTTCAACTTCGCCAGCGTCGGCGTACCGGGCCTGACCTTCATGACCCGCTACGTGCGCGGTGATCAGGTCGACCTGGCGGCAGGCGAAGGGCGTGAGTGGGAGCGCAACACCGATATCGCCTACGCCTTTGGCGATGGCCCGCTGAAGAATCTCAAGGTGACCTGGAGAAATGCCACCTACCGATCGAGCTTCGTCCGTGATCTGGACGAGAATCGCCTGATCCTGAGTTATATCGTGCCGCTCTGGTAATGCATCGGCTTTACATACAAGACCAATAAGAGGAACCCATCATGATCACCTGCTCTCTGCGCCGCATTCTGCCGCTGTCTTTCGCCGTACTGCTTGCCAGTGGCTCGGTACTGGCTGGCGAACCCTCCCGTCCGGAGTGCATCGCCCCAAGCAAACCAGGCGGCGGTTTCGACCTGACCTGCAAGCTGGCTCAGGCTGGTTTCAAGGATGAAGGCCTGCTCAAATCGCCGATGCGTGTTACCTACATGCCGGGCGGCATCGGCGCCGTGGCCTACAACTCCATTGCCGCCAACCGCCGTGCCGAACCCGGCACCCTGGTGGCCTTCTCCGGCGCCTCGCTGCTCAACCTGGCGCTGGGCAAATACGGTCGTTTCGACGAGACCGCGGTGAAGTGGCTGGCCACCGTTGGTAACGATTACGGCACTTTGGCGGTACGTGAGGATTCTCCCTACAAGAACCTCGATGATGTGGTGCAGGCGCTGAAGAAAGACCCGAAAAGCATCGTGGTTGGTGGCGGCGGCAGTGTCGGCGGCCAGGGCTGGGTGAAAATAGCCCTGCTGGCCCGCGCCGCGGGTGTCGATCCGCGCGATCTGCGTTACGCGGCGTTCGAGGGTGGTGCCGAGCACTACATGGCGCTGATGGGCGGCCACGTGGATCTGGTCACCGGCAGCGCCAGCGAGATTCGCGCGCAGCAGGGCAACAAGATTCGTACCCTGGCGATCTTCAGCGAGGAGCGCCTGGGCGGTGACCTGGCTTCGATCCCCACCGCGCGTGAGCAGGGCTACGAGATCCATTGGCCGCTGATTCGCGGCTACTTCCTCGGCCCTGACGTGAAAGAGCAAGACGTGGCCTGGTGGCAGGAGCGTTTCGCCAAGCTCGCGGCTTCCAGCGACTTCCAGGCCTACCTGGCCGACCGCGATGTACTGCCTTACTACGTGACCGGGCCGGAGCTGGATGCGCTGGTCAAGAGTCAGGTCGCGGAGTACCGCAAGCTGGGTCGCGAGTTCGGCCTGGTCGAGTAACCAAGTTCCCCATGCGCCGTCACTGACGGCGCAGCGTTCTGGAGCGCATCCACATGCATGACCGTATCTTTGCGGGGGTGACCCTGCTGCTTTGCTGCATCCTGGGTTTTTTCGCCTGGGGTTATAGCGCCCCGTTTTCCTACGAGCCGGTCGGGCCCAAGGCCTTCCCGTTGCTGCTGTTGTTGCTGATCGCCTTCGGCTGCCTGCAACTGCTGCTCCAGCCGGCCGGTGACGTGCAGGGCGAAGAACCGCCCCTGAACCGCGAAGTGATGATCAAGGCTCTGGTCTTTCTGGGCCTGATGATTGGCTATGCGGTGCTGTTCGAATCGCTCGGTTTCATCCCGGCCAGCGTGCTGTTCGGCATCGGCATGGCGCGTCTGTATGGCGGCAGTTGGTTACACAGCCTGATCAGTGGCGTGGTGTTGGCCATCGGCCTCTACCTGCTGTTCGACAAAGCACTCGCCGTACCACTGCCGCTTGGCATCCTTTCGACCCTGGAGAGCTGAACCCATGGATACTCTCGGTTATCTCAGCCATGGCTTCGGCGTGGCCCTGAGCCCCTACAACCTGCTTACTGCCCTGTGTGGCACCTTGATCGGCACCGTCGTTGGCCTGCTGCCAGGCCTTGGCCCCATCAACGGCGTGGCCCTGCTGATTCCCGTTGCCTTCGCGTTGGGGCTGCCGCCGGAAACCGCCTTGATCCTGCTCGCGGCGGTATACCTGGGCTGCGAATACGGCGGCCGTATTTCCTCGATTTTGCTCAACATCCCAGGCGAAGCCTCCGCGGTGATGACTACCCTCGACGGCTACCCGCTGGCCCGCCAGGGCCAGGCCGGTGTCGCACTGTCCCTGTCGGCCTGGAGCTCGTTCATCGGTGGCCTGATCGCTACCGTCGGTGTCGTGCTGTTCGCACCGTTGCTGGCCAAGTGGGCGGTGGCGTTCGGCCCCGCCGAATATTTCGTGTTGATGGTCTTCGCCATCACCTGCCTGGCCGGGATGGCCGGCAACAAACCCCTGAAAACCGCGGTTGCGGCGCTGATCGGCCTGCTGCTTTCGTGCGTGGGCATCGACGCTAACAGCGGCGTCTATCGCTTCACCTTCGGCAGCCTGGGCCTGGCTGATGGCATCCAGTTCGTGGTGCTGGTGCTGGGGCTGTTCTCGGTCAGCGAGCTGTTGGTGCTGCTCGAGCGCACCCACCATGGACAGAAGGCGATCAAGGCCAGCGGGCGCATGCTCTTTAACATGAAGGAAGGCGGCTTCGTGCTCGCCACCAACCTGCGCAGCGGCGTGGTCGGTTTCGTCCTCGGCGTGCTACCGGGCGCCGGGGCGACACTGGCCAGCGCGGTGTCGTACATGAGCGAAAAGCGCATGGCTGTGAAGGACAACAAGTTCGGCAACGGTGACCTGCGCGGCCTGGCCGCACCGGAAACCGCTAACAGCGCCGCTGCCTGCGGCTCCATGGTGCCGATGCTAACCCTCGGTGTACCAGGCTCGGGCACCACGGCGGTGATGCTCGGCGCCCTGACGCTGTACAACATCACCCCGGGGCCGCTGCTGTTCCAGAATCAGCCGGACATCGTCTGGGGCCTGATCGCCTCGCTGTTCGTCGCCAACGTCATGCTGATTATCATGAACGTGCCGATGATCAAGGTCTTCACCAAGGTGCTGGCCGTGCCGTACTGGGCGCTGGTGCCGGCAGTGGCGATCATCACCGCCATCGGCGTGTATGCGGTGCATGCGACCACCTTCGACCTGTACCTGATGATCGCCATCGGCCTGTTCGGCTACGTCATGCGCAAGCTGGACTTCCCGCTGTCGGCGACCCTGCTCGGCTTTATCCTTGGCGGGATGATGGAGCAGAACCTGCGTCGTGCGCTGTCCCTGTCCAGCGGTGATCTCGGTATCCTGTACGCCAGCCCGATCACCTGGGTGGTCTGGGCGCTGGTGGCAGTGATGATCGTGCTGCCGTTCTGGCGCGCCTGGCGTGCGCGCCGTCAGCAGAGCCCCGTTGCCAGCGAGGCCTGATTCGGAGACTTGGCATGCGTATCGTGATACCGGATGACTATCAGCGCGTCGTTCAACAGCTCGATTGTTTCAGCCTGTTGGAGGGCTTCGATGTCTGCGTGTATCACGATGCCGTCAGCGACCCGGATGTACTGGCTGAGCGCTTCGCCGATGCCGACGCGCTGGTGCTGACCCGCGAGCGCACGCATATCGACGCCGCGCTGCTTGCACGCTTGCCCAAACTGAAACTGATCAGCCAGACCGGGCGAGCCGGCCCGCATCTGAATCTGGAGGCCTGCCGCGAGCGCGGCGTGATCGTCGCCGAGGGCACCGGCTCGCCCATCGCTGCGGCCGAGCTGACCTGGGCGCTGATCCTCAATGCCCGGCGTCAGCTGCGCGAGGCCATGAACGGTCTGTATGCCGGGCACTGGCAGGTCAACCTGGGCCAGCGTCTGTATGGTCAGACGCTGGGCATCTGGGGTTACGGCAAGATCGGCCAGCGTTTGGCGCGTTATGCGCGGGCCTTCGACATGCGCGTTCTGGTGTGGGGCAGCGAGGCTTCGCGCCAGGCCGCCATCGCCGATGGCTACGAGGCCGCATCGACGCGCGAAGCCTTCTTCGAGCAGGCCGACGTGCTCACCCTGCACCTGCGCCTGCTGCCTGCCACCCGGCATTGCGTGAGCGCCGCTGATCTGTCGCGGATGAAGCCTGACGCGCTGTTGGTCAATACCAGCCGCGCCGAACTGATCGCGCCGGGGGCGCTGCTTGACGCGCTGGACCGTGGCCGTCCTGGTCAGGCAGCGCTGGACGTCTTCGAGCAGGAGCCGATCCTGCAGGCCGATCATCCGCTGCTGACTCATCCGCGCATTCTCTGTACGCCGCATCTGGGCTATGTCGAAAAGCACAGCTACGAAGCCTACTTCGGCGAGGCCTTCGCCAATGTCAGGGAATTTGCGCAAGGATAATGTTCTGACCACTGGGGTAAGGAGCATCAGCGCAGCTGCCTGGCCCGCCTTGATGTTCTCTCGAGTACGACGGACCAATTTCTACTGTGTCTGCAGTGTGCTTTTCGAGCGAAGCACCGATTGAGATGCAGGCCTCTGCCAGGTATTTCGGTAGGATCGTACCTGGGTTCAGAAATGGAGATAGGGATGCATTCATCCGAGCGGCTGAAGGGGATCGATGTCTTTGTTGCCGTCGCTGATTTTGGCAGCTTCAGTGCTGCTGCCGAACGCCTCAATCTCACCGGCTCTGCCGTCAGCAAAAGCGTGGCACGGCTGGAGGAGCGTCTGGGCGCGCGGCTATTCAATCGCACCACCCGCTCGCTGGCGCTGACCGATGCAGGAGTCCTGTTCTACAGGACGTGCACATCGGTTCTGTCCGAGCTCGAAGAGGTCGAACATGCGCTGGTCAGTCAGGAGCACGAGCTCCATGGCAAAGTCCGTATAGACCTGCCGGCCTCCTATGGTCGTCTCCATGTACTGCCATTGATCATGGATTTTGTACGCCTGCACCCCATGCTTCAGCCGCATATATCGTTCACTGATCGGTTTATCGATCCTGCTTACGAGAGCATCGATATCGTCGTACGAATCGGTGGCCCGGATACCTGGCCGGCCAATCTGGGTCATGAGTACTTTGGTGCGCAGCGCCTGATCTTCTGCGCCTCACCGGACTACGTGCAGCGCTATGGCTATCCTGAAAACCAACATGATCTGGATAACCACCAGTGCATCGGTTACCTGCAGAGTGATGGCTTGGTCAGCTCCTGGTTTTTCAGGGGGGCGCGGCCGGGAGAGATGGAGCGCCGAGCGGTACAAACGCGAATTGCCGTGGGGGACGGTGAGGGGGAGGTGGCGGCGGTGCTTGCAGGGCACGGTATCGGGCAGTTACCGACCTGGCTTACGCAGCGCCACATCGAACAGGGAACGCTCGTCGAAGTGTTGCCGGACCTGGCTACGGATGGCTTGCCCATGCATTTGATCTGGCTGAAAAATCGCGAAAACGCAGCCAAGGTCAAAGCTCTTCTGGATTACCTGCGTCCCCGGCTTACACCGCATGGCATGCGAACCTCGGCAGATAAGGCGGAGCACTGATTACGCCGAACCATGCTCCGCATTGACCAGAACCGACGCCTTCAGGTCGCAGGTGCCCGCTCCTGCCGGGACGCCAACTTATGTACCAGCGGCACCAACATCAGAGCCATGACGGCGATAGCCGCAGCAGCATAGCCAAGATACTCGATCCCCTGATTGGCTATGGTCATGCCGCCGACAATGGCGCCAATACCGATGCCTGCATTCGCTGCCGACACGTTGGTGGTGCCCGCCAGTGCCTTGGAATGGGAGACCGAACTCATGACACGGACCTGGCTGACCGGATAAAGAGCGGTATTGGCAATGCCCCACAGGCCCAGCGCAGCGCAGAAAATCAGACCCATATGCGCGAATGGAACAACCGCAGTCATGCCAATCGCCAGCAGAAGCAAAAAGAGCACGCTGGCCTTGATCGGCGATCTATCGATCGCCTTGCCGCCAATCCAGTTGCCTATCAGGCCGACTGCGCCGAATGCCATCAGCCACCAGCCGATATTTTCCGGATGCACGCCCGCCACGCGCTCCAGGATGTCGGCGAGGTAGGTGTAGGCGGTGAACATGGCGCTGAACACGACGATGGAAAGCAGCACATTCGAAAGGAAATAGGGTTCCTTGAAAATCTTCGCTTGCTGCAGAAAGTCCACCTTGGCAGTGCGGGATACGGCAGGCATGAAGGCCAGGATTGCCAGCGCCATGATCAGCGATAAGCCGGCGAGCAACCAGAATGCGCCCCTCCAGCCAAGCGCATTCGACACCAGGGTGCCCAGCGGAATGCCCAGTAGCATCGCGGCAGAGATGCCCAGGTAAACATTCGCTATCGCCTGACCCGCTTTCTCGGGGCCGGCCAGTTGCCCCGCGGTTTCACTGGCGGTACCCCAGAAAACGGGCAGGGCCAATGCAGGCACCAGGCGCGCTACGGCAAGAAGCCAAAAGCTGTCCGACACCGCCGCAAGAGCGTTTGATGCGGCGAAAATCAGCAGAATGGCCACGAACAGCTTCTTTCGATCAAGATGAGAAAGCATTGCTGTCAGCGGTGGCCCAAAAATCATCACCGTGAAGGCAAACAGAGTCACCAGTTGGCCTGCCATCGAGATGGAAATGTCCAAGTCTCGGGCAAGAGCAGGCAGAAGGCCGATGATCAGGAACTCAGTGGTGACGATGAGAAAGGCGGAAAATGCCAGGATGGCGACGCTAAGGCCGGCGCCTCGTTGCGAGCGGACAGATTGAGAGGCTGATTCATAAACAGACATGGGCGGAGCTCCGGTAAGAACGGCCGCGAGTCTATTGATTATTTTTGTTCTTATTTTTGGCATTTATTCAATTTATTAATGAATAAAATTCGTTAATTGGTGGTGGCAACCTGAGCGCTGCCAGGACGACCATCCACCTGCCGAAAGGCCAGGCCGCCCATGCTATGTGACACACCTTCGCCAGCCACTTCATGCAGAAGGGCGGGAACATCCTCACGCTACAGAAATCCTGGGCCACTCCAGCTTGGCCATGACCATGCGTTATGCTCACCTTGCACCCGAGCATTTGGCTGAGGCTTTGAGGTTGAGCCCGCTTTCAGGGCTTGAGTTGGTTGGTGTTTGATTGTGTTGGTTCGTGTTGCCGGAAACGCATATTTGCGGGATAATACTTTCACGACTCAACCCTTGGCGGGCCGATTCAGTTCAGCCTTAGCCTCGGGTGAAGAAACCGGCCCATAAAGCCGGTTTTTTCGTTTCTAGGGATAGGGCATTGTGCGTACAGCTTTCTTCGTAGACGGCTACAACCTCTATTACGGCGTCCTGCATGGCTCCGACCACAAGTGGTTGGATCTGACTGCGCTGCTTGCCGAGATCTTACGGATCCAGGAACCGTCGGCCGAACTGGTCTCCGTCGATTACTTCACCTCTCCTGTCATCGCCAGGCTTGCGACTCGTGGCCAGGTCTCCAACGATGCGCAGAATCGCTATATCCGCGCTTTGCAAGCGAGAGGTGTCTCGGTCACGCTCGGTACACACCGGCTGGCGAAGGGCTATGCGCCCAGGTACCTCGATGGTCAGAAGCCTTCCAGGCAAGATCAGGTAGCGATTTGGCAGCTCGAAGAGAAAGAGACGGACGTTAACCTGGCTCTAGGCATGTATCGGGCAGCATGCCGGTCTGCGGATCTGCAGCTGGATCAGATCGTGCTGGTATCGGGCGACACTGACCTGGCGCCTGCTCTCGCTGCCATTCGCTCGGACTTCCCGCACATCCGCATTGGCGTGATTCTTCCGCACCGTCACGAACAGCGGGATCCGCCGGGATCACTGAAAGAGCATGCCCACTGGATCCGCCGGCACATTCCCGAGTCTGAACTTGCGGCTTTCCAGCTCCCGCTAAAGGTGCCACTTCCCAGGAAGCCAGCCATCGTCAAACCGGATTATTGGTAGCCTGATCCTGCTGTGACACTTTCGGGATGGGTTGACCACTACACCCGCTACAAGGTTGCCGGAGCTGTAGCGTTTCTACCGGTGTCGGGAGAGGGTGAGAAGAAGCTAAGCGTATCGATCAACCAGATCGATTGTGGTGGGCACTATGTCTCCGATTGCGCCGTTTCCATTCTGGTTGAAACCGGGGCAGGCCATCGGGAGGTTATTAATAGCCAGCGATTCAACGGCTACCCACTGAGCTCAGCTCTTGATAAAGCGCTGGATGATGCAGCTGCCAGGATCAGAATAACCGCCGGGCTTCTGGACTACCTTGTTGGGCGTCCATAAGGTTTTTGGCGAGGGTTGCTAGTGGAATGACTCGGGCCTTATGGGCTTTAGTCATTCCTTTCGCTGGCCTGCAAGGATGGTGGTTTCGTAATGATCCCTTGTCCGCTTGAGCAGGTTGCTGGAGATGAATGTCGATGCGCTACTCGCACCTCGCCCCGGAACATCTGGCCGAGGCGGTGAGGTTGAGTCCGTTGGCAGGGCACATCCTTCGTTCTCACTAGATTGCCATGCCCTTCATTTCTAGCTTGGGCTTCATGCTTTGTAGCTCTGGCTGTCAGCGAACGACCCAACGCTGTCGCTCGTCAACGGTAGGTATCAGCCCAAGGCAGCCCTTCATTCAGGACTACTTCTGGCTTTTTGCAGAGCCTACGAAGTGAGTTCGATTCAAGGCTGGTATTTTATACAGTCCAGATAGCCTACTCCTCCACAATGTCCCGGTACCACTTCTGTTAATCGTCGCATAAAGATTGTGTTGCAGAATCCTCTGAAATTGACTGAGCCTTTCGTTCCCGACGCCGGCAAAGCCAGTTGCGGATGTCTCGAACAATCATGCATATCGCACCAATGACTGTCAGCAGAACGAACGCACCAACAAACTGAGCGAGAAGTATGCCGCCGTTGTAGGCCACTGCTCGGTTGCCTTGTTCAAAGCTTGCGAGCACCGGGCCTTGCGCCGCCATAAGGCAGCTCAAAGAAAGTACGCGGCTGAACGTTAAGTATTCCATGTTGTGCCTCCTTGCGATGGTCAAATCAGCCAGCGGTACTGCTTGCGCTTAGGGAATGCCATTCTGACCGCGACCGCGATCAGCACCAGACCAATGATGGCCGAAACACTGGCGAATCCAATGCTGAGCTGGATAGCTGATGCAAACTCTTCGGGATTGTGCTCCGCGTTGTACCAAGCCGAAGGTGAGCCGCGGTGCCCGGCGATATAGACGGAGCCGCTTGATATATCCAGAAAGACGGAAACGCCAACACCGATGCCTAGCAGCAGGAAGAAAAAGCCGAGAATCAGAACACTGAACATAAATAATCACCTCCTGACATCGCGTTCTGCTCACTCACTGGTGATCGTTCAATCAGCAGCTCTTGATTGAAGGGTGACACTTTCGGGGCATTCGCTGCCCCTGAAAACACAAAACCCCTGAAATTCTCTAGGAAAATCAGGGGTTTATGCTTGCTTCAATTGGCCGGGGTAATCTGAACAGGATCTCTATCTTGTTGTTTTTTATGTAGTTGTGCCGGTTAACTATTTGGTTGGAATGCTTTTTGGAATGCCATTCCGTGGGGTCATGTCTTTGCCTTTGCCTTTGCCTTTGCCTTTGCTGGTCGAGGAATGCTGCGATCCAGGTTATGTGGTTGCTTTAGCTCCTTTCTCTGCTCAGCGTAAAGCTTGTCCATTTCAGCCTTGATGAGATAGTAGTAGGCCATACCTAGCTGGTATTCGGAGAACGACAGCTGCTCCCACGTTATGCCGTGATGGGCTAGCACCGACTGTGCCATACCCAGCATTAGGGCGTTCTGATTCGCGAGATCCTTGGCAGCAGTGGCCAGTCTCTCCATTTCTTTGCCTTTGAGTGTGAGGTCGCGCTGCGCTCGGAGGTTGATTTCCTCCTGCTGATCAAGCGCGCCGATCATTTCCGGTCCTTTTCGAATCAGTCTTCTGATTATTTCTGTGCGGTTCGTTTTCGCCGCTGAGGCCATCGCCTGAAGCTTATTGGCTTCGGTTTCGGTGAGCCGAAATTCATAGCTGCTTTTCTTAGTCTTTTCTCGGCATCGCCTCGTTCTGATTCCGTTTTTGCACTGCTTGAACAGGATGTCAGCTTTGTGGGCTCGATGTAGGCGATCACTGATCAGTGCCTTTAGGTCGGCGAGAGAGCGCTCGTCACGGTCGCTAACAACCCTTTTCTTTATAAGGCTTTCGTAGACCCATTGTATCCGTCCGGCCAACACACCTTCCTGGCCCCGACGCCAAAGGCGATGGTGTCCACCTGATTTAAGTGGACACCA